>NZ_JBNJQR010000004.1:0-429466 GCF_050113715.1 Brevibacillus ginsengisoli
GCTAGGGTCCGAAGACCCTCGCTCGACTTGCATGTATTAGGCACGCCGCCAGCGTTCGTCCTGAGCCAGGATCAAACTCTCCAATAAAGTTGAGTTGATACTAAACTTCAAAACATTTTGCTTGGCTAGTGTTTGTTTCACTAAACGTTTATTGTTCAGTTTTCAAAGAGCATTTTGTCGAACGCTGTCTATCTTAGCACGTTCATTCTATCAAAGTCAAGCGTTTTTTTACGATAAGTTGTTTATTAATCACTTAACTTTTTTTGTTTCAACCGCTTGTCTCAGCGGCGACTTTAATAATCTATCACATTAATCTCTCGAGAGTCAATAGAAAACTAAAAATAAATTAATTGATTCATAAATAAGGGCTCTCACCTAAATGAGAACCCTTTTGCAAGTAACAAAACCAGACTTTTATCACTTATTCGTTACTTAACCTAATTCTTATCTTGCTTCAATTACTATTCAATGAAGAAAATAAAGCTTAAACCATTACTCTGCGTTCTCGCAAAGGATTTCCTCCAAACTGGACAAGGCTTCCTCGGCATCAGCACCGTCTATCACTACTGTTAGTGCCTCCCCCTGTTTTACGGCAAGACTCATCAATTGGATAATGCTCTTCGCATTAATAATTCTGCTGTTATATTTCACTTCTACCGAACTCTCAAACCCTTTCATCCGCTTGACAATTTCACTCGCTGGACGGGCATGGATTCCGTCTGGACGTTTGACAATCAATTCCTTTTCGATTCTCATGGGGGACTCCTCTATAAGATTTTCTGAATGGTCTTAGCCTCTTGCGCTGCTTGAAGGACTTCTTCCAATGAGCTTCCACAGCCTGATTCCACGATTGCCGCATAAGCTCCTTCCACTAGTGGAGCATCTGCAATGGCAACCTTATTTTTGCCCTCCAGCCATTCAATGGCGATTTCAGTATTAATCAAGGCACTGCCTAGATCGAAGAAGATAACAACTCCATGATCCGAATAGACAGATTCGATCGCATTTTTGATTTTCTCCGAACTCGTGCCGATCTCACCTTCTTCCGTGCCCCCGGCGATAGCAACCGGAACGTGTGGTTGAACCTGCTTGAGGATTTCTTGCAGTCCTTGGGTAAGCTCCTTGCTGTGTGAGACGAGTACCAGACCTACGCAGCTCATGGTTTTACCTCTCCTTTCTCAAGTGTCATGCATAACGTTGCGAATAAATAGTAGGAAGACACGGACCCAGGATCCAGATGCCCGATTGAACGACTGCCGAGAAAGGAAGCACGCCCCTTTTTGGCTTCCAGCGATTTCGTTTTTTCCATTTGCTCGTGAGACAATTCCTTTACGTGATCCCAGAGGGTTTCGTTTCCTTGCTCTGCGATATAGGATACGACCGGCTCCCATACATCAAGCATGGTTTTTTCGCCGATTTGCGCTTTTCCTCTTAACTTGATACCGCCTACAGCCTCCTGCAGCGCTTGTGAAAAATCCTCAATCGTCATTTCCTGCTTCCCTTTCAGCGACCCGGCCGCTTTAATGAAAGCTGTGCCGAAGAGCGGTCCAGAAGCTCCCCCCACTTTGGAAAGCAAGGTCATTCCGACATCCTGGAATACCGCTCCGATATCCTGATAGCTTGTCGCTGACATTTTTTTCAGCACTTCCGCAAATCCCCGAGACATATTGACTCCATGATCACCATCGCCAATTGCCTGATCCAATTGCGTCAAGTATTCTTTATTCTCTTGAATCAAATCATTTGCACGACGAATCCACTCCACTACATCTTCCAACCGAATGGTCACCCGAAACTCCTCCTTATCCTCTTTTCCAGCCCAATGTTTCAGCAGGAGCATCCAGCAATTCAATCAATTGATCGTCCAATTTCAACAGAGAAACGGAACATCCTGCCATCTCCAGCGATGTCATGTATTCGCCTACAAAGGTCTCATGGACAGAAATATCCAGATCCCGCAACATTTCAGAAACCTTCTTGTTCAAAATGTACAGCTCCATCAGTGGAGTAGAGCCAAGACCGTTAATCATTACGGCAACTCGATCCCCCGATGCCAGCTTCATATCTTCCAATATGTTATTTACCAATATTTCTGCCACTTCATCGGCCGTTGCGATATCGGTTTGGCGAATACCAGGCTCCCCGTGAATTCCCATACCAATTTCCATCCGGTTTTCCCCGATTTCAAACCCCGGCTTCCCGACGGCTGGAATGGTGCAAGAGCTGAGGGACATTCCCATGCTTCGCACATTATCAATTACTTTTTCTGCAGTCTGTTTGACCTCTTCCAGCGACGCTCCCTTTTCGGCAAGCGCCCCGGCAATCTTATGAACGAATACAGTTCCGGCGATTCCTCGTCTTCCGGTTGTATAGGTGCTGTTTTCTACTGCCACATCATCGTTTACAACGACTTTCGCTACCTTGATTTCTTCCATTTCTGCCAACTCAGCAGCCATCTCAAAGTTCATGATGTCACCGGAGTAGTTTTTGATGATCAGGAGGACCCCTTCACCGCTGTCGACCGCTTTAATTCCCTCCAGAATCTGATCAGGAGTTGGAGAAGTAAATACTTCGCCAGCAACTGCTCCATCCAGCATTCCTTTTCCAACGAAACCGGCATGAGCAGGTTCATGACCGCTTCCGCCTCCACTAACCAAAGCCACTTTCCCCTTCACAGGTGCATCGGCACGAACCAGCACAGTGGTGTCAGGCACGTTTTTGAGCAATTTGGGATGGGCTTGTACCATGCCGTCAAGCATGTCTCGCACAACCATATCAGGACGATTGATTAATTTTTTCATTGGGAAAGCCTCCTCAACCAAATGTATTCGCTTACATGATTATGTAGGAGCAAGTTCCATGCCAATTTCAATTCCGCCTATTTATCAGCTTTTCGGCTCGTAACGCATGTCAGTTGGGTAAAAAATATCAATTACCTTGATACTTTTTACCAACGAAGGATTCAAGGCCGTATTTCCTCACTTTGCTGGCGACCGTCTTATGGGTTAATCCTAACGCTTTTCCTACCATATTAAAGCTGGGGTAATATTGAATCGCGTGTTTGATGACCTCTTTTTCATACTCCTCCATCGACAGAACTTCTCCTTCTCGCAAAAGCTGCTTGGACTCGATTCCCGTTGAACCGCCAGAAACCGATGAATTCCTGATATATTCAGGTAAGTCGTGAAGGAACAGAGTCTCCCCTTCGCTAAGGTTGATCACTCGTTCCATCATATTTTGGAACTCTCGAATATTTCCGGGCCAGCGATATTCCATTAACACATCCATGAATCCGTTTTCAAAGTGCTTGATATTTTTTCCCATGCGTTGGTTGAACTGGACCCGAAAATAATCAAACAGAACGGGAATATCCGCCTTACGCTTGCGAAGAGGAGGAAGATGCACCGGAATGACATTGAGCCGATAGAACAAATCTTCTCGAAAACGCCCGTCCTCGACCATTTTTTTCAGATCCTGATGAGTTGCCGCTACGACTCGGACATCGAGCCTGATGGTATCACTGCCGCCAATCCTCTCCAGTTCCTTCTCCTGCAGGACACGCAATATTTTGGCTTGCAAATCGAAACTTAGGTCCCCAATCTCATCTAAAAAAACCGTTCCTGTATGGGCCAGCTCAAATTTTCCCCTGCGCAGCTGATTAGCGCCGGTAAACGCTCCCTTCTCATGGCCAAACAACTCACTTTCCATCAAGCTGGCTGGGATTGCGGCACAATTGACCCTGATAAACGGTCTGCCTTTCCTGCCACTGGCTTCATGGATCGCTTTGGCTACAAGCTCTTTTCCCGTCCCGCTTTCTCCCGTAATTAAAACAGTTGAACCGGTGTTGGCTACCTTATTCGCCATCAATAAGCTGTCCATCAACGCTTCGCTATTCCCGATAATCGGAGAAAAAGCTTCATTGAGAACCTCATGCTTGGACAACTCCCGCTCCAAATATCTCGTGCGTTCTTCGGCAATTTCTAACTGCTGCAACAGCGACTTTACCTCGTTCAAGGGGCTCATCGCTAAAACGGTTCCGCAGAACTCTCCTTCGATGATGATCGGATTCAACTTGGCGATATACGGATATCCTTTCTCGAAACGGATCAATTCGCTTACCATTTGGCCCGACTTCCGGACCTTCTCCCAAATCTCTCTGCCTACCAGTGATGACACCGAATTCTTTTTAGGTAACTGGTTTAGCAAATGGTCCATTTTGGGATTCACATAGAGAATGCGGCCATTCTTGTCAGACTGGGCGATCAGATCTTCCACGGAATGAAGAACAAGATCAAGCTGCTCTTTCAGAGACTTCACTTCTTTTAATTCCCTGCTGAGCTCTTCATTAAGGGAAATGTCCTGAAACAAGGCCACCGCTCCGACTATTTTGTGATCGTAGATAATTGGAGAACGACTGGTCAGAATCATGCGGCTTCCAATTTTTTGTCGTCGCGCAATTTCGCTTTCTCCGCTTTCCAGCACTTGGTGCAGCCTGGAATGAGGGATCACCAAATCCGCCCGTTTATTCAACAATTGATCATCGGCAAGTTCTAATAGCATCATCGCTTCTTCATTTGCGTACGTAATGATGTTCTCTTTATTGACGACCACAATGCCATTCGGAAGGCTGGATAAGACCGCCTCAACAGCGACTGAGTTCTCCATCAAAAGCCAATCGGTCTGGGATTGGTGCGGAGTTTCGTTAGGATCACCATTTTCAATAAACTGTTTGATTTCCGCTAGAACACCAGGTTCCACATCCTCCTCAAATCTTAGCGTGATTTTCTCGCCTTTTTGTATCTTCAAGGAGACAAGGATGAGCAGGCTGGTTATCGGAATTTTTTTGTCATGAAAATCGACGTAAATCTTTTTCAACATCTCGGTATTCTGAATTAACGATTGCAACTTGGCGATGAGCGCTGCAGCTAATCGGACATGTAATCCATTTGTTTTGTTGATGGTCACTTCTAATTTCTGCATGGTTCCCCTCCTTGATCTGGCAAACTCTTAATACCCCTAACGTTGGAGGAAAAAGAAGCAATCCGCCCTAACCATTCTATTATGCAAGATTCATGCTATTCCCCAAAACAGCGATTCGCACATCAGTTCTTACAATTTTGTGAGGCTCACAGTTGAAAATAGTAGACAACAAAAAAGAGCGGTTATCCGCTCCATGAAATCACACGATCATTCAGCTTGTTCTTCTGTATTTAATTTATCTTCTTTTTTGCAGCTCGGCTAAAACATGGTCGAATGGAAGCTTCTGTTCCCGCAATAGAACAAGCAAATGATAGAGCAGGTCAGCCGCTTCATAGCGGAGCTCCTCATGACTTCTATTCTTGGCGGCAATAATGACTTCCGCGGCCTCTTCGCCTACTTTTTTGAGAATCTTATCAATTCCTTTATCAAACAAGTAGGTGGTATAGGAGCCTTCTGGCATTTCCGCTTCTCGCTTGGCAATTAATGATTCGAGATCACTTAAGATAGCAAATCGATTGGATGGATCCACTTGGTGAGAAGAATCCTCAACGGCAGAAGATTCCGTTTCTAGACCAAATTCTTTCGTAAAACAAGAATACGTTCCGTTATGGCAAGCAGGACCCGCCGGAATGACTTGTACAACCAAAGCGTCGCCATCACAGTCGTATTGGATGGATTTGACCCGCTGTATATTGCCAGAGGTTGCTCCTTTATGCCACAGTTCCTGGCGAGATCGACTCCAGAACCAGGTTTCTTCTGTCTCTATCGTTTTCTCCAGCGATTCCTTGTTCATATAAGCGAGAGTCAGCACTTCTTTACTAGCCCAATCCTGCACAATAGCCGGAATCAGACCATTCTTTGAAAATTTGAGATCATCCCACGGAATCAAGTTTTTCATGGCCGAACCAGCACTCCCTCTTGAATTAAGAACTTTTTAACCGACTGAATGGATGTTTCATCATAATGAAAAATAGAAGCTGCCAAAGCGGCATCCGCTTTTCCTTCTGTCAGAACCTCGGCAAAATGCTCCGCAGCTCCCGCCCCGCCGGATGCGATAACAGGAATTCTGACCGCTTCCGAGACAAGACGAGTAAGCTCGATTCCAAAGCCTTTTTTCTCTCCATCGTCATCCATACTGGTAAGCAGCAACTCTCCCGCTCCCAACGCTTCCGCTTCACGGGCCCATTCGATCACGTCCCGTCCTGTTGCGTTTCGTCCGCCGTGGGTATACACTTCCCATTGCCCCTCAGCAACTCTTCTCGCATCAATAGCAACTACGATACACTGGGAGCCAAACACAGTTGCTCCTTCACGAATCAATTCTGGACGAAGGACTGCAGCAGTGTTCAGAGAGATTTTATCAGCGCCTGCTCTTAAGATTCGCTTCATATCCTCCACACTGTTGATCCCGCCGCCAACGGTAAACGGAATCGTAATATTGGCCGCCGTACGTTCTATGACATCAACCATCGTTTGTCGACCTTCATGAGAGGCCGAGATATCGAGAAAAACGAGTTCATCCGCACCCTCCTGGCTGTACTTGGTCGCTAGTTCTACCGGATCGCCGGCGTCGCGCAAGCCAAGAAATTGCACACCCTTTACAACCCGACCTTCTTTGACGTCCAAGCAGGGGATAATTCTTTTGGTGAGCATCTTATAGAACCTCCTCGACTTGCTTCAAGCTGGCTGCTAGATCAACCGCACCTGTATACAGCGCTTTCCCGACGATCGCTCCGCCGATTCCCTCGGAAGCGTAACGAGCAAGCGCGAGCAAATCATCCCCGACGCTGACACCACCTGAGGCAATTACCTGCTTGCCGGTTGCTCGGGCCAAGCCAACAATTTCGTCTACATTCGGTCCAGTCAACGTTCCATCTCTTGAGATATCTGTATAGATGAAGGTTTGGGCACCTAATTCCACTAATTCATTCGCCAGATCAACCGCCTGCACGTCTGTTGTCGTCAGCCATCCTCGAGTCGCAACATAGCCTCCGCGACAATCCAGCCCGATCGCTACTCTTTCTCCATATCGACTAAGAATCCGCTCGGTAAACGCTCGGTCTTCAATCGCCGCCGTTCCAAGGATGACGCGTTGCACACCACCGTCCAAATAAGCGACCACATCCGCCTCTGTACGAATTCCGCCCCCGATCTGTACGGGAACATTCACTTCACGAGCAATAGCCCGAATCAGCTCACCATTCACGGGCTTTCCTTCTTTGGCGCCATCCAGATCGACAAGGTGCAGCCAAGTCGCCCCTTTCAGTACCCATTCTTTTGCTATATCAACAGGTGAATCGCCGTACACGGTCTCCTGAGCGTAATCACCCTGAAAAAGGCGCACGCATTTACCACCACGAATGTCTATTGCCGGATAAATGGTAAAGCTCATTGGATTCCCCCCTCACATTGTTTGGCGAAATTCTGCAGCAGGCGCATTCCCGTATCCCCGCTTTTCTCCGGGTGGAATTGCATGCCGTAGATTTGGTCTCGTCCTACGATTGCTGTGACGTTGCCATAGTAATCGGTTGTCGCTAATAAATCAGTGGCATTCTTTACACGTACATGAAAGGAGTGGACAAAATAAACATAATCTTCCGTCGAAACACCTTCCAAGAGTGCGTGAGATGGCGCAGCAAGCTTCAATTGATTCCAGCCCATATGCGGGATTTTGTAATCTCCCTGAAAGCGAATCACTTCACCAGGCAGTAAATCCAGTCCTTGGTGACTACCATGTTCTTCACTTCGACTAAACAATAGCTGCATTCCTAAACAGATGCCGAGGATCGGTCGACCACTCGCTACATAGGTACGAATGCCTTCATCCAGCCCACGTTCACGAATGTTCGTCATAGCATCCCCGAAAGCTCCGACACCTGGCAGGATCAGCCCTTTGTATGTCTGCAATTGTTCCGGCACGGAAACAAATTCATAGGAATATCCCAGTCGTTCCAGGGCTTTTCCCAGGCTGTACAGGTTGCCCATGCCATAATCGATGACCCCAATCATCTACAACATTCCCTTCGTTGATGGTACTCCTTTTACTCGCGGATCAATGGATGTCGCTTCATCTAGCGCTCTGCCCAGCGCTTTGAAAATCGCTTCGATCATGTGATGCGTGTTCTGTCCATAGTGCAAAATGACGTGGAGGTTCATCCGCGCTTCCAGAGCAAGCTTCCACAGAAACTCGTGAACCAGTTCGGTCGGGAATTGCCCCACCTGATTGGAAGGATACGCGGCGCGATACTCCAAGTGAGGGCGGTTACTCAAATCGATGACGACCTGAGCAAGTGATTCATCCATCGGAACAAAGGCATTTCCGTAACGCTTGATGCCTTTTTTATCGCCCAGCGCTTCGCGAAGAGCATGCCCCAGACAGATCGCAATATCTTCAACTGTATGGTGGTAATCGATCTCAATATCTCCTTGAGCTTGCACACTCAGGTTAAAATGTCCGTGCTTGGTGAACAAATCAAGCATATGGCTGAGAAAAGGCACACCGGTGTCGAGTTGGCTGATTCCCTCGCCATCTACCGTGAATTCCAATTGAATATTGGTTTCGTTTGTTTTACGTTCAATCCGTGAAATGCGAGATTGCTGTTGCTGATCCATGGATGGTTTCACTCTCCTATCGCCTCTTTATTTATCATCAAGCCGCACCTGAATAGCTTTCGCATGCGCTTGAAGTCCCTCTTGATTAGCTAAACGAACGATTTGGTCTCCATTCGCCAAGAGGTCTTGCTTACTATAGGAAATAACACTCGATTTCTTGATAAAATCATCGACCGATAACGGTGAAGAAAAACGAGCTGTACCATTCGTTGGAAGCACATGATTGGGACCTGCAAAATAGTCGCCTACTGGCTCCGAGCTAAAGGCTCCCAGGAAAATCGCTCCGGCATTCTCCACTTTTCCCAGCTGTTCAAACGGATTCGATATCATTAACTCCAAATGCTCTGGCGCCAGGCGGTTCACTACCTCAAAGCCTTCCTCCAGATCACGCACGATACAAATTGCTCCATAATCCCGAATGGACGCCTCCGCAATTTCTCGGCGAGGAAGCTCTGCCAATTGACGCTCTACCTCTTGGGAAACTGCTTCGGCTAATTCCCGGGAAGGAGTAACTAATACGGCTGAAGCCATCGCATCATGCTCCGCTTGCGATAAAAGGTCTGCCGCGATATAACGAGGCTTTGCCGTATCATCGGCAAGGACAACAATCTCACTCGGACCTGCGACCATGTCGATATCCACCAGTCCATACACTTCTCGCTTGGCTAACGCTACATAGATGTTGCCCGGCCCGACAATTTTATCAACAGGCTCAATTGTATTGGTTCCGTAGGTAAGGGCAGCGATTGCTTGTGCTCCACCTACCTTGTACACTTCATCCACCCCAGCAATGCTCGCCGCAACCAAAATAGCCAGATTCAGCTTCCCATCTTCACCCGGAGGAGAGACGATGGCAATTTGCTTCACTCCTGCCACCCGAGCAGGAATTGCATTCATCAACACCGAGGAAGGATATGCTGCTGTGCCACCCGGAACATAAAGTCCCACACGTTTCAGCGGTCGAATGATTTGCCCGAGCAGTGTACCTGATTCTTTGGTGGTAAACCAGGATTGACGGACTTGACGCTCGTGGTAGTCACGAATGTTGGCGGCCGCTTCCTCTAACGCTTCTCGAACAACCGGATCAATCTTGGCCAATGCCTCTTCGAATTCTTCCTGACTTACGCGATAGTCTGGCAATGAGACCCGATCAAACTTCTCTGTATAGAATCGAACGGCAGCATCGCCCTCAGCTTTGACCTTTTGCAAAATGGATTTGACCGCTTCCTGCTGGGCTGTCGTCCCCGCTTCAATGCTTCGTCTGGTATCAAAGTTGCGTGCCTCTACGATTTTCATCATGTGTTTCGAACCTCTCCTTCCGTTACCTTTTCGCCTGATTGGGGATCACCTGCAAAAACTTGTTCGCAACATCATCAACCGCCTCACTCTTCATTCGGTAACTTGCCCGATTCGCGATTAAGCGAGTCGTAATTTCGCAAATATGCTCCAGTTCAACCAGACCATTCTCTCTGAGTGTTTGTCCGGTTGAGACGATATCCACAATTCGGTCAGCCAATCCAATCAAAGGGGCTAACTCTACCGAACCATTCAATTTGATGACTTCTACCTGTTGTCCCTGCTCTCTAAAGTAACGGGAAGCAATCCGAGGGTACTTGGTCGCCACACGCGGCGCTTCCTGCGGGCTCCAGTCCGGCATCCCCGCAACAGCCATCCGACAATATCCGATCTGTAAATCAAGAAGTTCGTATACATCCCGCTCTTCTTCCAGCAAAACATCCTTCCCAACTACTCCTACATCCGCCACTCCATATTCGACGTAGGTCGGTACATCTGTCGGCTTGGCTAAAATAAATTCGAGCTGGCTACCCTCTACCGGAATGATCAGCTTGCGTGAATCCTTGAGATCCGAAGTAACGGTAAGACCCGCCTGCTGAAGGAAAACAAGCGCCTCTTCAAAAATCCTTCCCTTGGGCATCGCAATCGTGAGCTTCTGCATATTCGTATCCCGTTGCATGCTAATTCCCCTCTTCTTCCAGCCAAATGACTTTGTAGTCTGGACGATCTCTCCATTGATCAAGCATGGAAACATCCTCCAAGAGATGAATCATCACCTGGTTACCCGATTCCCGCAGCCGAGTTGCCTCTGCAATCGCTTCTTCTCGTCTGGAACCGGAATAAAAAATAGCGGTACGAGCAGGCTGTTTCACCGGCTTTGCTGAAGTGACTTGCATCAGTCGATCCATTTTGATCGCAAAGCCGGTTGCGGCCGCCGGACGACCAAACTGCTCCAACAGGCGGTCATACCTTCCCCCGCCCACAAGAGGAGAGCCCAAGTCCGCGGCATACCCTTCAAACACGACCCCCGTGTAATAATCCAGATTGCTGATTAGATTAAAATCAAGCAGGACACACTCCGTTACTCCGTAGGACTCAAGAATTTCCCAAAGTGTCGCGATAGTTTGAATCGCTTTGCGCGCCTTTCCATTTACGGTCAATTCATAAGCTTCTGTAATTTTGGCCTTGCCTCCACGCAATCGGAGTAAAGCATGCAGCCGGTAGCGATCTTGCTCTGTTAATTGCAGGGTATCAATCAGCTGCCGATAACCTACATAATCTCGATCGTGCAAAAAGCGGCGAAATTGCGCATGCACATCCTGATCAGGAATAATCTCTTCCAGCAACCCGTCTACAAAATCGACATGACCCACAGCGATTTTAAAAGAGGAGACTCCTACCTGTTGCAAGCAAGAGATCGCTAGAGCAATCGCTTCCGCATCCGCATCAACGGAGACGTCACCGATCAGTTCAATGCCTGTTTGATGAAACTCCGCATTTCGGCCCGCTTCCTTCTCCTGTGCCCGAAAGACATTAGCCTGATAAAACAGTCGAATTGGATACGGCACTTCTTTATATAAAGACGAAACAACTCGAGCAATCGGTGTGGTTAAATCCGGTCGTAGCACCACCGTATGTCCTTGTTTGTCCAACAGCTTAAACATCCGATCCGTTAATGTTGCACTGGCAGCGCCAACCGTATCGTAGTATTCCAAGGATGGGGTCGAAATCTCGTCATACCCCCACTTTTCAATACAATTCCGCAAAATCAACTCCAGATGCCGTTGTTTGGCCAACGACTCAGGCAGGATATCCCGCATGCCCAGCGGTTTTTCAAATACCAACGGCTTTGTCATATGATTTCCTCCTGCGCTTTACTCTGCTAATAAACTAAAGCGTTTGATTAGTAAGAATGTAACACTAAATAAGTGCAAGGTCAACGGGTCTCTTCTAAAAAAACAGACGTCGGTTCTATCGACCCGACGTCTGTTAAGCGTTTCGCTATTTATTTGCAGTCTTGAATTTTGCCGCATAATTCTCATTCAGATTACCGGATACACCGCTTACCACTCCTGCTGGTAAGTAAATGTAATAGCTCTTATTTTTCTTCAAATTGAGCTTCGGATCCAGTGTAATTTTGCGAGTGGAGGCATTCCAGGTAACCTTGCTTGCTACGGTTTTGTTATCCTCGTCCACCAATTTTACCAGTGAGGCTACGTTGTCATTGGTTATATCCGTTCCGTCCGTTAGGGTAACCTTTTCACCAAACGTAATCTCGATATTTTGGCGAATATTGACGTTCTTGTCACCATCTTTTGGATTACTCTTGATCGTTGGTGGCGTTGTTTTCTGGCTCGTCGTAAACGTAACGTTTGTCCCCGCATTCGTTTTCTTCGAGCTTGTAAAGACAGAGTTTCCTTGAACAACCAGCGTGTAGGTGGCTCCTCTTTTTAATGGAGCCGCTGGTTTGATTTGTGCGGTTCTGTCTTTGTCACTCCATGTGAAAGTTACATTCACTGGCTTCCGATCTTCGTCATACAAACCAATAATCGTTCCAAGATTATAGTTTGTGATCTTGTCTTTATTCTTCAACGTGACAGAATCTCCAAAAGTAACCTTCAAAGTCTTATCCAACGGGACATTTTTCTCGCCATTGGCTGGTGTTGTTGTAACCTTTACCAAATTCCGGTCTCTGCTGGTGTAAAAATTCGATGTATAGGCTGGAACCGGGTTGTTTGACAAGTCGCGAACCAAACCAGCTGGCAGATAAATCGTATACGATTCATTCTTTTTCAAAGCATAAGTAGGTTTTAACGTCAGGATGGCATTCCCTTCATCCCATTCTGCCTGATAAGAAACCGCGTCTCCGCCGCTCTCCTTCAACTGTACCAGCGAACTAGCATTACTATTGGTCAATTTGCTTCCATTCGCCAACAGAATGGGTTCGCTAAACTGCAGGTAAATGTCGGTATCCAGCGGCACATCCTCTTCGCCATTCTCGGGTGAAGAATCTACAGTTGGTAAATCTCCCTCCTTCAGCGTTGTTGTAAAGGAGACGGAAAGCGCCGGGTTTTTGGCCCCTCCTCCGTTTTGAACGAGTCCAGCATCCATTTTGAGATCGTAACGGGTAGCCGAATCCAATTTGACCTTTGGTGATATGGTAATGGCTAGATTGTCGTCATCCCATGCGGCTGTAAATGGCACGTTCTTACCGCGGTCGTCCGTAAACTTCACCAATCTCCCCACGTTAGAATTAGTGAGAGGTGTTCCATTCGCCAAATATACGTAGTCACTAAACGAGATCAGGAATGAACGGTTAGTGGACACATTCGTTTGACCATTAGTAACATCAGCACTCACATAAAGCGTCCCGTAATAAACGGTATGGAAGCTAGCACTATAGCTGTAATTGCCGTTGCCAGCCATATCCTTAATCTTGTACGCGTCAATCACAATCCGGTAGTCTTCGTTGGAACGAAGAATCGGGGTAGGATCAATCGTAATGGTACGAGTGCTCGCATTATAGGTAGCCGTTGTAGGAACAACTTTTCCGCGACTATCTACGAGAGAAACAAACGTTCCTACATTTTGCGATGTCACTTCTGCTCCATTGTACAGGGTGAACGGTTCACTAACTGTGACACTCAAATTATCGGTAAGCGAGACATTTCTTGCTCCTGCAGACGGAATCGATGTAAAAGAAGGTGGTAGGGAATCCGCTTGCGTGTAGAAGTAAGAATATCCAGTCGCATTCAGCAGGTTCGAGTTATCTTTGACCAATCCCGGAAGTACCGTAACCGTATAGAGTCGGTTCGGTAATAGATCGGAAATCGGGTCAACTACGATTGATTGTGTTCCTGGCACCCATGTAGCTGTGAATGCCACGTTCGTATTCTGAACGTTGTCACGGATGGAGATATAGCTCGGGTAGCTGCTTGTCAGCAAGGTAACCGGCTTGGAAAAAGTAATCGTAATATTGGAATTCAACAGAACCCCAGAACTATTGTTGCTCGGATTGACAAAGACCGTCGGCTGATTGGTATCTGCTGCTGTCGTAAAGGTTACGGCAGCTGGAGTTACACTTCGACCGGCTGAATCCTGTACCAGCGAATTGATTGAGAGGGTATAGGATGTGTTGCCTTTCAAATTCTGCGTCGGATGAATCGTCAATTCTCTGGTTGTTGAATAATAGGTTGCTGTGAGTAAACTGACAATTGTTCCTGTACTGTTGTCTCGCAATGTAAATGTGTTTGGCGCATTGACAGATGTGATGGCACTTCCGCTGTAGTAGACGTTTTTGTTGAAGGTGATTCTCAAGTTGGCGTCTATCGGGAAGTTATTTTGAGCATTGTATGGATAATAGCTAGCAGTTGGGTTGCCAATATCCATTGCCGTAGTGAACGTAACAGCATCGGCTCCATTCACATTGTTCAAGCTATCTTGAACAGCAGAAGGTTGAAGCACCAATTCATATTTGAAGTTGCTGAGCAAGTCGACGGTTGGAGTGATGGACATTTTGCGTTGGACCGCGTCATAAGAAAGCGTAGTCGGCACTGCAACTTTATCCACGGAACGTCGCAGAATAAATTTGGTATTCGGGTTGGCTCCTTGCATAACCGTTCCGGTTGTTGCAGTGATGGACTTGTTGAACGTAATACTCAACACGGCATCCGGTGAAACATTTGTTGCGTTGTTCGCTGGATAGAAGGTTTGTGTAATGGCACGAGAGTCTGTTGCTGTTGTTGTAAAAGATAAAGTAGTCTGTCCATTTGGATTGCCGCTTGCGTCTTTTACCAATCCTGCTGGAACAGTTACTGTATAGCTGGTGTTCGGGTCCAAATCAACCGTTGGATCTAGTCGCATCTTTCGATTAGCAGTAGGCCAAGTCGTTGTATACGTGATATTGGCATTGGTGGCGTTGTTCTTCACCGTGACTACAACGTTGCTCTGCTGGGTGACATTCTTGTTAAAATCAATGTCGATGTTCGTGTCCAATGCCACGTTGGGTGACTGGGTAGACGAAGTTAGGCTAATGGTTGTCGTTGGTGGTACTGTGTCTGCTTTGGTTGTAAATGTGAAGGTTTGGCCTTGACCTCCAATCACATTCCCACCAATATCCTTCAACTGATTGGGTAATAACGTTAGGGTGTAGGTTGTATTTGGTGCCAAATCCTGTGTTGGATCAATCGTGATGGTTCGTGTTGCTGCATCATAGCTTGCTGTACTGGTTACAGTCTGATTGCTTCCATAGGTAAGCTTATAGGTCGACGCTAAAGAAGTTGGCGTCGGAACGTTTGCCCCTTCACCTGCTTGATACATTAACTCCTCAAAGGCAATGGTCAGGTTACTGGTTAGGTCGACTGGTATGGTGTTCGTAAGCTTTCCTAAGGGAGCTGTTTTGTCTTCTGCCGTTTGGAACGTGGCTATTGCCGCAGCAACCTTATTTCCATTAAAGTCTTGTACTAAGTCACCCACAACCGATATTTTGTAGTTCTGACCTGGGAAAAGCTCATTTTTTGGGGTAATGCTTATCGTATTTTTGTTAGAATCATAGTCTAACGATACTTGAACTTGCGAACCGCTACTATCTAGTAATTGAACTAACCCCAAGCTATTAATATTATTAGAAGATACTGGTGTCAGAGGATTCGGTTCTTTTACACAATAAATAGGTTCACTAAAACTAACGAAAAGTTTGCTTGTTCGATCAACTCCAGTCTTCATATTCGCTGGAGTAAAGGTTACATCAGGTGGAACTACATCTGATTTAGTAGTAAATCTTGAAGAAAATGCTTTGTTCAAATTTTTCGTAGCTGGATTGAGTAATTTCGCTTCTGGAAAATCTACTTGGTAAGTAGTTGAACCGGCTAGCGGAACCGTCGGTGTAAGAGTAATTTTACTGCCGTCACTACTTAATGTTGCTTGAAATGGTGTGTCTACTTTTTGTTGACTATCTGGATCTCTCGTAATTTTCATTTCTAATAAGCTTAAGCTTCCAGGTGTAATTGGATCGCTACTTGCAAGCTTAGCCGTATTAGGTATCGTCAATACCACATTGGTATTCAAATCAACATCTGTAGTATCCTTCGCCGGGGTACTTATATTTACCATATCCTCCTCGGCCACCACAGCCAAAGCCTGCTTCTTCTCCACACCCTTATCAGGCAAATCCACCACAATATCAAAACTAGCCTGATAGGATTCATCTTTTCCCTCAGGTGTCGCCGTGATGTGATATTTCACTGGAGTACCTGTCTCATTCCCTTCCAGCGTAACCGTTACAGGCTTTTGGGAAGTTTGCGATTCGATTTTTTCCTCCAGATGAGAAGGTTCGCCGTAAGGGGTGTCTTGAACCCAGTCGATTGAATAGGTGAACGCTCCTTCATGTTGTATGGTTACTTCCACGCTTTTAAGAGCGGTTGCTCCGTTGCGGTATTTCTTCGAAATTCGATCAACCGCAGCCACTTGGATGGTTGGTTTGGTGATCAACTGTTCTTGTGCCGCAGGAGCTTGTCCCTGTGGAGTTTGCTCCGCTTGCACCTGTACCGTTTGCGACTGTTGCGGCAATCCTTGTTCTTCAGCCCCCACTAAAGTTGGACAAGCTGCCGTGACCAGCAGAAGCAACGCCATTATGCTCTTGGCTGCCTTTTTAAACAAAATATCCTCTCTCCCTTCCCTCTGATGACTCAACACAAGTTCGTCAATCTTGGGATTTTTAATATTAATTGTAAAAAACAGTTTATACCCTATTATAAGGCAGATTATTCCAGAGCAACACCCCTGTCTACAAAATGTTACAAATCTCTCAAAATAGAAAAAACTTCGTCCCTCTATGCTCTGTTTAAGCTCGCGTGTAGCATCAGCTGTCCGCTCCGTTCACTCCGGAAGGGAGTCGACAAGAAAATCACTTAGTTTATCAGTCTGATGTAAAGAATGCCGACTCTTTTCCTTCCTGCGTTCAATCCGCTTGCTTTCACTTAAAATGAGCGGTGTTTCGCCCCCCCCCCGATGAGAGGGGGCGAGCGGACGAAGTCTTTTCTTGAGCGGGCTTACGCGAATGAAAGGAATGTTTAGTTACTTTACCTATGTAAAGCAATTAACATTCCGATATTATGAAAAAAGCCTGACGCTTAAAAAAAGCATCAGACTTCGATTTCTTCTCGTATCGACTCTCGGATCAATTGCATAGGATTGCCTCCTACAAACGCTCCGGCTGGGACGTTCTTATGGACAACCGTTCCCGCGGCGATCACGGCCCCATCCTCAATGACAACTCCTGGCAGGATCGTACTATTGGCGCCAATCAACACGCCGTTGCCGATCTTAACCTCACCCAGCCGGTATTCATTGACCAAATACTCATGGGCGAGGATCGTGGTATTGTATCCGATCACGGAGTTTTTTCCGATCTTAATCAGCTCTGGAAACATGATGTCCATCATGACCATAAGGGCTACAGCGGTCTGTTCACCGACTTCCATTCCGAGCAAGTTGCGATACAGCCAGTTTTTCCAAGAAGGAAAGGGCGTGTATCGAGCGATCTGAATGACGATAAAATTCTTCATAACCTTGAAGAAACTTACTGTCCGATAAAGCTGCCACAACGGGTTCGCTCCATGAACCTCATATCGTTTTGTTTGTCGCATGGTTGCGGACTCCTTTTGCTATCAAATATCTGGTTCGGGATCTTCAATAGTTTCGGTTAGGCGCTTGGAGAAGTGCACGGCGGCGTTGTACCCCATTCGTTTCAAACGGAAATTCATCGCGGCCACTTCAATGATGACCGCCAAGTTGCGGCCTGGACGAACTGGTACCGTGATGACAGGCATCTCCGTATCCATGATCTTCATCTTCTCTTCATCCAATCCCAATCGTTCATAGTTCTTATGCTGCTCCCATAGCTCCAGCTGTACGACCAAGGCGATATTTTTCACGTTACGGACCGCCCCTGCTCCAAACATTGTCATGACGTTAATGATGCCGACGCCTCGAATTTCCAACAGGTGTTGGATGAGATCGGGAGCAGATCCAATCAATTGCCCCTCTTGTGTTTGTCGGATTTCGACCGCATCGTCGGCTACTAGTCTGTGTCCGCGTTTGACAAGTTCCAACGCGGTCTCACTTTTTCCAATTCCGCTAGAACCAAGGATCAGGACACCTACCCCGTAAATATCGGTTAATACTCCGTGCATGGTGGCAGTTGGCGCTAATCGGTTTTCTAAAAAGTTTGTCAGTTTGCCTACCAGACTGGTTGTTGAAAGTGGTGAGAGAATAACCGGAACTTTGCGTTGGTTGGATACTTCAATCACCTCTGGAGGAACTTCCTGATTGCGGGTCACAACAAAACAAGGAGTCTCATCGTCCATCAAGAAGTGGAGTCTCTCAAGCTTCTCCTCACGATTTAACGTCTGAAAGAAAGTAATCTCCGTCAAACCGAACAATTGAATGCGGTCACTAGGATAGTGTGAGTAATATCCCGCCAATTGTAATCCAGGGCGGCTCAAGTCGGTTACAGCAACCTCTCGCCCCAGTCCTTCTTCACCACTTATGATTTTCATTTGAAAATGTTCCACTATATTACTTACTCTTGTTTTTCTCATGAATATCTCCTTCGCAGTCGAAGTCAAATCTAGTATGTATACTATTGTAACGAACTAATCATCGATACGCCAACGATTCTATTACAAACTGGAAGTGCTTACATTTACAATATTCGACTTTTTTCTTAAGATAAAGATGAATCTTATATGAGCACCAACAATCTCCTGTTCAACCATTATGGAAAGGGGGAACCGTACAAATTGCCGTTCACGCTGGATTTTTTCCTGGTTCATATACCAGAAGCTCTTGTCTTACTTTTTGTTGGATTGTCCTTATACGGGATCCCGATCCAAGCCTATGGTTATAAAGCATACGTTTTCGGCCTGATCTATGCGCTTTTCACTTTGTTTTTATCCGTTTACGATATAAGCTTTCCCTTTAAAATATTGGTTTTGTTCGTATTGATGATCCTCATGATCCGGTACTATCTTCGAGAAAGCCTTGCTCTTAGTGTCGGCATTACAGCCAGCGCGTTTATCTTATTACATGGCATGCAGTTTCTGCTTGTCTCGGCGATTTCGTTTATCATCGGACAGCCATCCATGCTCACTCAACATTCTTGGACACAAATCTGTTTTACCTGGCTTATTTTAATCCTTCTGGTGGGGATCGGCATTGTCCTGATGAGGAATTCTTTCAACATACGAAATTGGTTGCCCCAAAGCGTACAGAATCGTTATTTGGCCATCATCATCCTGTTCGGAAGTATTGAGCTTCTCTCTATTTTGACGCTGAACATCAACTATTTAGTGAACCTGGCTCAGCCTGATAATTCTACAGGGATTACCTATCAGTTGCCTTTTTTTCATGTGGTGGTTTTGGTTCTCTTTGTGCTGATTATTATTTTGCTCCGTATTTATCTAAATTTAACCATTCATCAAGTGGAACACGAGACGCCAACCCCTTACATACAGAATCTGAATGACTTGTTTACAGCGATTCGCTCCATCAAACATGACGCTGTCAATCATTACACCGCAATTAACGGACTAGTGAAGTTGGGAAGCAATGGATTGGCAACCGATTACGTGAAACAGCTGATCAAAGAGGCAAGCAGCATTATTACGGTTGTCGAAGGCGTAAAAAACCCCATGGTTTCTGCCCTGCTCCATTCCAAAATGGCCATATGTATCGCCAATCGCATTTCGTTAAGCGTTTCTGTCACGTCCAGCCCTCAATTCCGTTTCGTTAAATCCAACGAGCTGGTGGCTGTGATGAGTAACCTGTTGGACCATTCAATTCGAGCGGCACTGGATGAAGCAGAAGAAGAACGTTTTATTCGAATGATTTGGCAAGACGAGGGAACCATCACGAGCTTGCTAATTGAACATTCTGGGCAACTCATACTTCCTTCGACAATGGAGGAAACAGCTCAGCTAACCGACCCAGCCAGGCCTTCCAAGCAAATCGGACTTGATCTCACTCTGCTAAACAAGTTCGTGAATCGGCACAAAGGAAAGCTTCAAGTCACTTCTGAACAAGGTCTTACTCGGATTGTTATCAGGTGTAAATGAAAGGCTTTCCTCTAAGCGATGGTGAAGACCTAAAACCAAAAAAGCCGAATCCCTCGCAGGATCGGCTTTTTAACGTTAATCTACTTTCTTCGTCAACCAGTGGATAATCGATCCAAAAAAACTCATAAAGGCTGCGGCAACCATAGTGGTAATGAAAGACTGCGGCCATGGTCCAAGCTCGAATCCATCAATTAAATAAGCGGTCAATGCAAACGTAAGAGCATTCACGAAAAACCAAAAAATCCCCAACGTCAGGAAAGTCAATGGAAGTGTAAGCGTCACAAGTACCGGACGTATCAGTGTATTCACCAGTCCCAAAATAATGGCTGCCCATACAGCAGTACCAAAGTTGTCAATATAGATACTGGTAAACATATGGCTGATCAGTAAAAGTGCCCCCGCATTAAGCAACACGCGGATAATCCAACGAATCATCCGTTTCCCCTCCACATGTTTCTTTTTCTTCCATTGTACAAAGAAATTCCCCAATAAGCGATGATGTTCTTTGACAGGATGATTGTTCGAACGGAACCGATGGGCAAGGGGTCACCCATATTAGGCTTCTTTGCTGCTCGTAACCAATTCCTCCATCCGCTCTTCCGTACGTTTGCGGTCACGCTCTAAAATTGGAGACAAGAACTGTCCGGTATAGGATTCTTTTACCTTAATAACCTCTTCCGGAGTACCTTTGGCTACGATTTTGCCTCCACGTGTACCACCTTCTGGCCCCAAGTCGATTAAATAGTCCGCCGTCTTGATCACGTCAAGGTTGTGTTCAATCACGAGCACCGTGTCGCCATTCTCCACCAGACGTTGCAAAACCACCAACAATCGCTTGATATCATCGGTATGAAGTCCAGTCGTCGGCTCATCCAGAATGTACAAGGTACGTCCATTGCTGCGACGGTACAGCTCGGAAGCGAGCTTGACGCGCTGTGCCTCACCACCCGAAAGCGTCGTAGCAGGTTGTCCAAGCTTCATATACCCTAAGCCTACATCAACCAAAGTTTGCAGTTTGCGTTCGATTCGTGGAATATTACGGAAATACTCAACTGAGTCCTCAATGGTCATCTCAAGCACATCTGCAATGCTCTTGCCCTTGTACTTCACATCCAGCGTCTCACGATTGTACCGTTTTCCATGACACACCTCGCAAGGAACATAGACGTCTGGCAAGAAGTGCATTTCAATTTTGATAATACCGTCCCCGCTGCACGCTTCACATCGTCCGCCTTTTACGTTAAAGCTAAAGCGGCCTTTCTTATAACCGCGAACCTTGGCTTCGGTGGTTTGAGCAAACAAATCGCGAATATCATCAAACACACCCGTATACGTGGCTGGATTGGAACGAGGCGTGCGTCCGATAGGAGATTGGTCGATGTCGATGACTTTGTCCAGATTCTCCAAGCCCTTGATCCGTCGATGTTCCCCTGGCTTCGCCTTAGCGCGATTCAATTCACGAGCAAGCGCCTTGTGCAGGATTTCATTGACCAAGGTACTTTTACCGGAACCAGATACGCCAGTAACCGCAACAAAAAGCCCAAGCGGAATAGAAGCATTGACGTTCTTCAAATTGTTTTCCTTCGCGCCTTCCACTTCGATCCATTTGTCGTTCGGCTTGCGGCGCTCCAACGGAACAGGGATGAATTTACGACCGCTCAGATACGCTCCTGTCAGCGAATTAGAGTCATTCATGACTTCCTGAACAGTACCCGCTGATACAACTTGACCACCGTGAATCCCCGCTCCCGGGCCTATATCGATAATATAATCGCAAGCCATCATCGTATCCTCATCATGCTCGACAACGATCAGCGTATTCCCCAAGCTGGTCATATGCTCAAGAGTCTTGATCAACCGGGCATTATCCCGCTGATGCAATCCAATACTCGGCTCATCCAAAATGTACAATACGCCCATCAAACTAGAGCCAATCTGCGTAGCGAGCCGAATCCGCTGTGCTTCACCGCCAGATAATGTTCCGGCTGCACGACTAAGCGTCAAATAATCAAGACCGACATCAATCAAGAAGTTAAGGCGTGACGTGATTTCTTTTAAGATCAGGTTGGCAATTTTCAGGTCCTTTTCGCTTAATTCAAGACCTTTTACGAATTCATAGGCATCGACAATGGACAAGTCCGTCAATTGGGATACGTTGCGGCCGCCCACTAATACGGCCAAGCTCTCTTGACGAAGCCTCTGGCCTTTACAAACAGGACAAGCTTTCTGACCCATAAATCCTTCAATCATCTCGCGGATGTAATCTGAGCTTGTCTCCAGATGGCGCCGTTGCAAATTGGAAATAACCCCTTCAAATGGCACGACCGCTTCCCTTACTTGCCCAAACTCGTTTTCATAGCGGAAGTGGATTTTTTCTTCCTGACTGCCGTAAAGGATAACCTGCAACTGTTCAGCCGGAATTTCCTCGATAGGAATATCCATTTTGATGCCAAAGTGTCGGCAAGCCGATTCAAGCAGCTGTTGATAATAAGTGGAAGATTTCGGCTCCCACGCTTCAATCGCTCCATCAGCCAGTGTTTTGGTCATGTCCGGAATGACTAAATCAGGGTCTACCTCCAGCTTCACACCAAGACCGTCACACTCCGAGCAAGCACCATATGGACTGTTGAAGGAGAAGATCCTCGGCTCCAACTCTCCAATAGAGAATCCACAGATCGGACACGCGTGCTTCTCGCTGAACAACAGCTCCTCTTGATCAATGATATCGACAATGACCTTGCCGTCTGCCAGACGAAGCGCCGTTTCTAACGAGTCCGCAAGACGTGGTGCGACGTCTGGCTTCACGACGATCCGGTCAATGACGACCTCGATGGAATGCTTCTTGTTTTTCTCTAGCTTGATCTCTTCCGACAAGTCTCGAACCTCGCCGTTCACTCGTACGCGAACATAGCCTTGCTTGCGGATGTCATCCAACAGCTTCACATGCTCACCCTTGCGTCCTTGAACAAGTGGAGCGAGAATTTGCAGACGAGTCTTCTCTGGATACTCCATCACACGGTCTACCATTTGCTCAATGGTCTGAGAAGCAATCTCGATCCCATGCTCCGGACAAATCGGCTTCCCGATCCGGGCGTACATTAGTCGCAGATAATCATAAATCTCTGTCACTGTGCCCACCGTCGAACGCGGGTTGCGGCTGGTTGTCTTCTGGTCAATGGAGATTGCAGGCGATAATCCTTCGATCGAATCCACATCCGGCTTATCCATCTGGCCCAAAAACTGTCTCGCGTACGCGGAGAGGGACTCCACATAGCGTCTCTGTCCCTCTGCATAGATGGTATCAAAAGCAAGCGAAGACTTCCCTGAGCCCGAAAGACCAGTCAACACAACAAATTTATCGCGTGGGATTACGACGTCCACGTTCTTGAGATTATGAGCGCGGGCGCCTTTTACCACGATTTTATCTAATGGCATTCATCTTTCTCTCCTTACAGATCAGCTTTAAGCTCCAGAATTAAATCTCGCAGTTCTGCCGCACGTTCGAATAACAGGTTGCGCGCTGCTTCTTTCATCTCTTCTTCCATCCGCTGAATAACGACTAAGCGATCTTTTTTGGGCAATTTCTTGTACTCGGCATGTGGGAGATACTCCGCTTTCTCCTCTGCCACCCTTGTCGCTTCGATCACATCTCGGACGGCTTTCTTGATGGTTTGCGGTGTTATTCCGTGCTGTTCATTGTAGGCCATCTGAATGGAACGACGACGCTCGGTTTCGCGGATCGCCGCATTCATGGAATCCGTCATTTTATCCGCGTACATAATGACGCGACCTTCCGCGTTACGCGCCGCGCGGCCAATAGTCTGAATCAATGAACGCTCGTTGCGAAGGAAGCCTTCCTTATCCGCATCCAAAATGGTAACCAAAGAGACTTCGGGCAAATCCAATCCTTCCCTCAACAGGTTGATCCCTACCAGCACGTCGAACTCGCCCAAGCGCAACGAACGCAAAATCTGCATACGCTCAATGGTTTTGATATCAGAGTGCAGGTAGCGAACCTTGATCCCGATTTCTTTTAGATAATCGGTTAAATCCTCTGACATTTTTTTCGTCAGGGTAGTAACCAGCACACGTTCGTTCTTGGCAATCGTCTCTTGAATCTCACCGATCAAATCGTCAATCTGTCCTTTAATCGGTCGGACGGAGATCGTCGGGTCAACCAAACCTGTCGGACGAATCACTTGTTGAACCAGTTCAGGGCAATGTTCCATCTCATATGGCCCCGGTGTGGCTGAAACGTAGATCGCCTGCGGAATTTTCTTCTCGAATTCACTAAATTGGAGCGGTCGGTTATCTTTGGCTGACGGTAGACGGAAGCCATGCTCCACCAATACATCTTTACGCGCGCGATCCCCATTGTACATTCCCCGAACCTGCGGCAAGCTCATATGCGACTCATCCATGATCAAAAGGAAATCATCCGGGAAGAAGTCAATCAAAGTGTACGGCGGATGCCCCGGTGGCAAGCCTGTCAGATGGCGGGAGTAGTTCTCAATCCCCGAACAAAACCCCATCTCCATCATCATCTCGATGTCATAGCGCGTTCTCTGCTCCAATCGCTGCGCTTCCAGCAGTTTGCCTGCTTCACGTAATTCAGCCAATCTCACTTCCAATTCAGCTTGAATGCTCTCAATGGCGATTTTCATTTTCTCAGCGCGAGTCACATAGTGAGACGCCGGAAAAATTGCGATGTGCTCACGAGTTCCGATAATTTCACCTGTCAGCACGTCTATTTCTGTAATGCGCTCAATCTCATCGCCAAAAAACTCTACACGAATCGCCTGCTCGCTTCGCGAAGCCGGAAAAATCTCCACAACATCACCGCGAACCCTGAACGTGCCACGCGTAAAATTAATATCGTTACGATTGTATTGAATATCCACCAGTCGATGGAGAATTTCTTGCCTGCTCTTCTCCATGCCGACCCGAAGTGACAACAGTAGTTCCTTATATTCTTCTGGCGAACCCAAACCGTAAATGCAAGAAACAGATGCCACAATAATGACATCTTTACGTTCCAGAATCGCACTGGTTGCGGAGTGGCGCAATTTATCTATTTCATCATTGACGCTGGCGTCTTTTTCGATAAAAGTATCCGACTGAGGAATGTACGCTTCCGGCTGGTAGTAGTCGTAGTAGCTAACGAAGTATTCCACAGCATTGTGGGGAAAGAACTCTTTGAACTCAGCAGCCAACTGCGCCGCCAAGGTTTTGTTGTGGGCCATCACTAACGTCGGCTTGTTGACTTGGGCAATGACATGCGCTGCTGTAAACGTCTTTCCTGTCCCTGTCGCGCCCAGAAGTGTCTGATGTCGCTTGCCAGCCAACACGCCATCCACTAATTCCGTTATCGCTGTCGGCTGATCCCCAGACGGCTGAAACTCGGAAACCAATTGGAATCGATCCATGAAGTCGTCATCCTTCCTTTCTCGGTCTAAGCATTAGTATATCATAAATTACCAGTAAATCGAACGTTTGTTTGTCTAATAACTTGTTTCCATTTTGCCGATATCTTTATAGAGGTATACGAACGAACACACCATCCCGATTGACCACGAAATGGAGTGGAACAAATGGCAGACACTGTACAAAACTCTTCGTTTATTCCAAGCGAATACAGCTATAAGAATAAAAAGGAATTCTCTTCTGAAATGGATTCCAACGCGTTCATGCAACTGTTTATAGCGCAATTGAAGAACCAGGACCCCATGTCGCCTATGGACAACACACAGTTCATGCAAAATACGTCTATGATGACTATGGTTGAGCGCCTGACCAATATGCAAAAATTAATGGAAGAGTCCAACAGCAGCATGTTAAACCTTCCGAAATACGAAAGTCTCGTTGGTAGATCGGCTACATACAACAAAGTGACCGAGGACGAAATTACTGGAGAAAAGAAAACGGAACAAAAGACAGGTAACATTGACAGCGTTAAGCTGGTTGATGGTAAAATCATGATGGCGATCGGTAGTGATCTTATTACTCCCGATAAAATCAAAGGACTTGAATCCAAAGGGATGACAAGCGATTCCCTGTTGGACAACACGCTCAAATACACGCAAATGGTTGGCAAAACGATTACCTATGTGGAAGAGAAATTGGTAGATAAGGACGGCAATCCAAACACAACCAACGATCAGTACACAGAGAAAACAAGCAACACGGGTGTCATTACCTCCTTTAGCCTAAAAGACGGCAAAGTGGAGTTCACCGTGGATAACGGTAAAAAAGTAACCGTTGACCAAATCAGCGGCCTGAGTGCGTCGGATACTGGATCAATGGATAATACTCTGAAGTACGCACAAATGATTGGCTACCAGGTGACGTATAAAGATATTGTTCAAAACGACGGCAAAGACCAAGAAGTCGATAAGACCGGGATTATTAAAGCCATGAACATGAAAAACGGCATGATTGAATTCGTGCTCGACAACGACAAGAAACTGAAACCATCGGACATTATTGGAATTGAAGTCAAACAATAAATTCCTCTATTCACGTCTATTGTAGACAAAAAAATCGCAGGATAGTATATAAAACGGCTATGAGAAGATAACACTTCTCATAGCCGTTTTTTGTAATGAGAAGTTAATTACTTTACATCAGTAAAATAATTAACTTCTCTTCCATTCGCGTAAGCCACTAAAGAAAAAAGCATCGTCCACTTGCCACCTCTCATCGGGTGGTTGAAACACAGTCTCCTTGGAAGTGAAACCTAGTGAAAGAAAGGAGAAAGGGAGTTGAGTCGCCACCCAATCCCGTAGGGGCGCGCAGCGTTTGGCGACTCCCTTTCGGATTGACTGAACGGACTTTCCCACATCCTTGCGAACTTCCACAGAGCGAAAAGGGACGAAGCTTTTTTACGCTCCAAGTTTAACCTTTTCCATCCGATCTCGTACCAGCTGTAGCAGGCTGATCTTACGCAAGTCCACGAAGTAGTCCGTCGTACTGTCAGGAACGACGATAATCCCCAATTGATGATGGTTCCCCTCATAAATGGCACATTGCACAAATTTCAGCTCGTTGTCGTAGGTCAGCACTTCCATTTTGCAAAAAGCCGGATTCGACTGGAGCGCAGGATAGAGCTGTGACTTATCCTGGACTGTTGACCCATTCACTTTGACAATAACTTCTCCGGGAAGAAGTCCAATCTGTTCGGCCGGTGTGTCGGGGATGACCGCCATAATCTTCACGCCTTTAGGCGGCTGAATGAAGAAAGGCGCGGCATTCTGTTCCCGTCTTTGACTTAGCCAAAACAATCCTTCATGTCCGATCAAGGCAAACAATGCGGTAATTACAGAGAGAACAGGCACCCATACCGAGGCGTAGGAAAGCCCTAATAGAATGAGGGCATATATCACTAATTGTCCAGAGATCTGTCTGGATTTCGCTAACGGAGTCATCGTTTGCGTCAAATCAGAGAAACCGGTAATTGCCGGAAGCAGCAAGATTCCAAAGCCTAACCCCATATACTCCGGTGAGAAAAGCGGCCATCCGGGATAAATCGACGCAGTGACAACCGCACTCGCTTGCGTCGGCACCAGAATCAATAGCGGTGTCAGCCAAAAGGACTGCAAATGATAAGCCCCAATGATTCTTCCGCGTTTCCCTTCTACAAACAGAGGAGTGGCATCTCTTCCAGCATTCCAGCGAACAAGTAATCCCTCGACCAAATGCAGAATCGCAACCAATGCCAGCAATGGAACTGGCTTCACATTGGCAATCCATGTCCATACTTGCGCCAGACCCTGAGTTTCGGCAGAGAACGGAATCAAAGAGACAATAGTATGCAGTAATGTCAAGACACCTGCCGAATAGGCCAGGCAGAGATACCTCAAACGAACCACAGCGAGCAGGATGGAAAGAAACCATAACAACCACATGTCGGTCTCTTGAACCATAATCCCCAGTACGCCTGCCGAGAGAGAAACAACGAATCCTCCGACAAGTCCCATTCCAATTGAACGAATTGTCTGTCTCACTGGAGATTGGATCCGTACAGAAAACAGTTGCCGCTCAACAGCCATTTGTTTTCGGTAATGCAGGTAAATAAACAGTACAAACACATATAGTAAGGGATTCACCAACAAATGAATCATTCCGTCAAGGTAGCTTGTCAACAGAACCCAACCGCTAGCCATCTGATCACCTCAGATTTCATATAAAAAAGACCATGGCATTCTTATACCATGGTCTTTTACTTTCTACATGCAGTTGGCAATTCCCTGCCTTCCTGCGACTGGTTTATTTACCTTTAGCTTGCTCCGACACGACTTCCACTGCCTTTTGCAGCTGTAAATCGTTCTGCGGGTCTTTAAATACAGCCACCAAAGCTTCTTGTAGCGCTTTTGCTGTCGCTTGATCCACTTTTCCTGTGACAGGCAAATGCTTATCCGTTTGGAATTGTTTCACCGCTTCTTCCGTTTTCTTGTCGAAATAGCCGTCGGTGCGGCCTGGAGAGCGCTTGATGCCTGTCAAGATTAACTGAAGATTTTTCACATCAATGCCCGTCATATCGTACTGAAGCACCTTATCCTGCGGCAATTGAGTCGCCTTGAAGTATTCAGGCTGAGAAACCTTCACATCCGGTTCGATTCCTTTTTTGTGAATCCATTCGCCTTTTGGCGTCAACCATTTGGCAATGGTCAGCTTCAACTGGCTCTTGTCGTTCATCTCAACTGTGTTCTGTACGGTTCCTTTACCAAAAGACTTCTCTCCGACCAGCTTATAGCCACCGCTCTCATGCAGGGCTCCCGCCAGGATTTCGGAAGCGCTGGCACTTCCTCCGTCAATCAAGACAGCAATCGGGTAAGGCTTCGCTTTATCCATTTTGGATTTGTATACCTCTTCTTCTTTGGACTTATCTCCATAGGCGATTTTGACGATGACTCCTTTATTCGGAATCAGCATCTCCCCGATTTGCTTTACAGCCATCAGATAGCCGCCAGGGTTGCCGCGGACGTCGATGACCAAACCTTTAATTCCTTGTTGTTCGAGTTGCGCCAATTGCTTGCCAAAATCCTTGGCTGTATCTTCCGCGAACTGCGACAACTCAATTTTTCCGATTTTCAAGCCATTACGCGTAAGGACTTCGCTGTGTACGGTTTCAAGCGGAATGTCGTCCCGTACGACCACGAAGGTCAACAGCTCATTAACGCCAGCACGTTGAATTTTTAAAGTAGCTTTTGTGCCTTTGGGACCACGAATCTTGGAAACAGCTTTTTGCAGATCAAGTCCGTCCAATGACTCCCCGTTTACACTAATGATTTTGTCATTTGGCAGAATTCCGGCCAATTCAGCAGGAGAGCCTTTGATCGGAGAGACAACCGTTACTCGGCCTTCCTTCAGCGTAACTTCGGCTCCTATCCCCTGGAAGGAGGATTGCAGGGATGAATTGAAATCATCGGCTGCTTTGGGGTCCATATAGTTGGAATAAGGATCATCGAGGGAAGAAACCATCCCTTGAATTGCCCCTTCAATCAGTTGATCACTTTTTACATCATGCACATAATCTTTTTGAATGATTTGATAGGCATCGTATAATTTGGAGAATTCCTTGGGAACCTCTCCAGAAGACTGCCCCATAGACAAGAAGCCGTTACCCGCCGCAACCGCTCCCGCTGGAGTGGATGCACTTGCATTCGTTCTGACTGCTGCCATGGTTATGAGACTACTTGTCATCATACTAACGAGGACAAGGACAAATACAGTACGCCCATTCCATTTCATAGAGTTTCACACCATCCTTTGTGTTCCCGCTATAAAGATATAATTCTAGTATATGCTAAACGGAACCACAATATTTGTATGGAACAGATTATCGTATATATGGGGTTGGGTCAACGGCGACATTGTTCTTATAAACGGTAAAATGCAAGTGATTACCGGTGGAACGTCCAGTTGATCCTACTTCGGCGATTTTTTCCCCTCGGCTCACTTCTTGTCCAACTTTTACAAAGATCCCGCCTTCACGGATATGTCCGTACAAAGTCGTAATCGAGTCACTATGCTTAATCATGACCGTATTACCAAACCCGCGTGTATATCCGGCGTGAATGACGATCCCTTTCTCGGCAGCAAAGATGCTTGTCCCTTTTGGCGCAGCCATATCGAGACCATTATGACCAGCTTGTGCACCTGTAATCGGATCGGTACGGACCCCGAAGCCGGATGATATGCGATAGCTGCCGGCTGGAAGTGGAACTCCCATTCTGCCGCCTTTATAGCTACCTGCGGACGCGAAAAGCAATCGACTGCGTTCAGCGAGTTTCGACGCCTCCTGTTGGGCAATCGCTAACAGCTGCTGTTCTTCCTCTTCCGCAGCTTCTTGAAGCTCCGATTCTTTATTCTGAAGCTGCTTTTTGATCGCGACGCTTTGTTGATGCTGTTGATCCAAATCGGCTTTGAGATTCTCCGACTCGGCAAACATTCCTTCTAATGAGGCAAGTCTCTCTTCGACCGCTTTCTTCTGTTGTTCGACGGTCTCTTTGTCTTTCTTATTCTCTTCTAGAATTTTCGTATCTTGCTCAACGATCATCTGGAGTCCTTGCAGGCGGGTAAGAAAATCGCCAAAATCAGAGGAACCTAACAGAACTTCCACATAAGAGACGGATCCCCGTTCATACATGGTTTTGAGGCGGGTCTTCAGCAGGGTATCCCGCTTGGCCACCCGATCTTTGGCTTCATCCAACTGTACTTGTGCTTCTTGTGCTTCCTTGGTTTTGATGTCGATCTGCTGATTTAGCTTGTCTATCTTCGCTTGCGTTTCATTGCGGCGCAAATCAATATTCATCAAATCGTCTTCCAACTCGGAACGTTGCTTCTTTACATTGCTTAGTTGAGCTTGAATATTTCGTATCGTCTTTTGTTGCTCTCGCTTTTTAGCCTTTATCTGGGAGATTTCTCGGTTAATCTTTTCAACCGAGGCTTTACTCGCCCATGTAGTTGACGGCGTTATAATCCCCCAGGACAATAAACTGGTGATGACTAGTGCGTATACAACTTTCTTGTTCATACTTCCCCTCCCAAAGCCCAAATTACTGGGTTAATCTTCTGGAGCTTTTTATACACGTAAAAAGCGTCTAACCGAAACCAGACTTCCCCAAATCCCGATAAAAGCTCCCAGCGCAAGCAAGATGCCCGCTACCTGATAGGCAAGTGGGAAGAACGGCAACAGGTCAAACAATGAAGCAGCCAAATTGGTATGTAGCGCATCCAACAAATAATAGTAGCAGATGCCCAGTATGATAATTGGGATTATCGCACCAGAAACACCCATCAACAGTCCTTCCACAAAGAAAGGCCAACGGATAAACCAGTTCGTTGCACCAACCAGTTTCATAATTTCAATTTCTCTTCGACGAGCCACAATGGTCAGCTTAATAGTATTGGCAATCAAGAACATCGCTGTAAAAGCCAAGCCCACGATAAACACGATACCCACATAACGAATCGTATCCGTGGCAGCAAACAGCTTATCTACGGTACCTTCTCCGTAGTTCACGTTGGTGACATGTTCAAAACCTTTTATAGCTTTTGCCGCTACTGAAGTGTCCTTCGGCTGTTTGGTTTTAACGACCAACGTGTCAGGGAGCGGATTTTCTGAATCCAATCCATCAAGCAGATACGACTTTTCCCCGAGTCGTTCACGCAGCTCCTTCAAGCCTTCTTTCTTGGACACAAACTTGACGCTCTCTACTTGAGGCAAATGACTGATTTTCTGTTGCACACTATTGATTGTTGGCTGATCTGCTGTAACATCCAGAAATACCCGAATTTCCACTTGCTTCTCAACATTCTGAGCGATGTGATTCACATTCAAGGCAAGCACAAGGAATGCCCCCAGAATCAACAGAGTGATGGTAACGGCGCTGACAGACGCAAAGGTCATCCAGCCGTTGCGGTTGAGGTTCTTCACCCCTTCACGCACGTGGCGTCCCAAGGTACTAATCTTCATAGCCGTAGTCTCCTCTCTGCTGATCACGGACGATTTCGCCAGATTCGATGGCGATTACTCGTTTGCGCATGCTGTTTACGATTTCACGGTTATGTGTAGCCATTACGATAGTTGTACCGCGTTGATTAATTTCTTCAAATAACTTCATAATCTCCCACGAAGTATCAGGATCGAGGTTACCTGTAGGTTCATCCGCTATAATTACGCCCGGATTGTTCACTAGCGCTCTCGCCAAAGCGACACGTTGTTGTTCTCCACCAGACAGTTCATTCGGCAGCATCTTGGCTTTATGTTTCAGCTTTACCATGCCAAGAACATCCATTACTCTTGATTTAATCAGCTTTTGCGGTGCCTCAATCACTTCCATGGCAAACGCGATGTTTTCAAAGACAGTCAATGTCGGCAACAATTTGAAATCTTGAAACACTACACCAATACTGCGGCGAACCACCGGAATTTGTCGTTCCTTGATTCGGCTAATGTTAAAACCACCGAGGAAAATCTGTCCCTTGGTCGGTTTCTCCTCCCGATACATCATTTTAATAAAGGTGGATTTACCTGCTCCACTTGGACCAACAACGTAAACGAAATCGCCTTTGTCAATTTTGATACTAATCCCTTTTAGCGCGTTAGTGCCGTTCGGATAAGTCTTCCAAACGTCAAACATTTCTATCAAAAAAATCACATCCTAGCCTAGCTGTTTTCATCCTATTTTCTCTATCAGGACAGACTTGAATAGCAGAAAAAGCATCCCCCAAAAACTAAATCAAGCAATTTCTGCCAAATGTCGTGAAAAAACGACCGTCTCTTCTATTATACCATTGGCTTTTGGGATTGTTATCCCCCAAATCGCTCATTTCCCGCAATTTCTACATTTTTCCTGCAATTATATAAAAATCCAAAGATTCGCTCCGCTGCTTTCGTATAATAGTAAGACAGTGAGTACACTCTACTGAAAAAGGAATCGAATACATACATACATACATAAATCCACTAGAAAAAAATAATAGAATGAATTAAAATAAGTTGCATGCAAATTAATTGCACGAAAGGGGAATGAACCTTGAATCATTTTGTTTTTCAGAACCCAACAGAGCTTATCTTTGGCAAAGGTCAAATTAGTCAATTAGAAAAGAAGGTTGAGCAATTAGGACGTACCATCCTGCTTGTTTATGGCGGTGGCAGCATTAAGCGATCCGGCCTTTACGACAAGGTTCTGTCCATCCTGAACGAAAAGAACTGCAAGGTGCTGGAGCTGTCTGGTGTTGAACCAAACCCACGCCTTTCTACCGTGAATAAAGGAATTGATCTTTGCAAAAGCAATCAGGTCGATTGGATTTTGGCTGTTGGAGGCGGCAGCGTAATTGACGCGGCCAAAGCAGTGGCAATAGGCGCCCTCTATGACGGAGACGTGTGGGATTTCTACTCTCGTAAAGCGGTTGCTGCCAAGGGCTTGCCTTTAGGAACCATTCTTACCTTGTCTGCTACCGGCTCTGAAATGAACCGGGGAAGTGTTGTCACCAATTGGAAAACACAAGAAAAATACGGGGCAGGAACGGTATTCCCGACCTTCTCCATCCTTGATCCGGAGAACACCTATTCCGTTCCTAAAGATCAAACCATTTATGGAATTTGCGATACGATGTCGCATGTCTTCGAACAATATTTCACTCATACAACAGAGATCCCGCTTCAATCTCGCCTGGCTGAATCCATTCTCCTCACTGTGATTGAGAACGCTGAAAAAGCCATCAACAATCCCAATGATTACGATGCGAGAGCCAACCTGATGTATTGCAGCACCATGGCGCTGAACGGCTTGCTTCCTATGGGAGTAACCACCGACTGGGCGTCCCATTCCATTGAACACGCGGTAAGTGCCATCTATGACATTCCACATGGCGGAGGATTAAGCATCATCTTCCCGAACTGGATGAAATACGTGTACAAAGAAAATGTGGATCGCTTCAAGCAATATGCGATTCGTGTCTGGAACGTTGATCCAGCGGGCAAAACTGACGATGAGATCGCTCTTCTGGGCATTGAGAAAACAAGAGAATTCTTCGATCGCATCGGTGCTCCGGCGACTTTGTCTGATTACAACATCGGAGAAGAAAACCTCTCCGTGATGGCAGAAAAAGCAACGCCATACGGCCCAATCGGTCAATTCAAGAAGCTGGATAAAGAGGATGTTTTAGCGATTTTGAAAATGAGTTTGTAAGAATACAGAAGCCGCTCCTTTTGTTGCTGTAAACAACAGGGGCGGCTTCTTTTTAATTCGTATCTGTTACCCGGCAAGCTAACGTTTTTTATTTGACGTTATTTTTTTCTGTGAAAAACGTCTCGACGTTTTTCATAAAAGTAGATGTGACCGTATAGCGGTCAACAAAAAAACGGTCTTGACCGTTTTTTTGTTCTTTCACCTGATTTTCACCAAACCCTCCTACACTTCAATTGTAGACAAGCCCAAAGGAGGAAATGATGGATGAAATCAAAATGGAAAAAACGATGGCTACTCTTATTCGGAAGCATGCTCACCGTCACAGCCGTCATCGCAGCATTGTGCTTTGCCGGGCGGGATTATGGGGCACATCAGTTTAAACAACCGTTTCAAAATGGGATGTCTTCCATTACTCAGCAAATGAATGGTACGGTAAGTCAATTCCAGAGGAAGTTCCATTATGTACTAAAACAAGGTGATCATCCGGCTGTAACCCGAGGACATGAAGGGTATGGCATGAATCAATTTGCTCAACGAACCGGGGCTCACCGACAATCCTTTGAGAGAGGTCACCATAGATGGTTTGGCTTTGCAATCCGTTCGCTTCTGACAATCGCATTCTGGGGAGCGCTGATTGTTCTAGCGATTGCCTGGATCAAGAAAAGAAAATTCGGCCGTGGCCGTATGGGAGGCAAAATGATTTGGAAAGCACCAACAGCACTTGCCTTGCATGACCACACAAACACCAATGCCGCATTCTTAGACCAATGGGAAAAAGAACACCAATCAAAGGAGGACAAATAATATGGGAATCTTCAATCGCGTAAAAAACATTGTGACATCAGGAGCCAATGACTTGTTAGATCAACTCGAAAGCCCGATTCGCAGTATGAATCACTCTATTCGTGACCTAGAGAAAAAATTTGAGCGAGGCCAAGACGCACTGGCTACTCAAATTTTCCTCGAAAACAAACAGATTGCTTTGATCGCTGAAGCAGAACAGCTTCTCGCCAAAAGAGAACGTCAAGCGAAGCTGGCTGTTGAACAAGGAGAAGAGCAAGTAGCGAAAATCGCCATACAGGAAAAGCTTCTATTAGAAAAGAAACTCTCCATCTACAAAGAGCAGCTTGTGACCATTCAGGAGCAAACTGCCCAACTGCAAGCGAAGTTAAGCCATTTGAATAAAACCTACGAAGAAATGAACCACAAACGGCTTTTGCTTGTATCGAGATCCAATGTAGCCCACTCCGTACGTGATATTTCCTGCACGTTGAACTCTTTTTCGACTGAAGAGATTGCGAGAGACTTCGCCAGAGCGGAGGATCGAGTCCTCTTTCTCGAAGCGAAGCTTGAAGCGGGACAACGCATGAAAACCTCATCTCCTTACATTATCGATGTGACCGTTCATGAGGAGGTCGAGGAAGAATTAAAGAAATTAAAAGAGGGTAAGTCAGAGTAAACTTAATCCGACAACCCAAAAGGCAAAAGCATCCCACTCCTTCCTTTTCAGTAAGGGGGCGGGATGCTTGTTTTCGTTTTATTCGTCTTCCTCGTCTTCCGCAAACAACTCTTCCAGCATAGCCTGTGTATTTAAGAGAAACCGTCTGGTGAGTTGGTAGTGAAGCGTTTCTTCATAAGTAATTTCCGCAATCGGAGACGTATCAAACGTGAATATTTGCGCGCCGGGATAGGCCAGTAAGATCGGTGAATGGGTTGCAATGATGAACTGGGTGTCTTTTTCCAAATCCTTCATGATCTTGAGCAAGGATAACTGACGCGCTGGTGAAAGAGCCGCCTCTGGCTCATCTAATAAAAAGACAGCCCGACCGCCAAAACGGTGTCTAAACAGGGAAAGAAAAGACTCACCATGAGACTGTTCATGTAATGAACGACCACCATAATATTGCAGTGATTCCGGCACTGTATCCAGATAAGAAGCGAAATTGTAAAAGGTTTCGGCTCTCATGAAAAATCCATTGGTCACTTTGGGCAACCAGGAAAGCCGAAGAAACTCACCTACGTCGGAATGAGAAGCTTGTACCTCATACAGATTATTTCTGCCGCCCCCTGCTGTGTTAAACCCGCATTGGTAAGCAATTCCTTCAAGAAGAGTAGACTTTCCCGAGCCATTCTCCCCTACAAAAAAGGTGACGCGATTACGAAAGCTCATTTCCTCCAGATTCCGTATCGCCGGGATGGAAAAAGGGTACGTTTTGGTCTTCGTTTTTGGGATATTTTTTTGAATCGAAAGGCTTCGGAGGTACATGTTGTTCTGCTCCATTCTCCATTACTGCCCATTAAAAATAGAGTATTAGACTCACAATGTTGATTTGACGCGTTTTTTATGCTAGAAAATCGTTTACCTTTGAAAAATTAGATTTAGACTATTCTAACCTAATAAGCAAAAGTGAGTCAAAAAGCACGAAAGTATTGTCTGCCTTTCGTGATTTCTTTTGATTTATCCCAAAATGGACAAGAGCAGGCACCGCGGCACCTGCTCTTGTCCATTTCACACTCGTGTTCACTTTAAGTGATAGCTAATTTACTGACAACACTATCGGGACCAGAAAAAATGGAACCACCGTTGCGAACGGTATCGCGAATAAGTCTTATCATCGATTCTCGATCGTCTTTCACCGCGGAAATCCAATTCTGCGGCGCATCAGTCTCAGAGTCGTACTGGGCGCCCCAATCGGCTAACTCAAGCAATAATGGTATTAAATCCAAGCCTTTGTCCGAAAGAAAATAAACCTCTTTGCGCTTATCTGTAGCGTGGGGCATTTTAACGAGAATGCCTTTCGACTCTAAATGAGCAAGGCGGCTTGCCAGTATATTTGATGAAATTCTCTCTTCAGAGTCAATGAACTCTCCGTAGGTGTTCTTTCCGAAATATATGATGTCTCGGATAATCAGCAACGACCAACTATCGCCAAAAGCCTCTAAAGAAAAATTAATCGGGCAGTGTGATCTAGGATCTGAACGTTTCATAAGACCAATGTATCATACTTGCATAACAAGAGCAACTTCACTTGCATTATAAAAGTAATAATCATATACTAGGATCATTGCAACATGTTTAAAATTTCCAATTCATGCAGGGAGGAATGGATTACATGAGCATATTTTCAATGCCTCAGATCGTTTCTGAAGAAGAGTGGCAGATTGCTCGTCAAAAACTGCTTGTCAAAGAAAAGGAACTCACCCGCGCGTTGGACGCACTTGCCGCGGAGCGCAGAAGGCTGCCGATGGTGCGATTTGAAAAAGATTACGTGTTCGAGGGACCGAACGGCACAGCGAGCCTACTTGATCTTTTCGACGGACGTCGGCAGCTCATTGTCTATCATTTCATGATGACTCCAGGCTCCGACCATTTCTGCCGAGGCTGCTCATCCTTTGTTGACAACATTGGTCACCTAGCTCATCTGCACGCCCGTGATACTTCCTTCATTCTCGTTTCGCCAGCACCCTTTACACAGATCGAATCTTTTCGTAAGCGCATGGGTTGGACAATCCCTTGGTTTTCCTCAAACGGCGACAATTTCAATATCGACTGCGGTGCAGGCAAGGGATTTGGTTTGAGCATCTTCCTACGTAATGACGATAGTGTGTTTCGAACCTATTATACAACGGCACGCGGTGTAGACAGGATCAGAGCCGATTTCAATTTCCTCGATCTGACGCCTTACGGTCGTCAGGAGGATTGGGAGGATTCACCTGAAGGGTGGCCGCAATCACCTCCATACGCGTGGTGGCGATTACACGACGAGTACGAAGTATGACCCAGGATGGAAAATAACCCTTTCGTTGAATAACTTGCTGTCAGTCTAAACCGTTTTTTCAGCGAACAATTACACATAAAATTACGATCAGACAGATATCGATAGCCAATATTCTACAGAAAAAAGACCAGTGGATCACGAATTCTCGTGTCCGTTCTGGTCTTTTTCTAAACGCTATCTATTTTTACTCCCCACGTCTACCAGTGACTCGATCATGACCTTCTGGCTGTTGCGGTCGATCCAGGCAACCGTCTCCGTTACTTTCTCTTGATAGAAAGCAATTTGAAGTTCTACCTGATTACGAGCGGTTCCCCCGAGAACATTGCGGGCATTCACGACTGTATCAATATCGAGTGCCGCATACACGTCCTCTTCAATTAACGGGGAGAATTCCTTGAACTCCTGCAAGCTACAATCGAGCAAATACTTGTTCTGTTCAATGCAGTAAAGTACGGCGCGTCCTACTACCTCGTGAGCCTGACGGAATGGCAAATCCTTGGTCACCAGATAGTCGGCCAAATCGGTCGCATTGGAGAAATCCTGCGTAACGGCTTGACGCATTCGTTCTTTGCGAACCTGCATGGTTTGAATCATCGGCGACAACAGAGCTAACGCTCCATGAATCGTATTCACCGTGTCGAACATGCCCTCTTTGTCTTCCTGCAAATCCTTGTTGTACGCGAGCGGCAGTCCCTTCAATACGGTCATCAGACCAAACAGATTGCCGTAGACACGACCGGTTTTGCCGCGCACAAGCTCCGCTACATCCGGATTTTTCTTTTGCGGCATGATACTTGAGCCGGTGCAGAACGCATCATCCAACTCGATAAAAGCAAACTCCTGGCTGCTCCAGATAACCAGCTCTTCACACAGACGAGAGAGATGCGTCATTAATAAGGAGGCCGAGGACAGGAACTCCACGATGAAATCACGATCGCTCACCGCATCCATGCTGTTCTGATAAATTCCGTCGAATTGCAGCATCTCCGCTACAAAGCCACGGTCAATCGGGAATGTCGTTCCCGCAAGCGCTCCGGCACCAAGCGGCAACACATTGGTCCGCTTCCAGCCTTCCTGAAAGCGCTCGATATCTCTTTGCAGCATGGAGACATACGCCATCAGATGATAGCCAAGCAAAACAGGCTGCGCTCGCTGCAGGTGTGTATACCCCGGCATCACGGTATCGAGATGCTGCTGTGCTTGTTCCAGCAGGGCATTTTGCAGGTACATGGCCAGCGAAATAATCTCCAGCGTCTTTTCACGTAAATAGAGGTGCATATCAAGCGCTACCTGATCGTTACGGCTTCTTCCGGTATGCAGCTTTCCTCCGACCGGGCCGATTTCTTCAATCAGAAGCTTTTCAATATTCATATGAACATCTTCATGGGCGATTTGGAAAGCCACTTCGCCACGCTCGATGCGTTCTTTTACCTTTTTCAAGCCAGCGATGATCGTTTTCACTTCGTCCATTGGAAGAATGCCGCATTTGCCAAGCATCGCCACGTGCGCCAGGCTGCCCACGATGTCTTGTCGCCACATCTGCTGGTCGAAGGTAATCGACGCTGTGTACTCTTCTACTAATTGATTCGTCGGCTTGGTAAAGCGACCTCCCCAGAGCTTCATTGTTTAATCGCATCCTTTTCATCGACAATCGAGAGTTCGGTTTTGAAGCCCTTCTTCAACAAGCCATCGTTCACTTGTGCATGAACTTTGGTTGGCAGACCCCAGAGCTTAATGAATCCGATCGCCGCTTTATGATCAAATGTATCTCCTGCCGCATATGTCGCTAATTCATGGCTGTACAGCGTGGAATCGGATTTGCGTCCAACGACAATCGCGTGACCTTTATACAGTTTCACACGAACAACACCCGTTACATAGGTTTGGGTTTCTTCGATAAACGCTTCGAGTGCCGTACGGATTGGCGAGTACCACAAGCCTTCGTAAATCACTTGCGCCATTTTTTGCTCGATGATCGGCTTGAATTGAGCCACTTCACGCGGTTGAGTCAGGAATTCCAGTTCGCGGTGGGCAAGAATCAGCGTAGTTGCCGCAGGTGTCTCATACACTTCACGAGATTTGATACCGACGAGACGGTTTTCTACGTGGTCGATACGTCCAACACCGTGTGCTCCTGCAATTTTATTCAATTTGAGAATCAATTCGGACAAAGAAAGCTCTTCTCCGTTCAAGGCAGTCGGCATACCTTTTACAAAGGTAATCTCGATCTCTTCCGGTTGATCAGGCGCATCCGCGATGGATTTGGTCAGATCGTATGCACCCTCTGGCGGAGCCGCCCAAGGATCTTCCAGCACGCCGCACTCACAGCTTCTGCCCCAGAGATTCTGGTCAATACTGTATGGATTATCGAGGTCAATCGGAACCGGAATTCCGTTCTCCTCCGCATATTTAATCTCTTCATCACGCGTCCAGCCCCATTCACGAACAGGCGCCACGATTTTGATATCGGGATTCAAAGCGGTGAAGGATACGTCGAAACGAACCTGGTCGTTCCCCTTGCCTGTGCAGCCATGCGCTACCGCTACTGCTCCTTCTTTCTCCGCAATCTCAACCAATACTCGGGAGATGAGATAACGGGAAAGCGCAGATACCAATGGATATTTGCCTTCATACATGGCATTCGCTTTAAGCGCAGGAAGTACAAACTCTTGGGCAAAGGTTTCTTTTGCGTCAACCACGATGGATTTTAATGCACCGACCTTCAATGCTTTCTTTTGCACAAAATCAAGGTCTTTCCCCTCACCAACATCAAGCGCCACCGCAATTACGTCATAGTTATATGTGTCCTGCAGCCATTTGATTGCGACAGAAGTATCAAGTCCACCGGAATACGCCAATACGATTTTTTCTTTTGCCATCGTTTCATGTCTCCCCATTCATTCAGTGTATGTGAGTAATTATACAAACACATTAATAAAAATACAACAGGAAAAAATAAAAAGACCTACGCACCTTTAATTGGCGCGTAAGCCGTTCATTAGAATATCAACTGTCATTTCAATCTGCCGCTCTCTGCCCTGCTCTGCAAATAGATCGGGTGCTATCGCGTAACGGTGAATAATGAGCCCAATGATTTGAGAGAAGATGACACGAAAAATCACATCTGGAGGAAAAGGCCGAATCTCTCCTCGTTCAATTTTACGCTCGACGACTTGTGTCACGATCTCCTTCCCCTGTTTGAGAACCACGCGCATCATCGCTTCACGAATCTCCTCATGAAAGAACACCTCTTGAAGCAGGATCCTTGCATGGTTGATGTTGGACTCGACTAACTCCATACGATTGCGAATCAGATCTTGCACAAGCTCTTCAAACGGCTTATCCTCCGACAAACTAAAAATTCTTCTGACGTCCTTCAAGACCAGCGGAGCCGCAAACTTGATGATCAATGGAGCAACACTGGCAATCAGAATATCCTTTTTCGATTTGTAATGTCGAAAAATGGTTCCCTCCGCCACATTCGCCTCTTTGGCAATTTCACTTGTCGAAGTTGCATGAAACCCTTTAGTAGCAAAGAGCTTGATTGATGCTCTCAGTATATTCCGCTGTTTCTCGGTCATCTCGTCTTCATCTTTCAACTCTTCCAGAAACCTCTGTAAACTCTCTTCAAATGAAGAATCGGACATGACAGATCTCCCTTCCACTTCTATTCAATCTGTTTCTTGAATTTCAGGATTACGACTGTACATATAACCATAAAGATGGCGGCCATTCCAAGCGTCTGCTTCCACAGGGAAGCCAGATCCACTCCTTTGAGAAAAATCCCCCGCAGAATCTCCAGGAAGTACGTGAGTGGTATCACTCCGCCCAGCCATTGAATGATAAGCGGCATCGTTTCGCGCGGAAACATGAAGCCGGAGAGCAACACACTTGGCAGGATCAAGGCAAAGGCAACCTGCATGGCTTGCAGCTGTGTTCGAGCGATCATTGAAATAAAAATCCCCAGTGTCAATGTCGTCACTAAAAAAAGCAGTGATAAGACAAATAGCAACAATATACTTCCTTTGACAGGCACACCAAACCAGTAAGTCCCTACCAAGAGTACAACACTAAAAGAGGATAAGCCGATAAATACATATGGCGTAATTTTGCCGAGAATAAGTTCGTCTGGCCGAATGGGGGTGACGATTAATTGTTCCATCGTCCCGCGTTCTTTTTCTCGAACTAGCGAGAATGCCGTTAAGATCACCGTCACGTTCTGCATAATCAATCCAATCAGCGCAGGTACGTTAAACACAATGCTTTTCATATTGGGATTAAACAGGACGCGTGTCTCTGCATTGATCGGAGAACTCAGCTTGTCAAAGCCTTGCTTATGCAGATATGATTCTTGGATCGTAAACGCCTCATTCTGAATGATGATTTGGGCATTATTCACTGCCGTGCGGGCGTTGTTGGGATCGGAGCCATCGATGAGCAATTGGATACTGGTCGGTTCACTCTGATCGAGCTTATTCGCATAGTCGGGCGGAATGATCACTCCAACACCAATCTGTCCTTGGTCAATCATGCTTTCGATCTCCTTATAGCTGGAAACATACTGGGTTAGCTCAAAGATTTGGGTATTCGCCAGTTTTTGAACAATTTGACGACTAGCCTGGGAGTTACTCTGATCCCATACGGCTGTCTTAATATGGTCGACGTCCGTATTCACCGCATAGCCAAACAAAAACAGCATCATGATCGGCATCACAAGGGCAATCCCCAGGCTCGGCTTATCGCGTTTGATCTGAATAATTTCTTTTTTCACGATTGCCATATACCTCGCCATCGAAAAACGCTTCATGAAGGATTCCCCCCTTGTACGCTGGTTCCCGATTTTGCTTCCGCTTCCTCAACTAAACGGATAAACACATCTTCCAGATTCGTGACACCCATTTGTTCGATCAATTGTTGGGGCGAGCCTTCTATCAAGAGATTTCCATAGAAAATGAACCCGATGGAATCACACGTGGTTGCTTCGTCCATATAGTGCGTACTGACCAGAACCGTAATTCCTTCCTTCGCCAAGCGGTGAATCACTTCCCAAAAGATCCTTCGCGACACGGGGTCAACACCAGCAGTTGGCTCATCCAGAATTAATAGTTCAGGTTGGTGCAACAACGCACAGGAGAGCGCCAATCGCTGTTTCCATCCTCCTGATAAGGACCCCGCCAGCTGTTTCTCCCGTCCGGTTAATCCGGCCATCTCGATTAGCTCATGCTTGCGCTGCCTTAACGTCTGTCCCGTGATCCCATAGATTCCCGCATAAAACTCCAGGTTTTCATTTACGGTTAGGTCTTCATACAGGCTAAATTTTTGCGACATATAGCCAATCCGTTGCTTAATCTCTTCACTTTCTTTGGTAATGTCAAAACCAAGCACCGTTCCTGTTCCCGATGTCGGGATTAACAAACCGCACAGCATGCGAATCGTTGTGGATTTACCCGAACCGTTGGGCCCTAGGAAACCGTATATGGAACCCTTAGGGATAGAAATCGTTACGTTGTTGACCGCGACACGTTCCTGAAACTTTTTGGTTAGGTTATGACAGGATATCGCGTAGTCCATCACTTGCCCACTCCATCCATTAGGTACACGTCAGCCGGCATCCCAGGCTTTAATTGATCGAGGCCCTCTTGAATCTGCACGGTTACGGCGAATACCATCTTGGTACGTTCATCTTTGGTCTGAATATTGCGAGGCGTGAATTCTGCCTTTTGTGATATGGCGGAGATTTTGCCTGTAAACGTCTTATCGGGATACGCGTCCACCTGAATATGAACGGTCTGATTCACTTTCACCCTGCCAAGCTCTGCTTCAGGGATGTACATGGTCAGCTTCAACTTGCCCTCTTTCATCATCGTAAACAGAGGTGTTCCTGGTTTGACTACTTCCCCTTCTGTGACGTTCTTCCGCAGGATTGTGCCATTCACCGGGATTCGAATCGTCGCTTTGTTCAACTGGAGCCTCGCTTGATCCAATCTAGCGGCTGCCTGTTGTTGATTGGCAATTAATTCTTTGATGACATAATCCGTGCTTCCTGCTTGCATCAAATCCAGATCCGATTGGGCACTTCTCATCTGTGCCTGTCTCGCCTCAATATCGCCCGCTGCAGCATCCAAATCACTCTGGGCACTCGTCACTTGCGCGCGATTCACTTCGACTTGAGAAGTTAAACGCTTCACGGCCGTTTGCGCTTGATTCACGGCTTCTTGCTGAGTGTCGTAATCTTTTTTTGTGGCTGCACCGTTTTGATACAGGCTGGCAATCTCACGCAGGCGCTCCTGTTGATAATCCAGCGTCTTTTTGGCTCCATTCAGGTCAGCTTCTCCTTGCGTCAATTGATCTTGGGCACGAGTCAAATTGGCTAAGGACTGACGTTTGCGTGAATCGGCTGTAGTGATCGCCGCATTGGCTGATTGTACATTGGCTAAAGCCTTATCAATCATTTGATTGCGATTACCCGCTTTGGCTTCGTCCACTTTGATACTGGCATATTGAAGAGCGGCCTGGGCTTCTTTTACGGAAAATTGATAGCTTTGATCGTCTAGGGAGGCGACGACCTGATTCTTGGTTACCGTTGAGCCTTCGTCAGCCATGAGCGATGTAACCTTTCCTGAGACTTCAGCAACAATCGGCACTTCATCGGCTTCAATCATTCCGGAATACGCCGCATCATCACTTTTTTGTAAGGAGCATCCCGTCAGTAAGATTGCAAGTATTCCTGTCATGAGAAAATAAAATAGCGTACGGTTCACTCGTAACCACCTCGCAATTTATAGAAGTGAGTAATCACTCGCTAATTATAGTATGCTAGGAAGCTTGTTAAAAAATCAAGAAAAAAGAAAGACACATCCTCAATAAGGTGCGTCTTTCGGCGTGAATCTATGTAAATGGGAACGTTCTTATTCCCCTCTTCTATATTGTTTTAGGATGTTGGCTGCCACTGTTTCGGGCAGAACTAATTTGCCTTCTTCTTTGAACCCTACAAATCTTGCAAGCTCCGGAAACTGCTCTTCATTAGCGCTTCGAATGCTCGCTTGCATTTGTGTGTCCATCACTCCTGGATTCACATTCGCTACTTCCACCTGGGGATTGCCCTCATATTGAGCAGCCAACACGTTAAAGAACATCTCATTGCCCGCTTTAGCCGCACAGTACATCGCCCATCCCGCTTTGGGTTTAGTGGCCGCCCCTGAAGAGATATTCAGGACCTGAACTCGCATACGGGAGATTTCTGGCAAGGAAAAAAGGGTATTAGTGATAAGCTGCGCCGCCAAAAAATTCACCTTGATATGATCTATCATTTGCTCAGCATCCAGTTGACCAATGCTACCGATCGGTTCCACCACCGCCGCATTATTGATAAAAAGAAGTTCCTCAATCGCAGGGTCTGCCAGAAGCTTGGATAGTTCATCCGCGGTAGGCAGTTGATCGATGTTGCGCAAATCCCTCTCCACCAAGAAAATTCGATTGGGATGCTTTTGCGCCGCCTCCAGTTGTTCTGGCAGAAACCTTCTGGCAATCGCAATCAGATAAACCGAATCACTGGCGAAGGATTCAAAAAACGCTTTTCCCAAACCGCTTGAAGTTCCCGTTACAATAACTGCTTGCATTCGATCCTCTCCCTTGTCATTCGCTCAAAAAATTGTTGATCAATTCAAAATTTTTCCTGCTTATTTATTATACTGGGTTACCCTCTCATTTGAAAATGAAGAAAACCCCTTCTTTCGGAAAAAGAAGGGGTTCCCGACTATAAAACTGCCGCTAAGATAGCTTTCTGAGCATGCAAGCGATTCTCCGCTTGATCAAACACGACGGAATGCTTGCCGTCAATAATTCCAGCGGTTACCTCTTCACCCCTGTGTGCGGGCAGGCAGTGCAAGAAGATGTAATCTGGTTTGGCTAATTGCGTGAGCTTTTCGTTAATCTGATAGTTCGCGAATGCTTGCAATCGGACTTGGTTCTCCTCTTCAAATCCCATCGAAGTCCACACATCGGTGTACAGCACATCCGCTTGATGTACGGCTTCTTCGGGATTATGGGTAAAGACGAGTTTCGAACCACTGACCATCGCATATTGGTAGGCCGTCCGAACAATCTCTTCTTGCATCTCATATCCTTCTGGTGTCGCTACGCTCACATCCATCCCCAATAATGCGGCGATCAGGACAAGCGAGTTGGCTACATTGTTACCGTCGCCGATGTAAGCCAGCTTCATGCCTTTTAGCTTGCCTTTATGCTCTAAAATCGTCATCATATCCGCCAACGCTTGGCAAGGATGGAACATATCCGTTAACCCGTTAATGATCGGTATCGAAGCGTGGTGCGCCAGTTCCTCCACACCCTCATGCGAGAACGTCCGAATCATGATGGCGTCAACATAGCGGGATAGTACTTTCGCGGTGTCGCTGATCGGTTCCCCGCGTCCTAGCTGGAGGTCTTTGCCGCTTAGGAACATGCTCATTCCGCCGAGCTGGTACATGCCTACTTCAAACGAAACCCGAGTACGGGTAGAAGACTTGTCAAAGATCATCCCCAACGTCTTCCCTTTCAACGGCTGATCAATCTGGCCGGTTTGTTGGCTTGCTTTTAACTCAATAGCCGACGCCAATAACTGATTCAGCTCTTGTGGCGTAAATTCGTCGATACGCAGTACATCTTTTCCTTTACAGTTTAACAGCGGTGCGTTTGGATAAAGTTCCAATGTCTTCGCAGGCTTCATGCCCTTCACTCCCCTTCGTTGAAAAAGCTTGTAAATACAGCTCAAACGTCTCCACTGCTGTCATCAGCGGCACGCCTTTTTGGATGGCAGTGCTGCGCAGTTGGAATCCTTTGCGTTCTTGACGGTTTCCTTTGGTTGCCGTAATCAAAGCCAGCGAGATTGGATGCCCTGATAGACTGGCGGCAAATTCCGCTTCGTTCTGAACGGTGAACAGGGGCTTGATTCCCTGCTTTTGCAACATTGCTGCTGTTCCTTCCGTTGCGGCGAACACGATCCCTGATTGTGCCAATCCCGCCAACACGTCGTGGATTTGAAGTTTATCTTGATCAGCCAACGAGAGGAATACGATATCTCCCGCTTGCAGAACGGGATAGCTGGAATCCTTATAGCGGAACGCTTTGGCAGCCGCCTCCTCAATCGTGCGGCCTAATCCCAGGATTTCACCTGTAGACTTCATTTCCGGCCCAAGTACGGGATCCACTCCATTTAGTTTAACTGTTGAAAAAACGGGAGCTTTGACGACCGCGAATGGGATATCTGGCAACAACCCTGTTCCATGTCCCATTTCGTGCAATTTCTCGCCTAATTGGGCGCGTACGGCTAACTCCACCATCGGAACTCCTGTGACTTTGCTTGTAATCGGTACTGTCCGAGAAGCGCGAGGGTTTACTTCCAGAACGTAAATCGTCTCCCCATCCACGACAAACTGGATATTCATTAATCCGCAAGCCTGAATACGCTGCGCAATTTTCTCTGTGTAGAGGGTTAGCGTCTGTTTCTGTTGACTCGTAAGCCCTGGTGCTGGGAACAAGGCGATGCTGTCACCCGAGTGAATCCCCGCTTTTTCAACATGTTGGAAAATCCCCGGAATCAGCACATTCTCCCTGTCACAGATGGCGTCAACTTCCACTTCCATACCAGGAATATATTTATCCACCAGCAAAGGGAAGAAGTTGATCTCCTGCTTCTGATTCAACCATCCGTTAACCGCTTGAGTTAACTCGTTGAAATCATACACCACTGTCATTCCTTGACCACCGATCACGTAGGAAGGACGCAGCAATACGGGATACCCGATTTGGTCCGCTGCATGAAGCGCTTCTTGTACGGTAGCTACACCTTCTCCAGGGATATGAGGAATCTCCAAGTCCCGGAGCATCTGATAAAACAACTCCCGATCCTCTACGCGATCAATCTCGGAAAGAGACGTACCCAGTATAGTGACTCCTGCCTCTGCCAATGGCGCTGCCAGATTGATGGCTGTTTGACCACCGAACTGGACCATTACTCCTTCTGCTTGCTCCCGATCGATCACGTTGAGCACATCTTCTACGGTAAGTGGCTCGAAGTAGAGGTGATCCGCCGTTTCATAATCTGTGCTTACGGTTTCTGGATTGTTATTGACCACAATGGAGACGATGCCTTTGGTTTGTAAGGCTTTCGCCGCATGCACCGAGCAATAATCGAATTCCACGCCTTGACCAATCCGAATGGGACCTGAACCGAGGACGAGAATTTTTTTGCCTGTTTTTTCTTCCACTTCATCGATTCCGTTCCAGCTGGAGTAATAATAAGGTGTTTGAGCATCGAACTCCGCCGCGCACGTATCGACGATTTTATAGCGAGGGGTAATCCCTAGTTCCAATCGCTTTTGGAAAATGACTTCTGGCTTTACTCCGACTAACTCCGCGATCGTTTTGTCGGCGAAGCCGCGATGTTTGGCCTCCTGTAAAAGCTCCTGGCTCAATTGTTCGATACCCGCACGAATCAACTGCTGTTCGATGACAATAATGACGGCGATACTGCGAAGGAAGAACGGATCGATTCCGGTTGCTTCATGCAAGGCGAGCTCCGTCATACCCCGTCGCAAAGATTCTGCTACAACAAACAGCCGAATATCAGTAGCGCTCATTAATGCTTGCTGCAGCTCTTCATCGGACATCGCTTTGACATCCGCTCGATTCAGGTGGGTGTAGCCCAACTCCAACGAGCGAACCGCTTTTAACAGACCAGCTTCCAACGTACGAGCAATCGACATCACTTCTCCGGTCGCCTTCATTTGAGTCCCGAGCAAACGATCCGCCAGCGGGAATTTATCAAAAGGCCAACGCGGTATTTTGACCACCACATAATCGATGGCAGGCTCGAAGCTGGCGTAGGTATAGCCTGTAATCGGGTTGAGCACTTCATCGAGATGGTAGCCTAGCGCCAATTTGGCGGCGATGCGTGCGATTGGATAGCCGGTTGCCTTGGATGCAAGCGCACTGGAACGGCTCACCCGCGGGTTTACTTCGATCAGGTAATATTGATCAGAGAGCGGATCAAGCGCGAACTGAATGTTGCATCCCCCAACCACACCTAGAGCGCGAATAACTTTGGTTGAAACGCTTCTTAGCATCTGATATTGACGATCCGTCAGCGTCTGGGATGGAGCAACTACGATACTATCCCCTGTGTGAATCCCTACCGGATCGAAATTCTCCATGTTGCATACGATGATGCAGGTATCGTCTTGATCACGCATTACTTCGTATTCAATCTCTTTCCAGCCCTTTACACTGCGTTCGATCAAGACCTGATGGATGGGGCTGGCATTCAGACCACGCAGGGCCACTTCCTTAAGAGTTGCTTCATCCTGGGCAATCCCTCCGCCTGCGCCTCCCAGCGTATAAGCGGGACGAACAATCACCGGATACCCAATCGATTGCGCAAATTGCAAAGCGGCTTCGACTGACTTAACCGTTTCACTTTCTGGCACAGGTTCCCCGATCTGTTTCATTAAGCTTTTGAACAATTCACGGTCTTCCCCATTTTTGATCGCTTCTAATGGTGTCCCTAACAATTCCACCTCATATTGTGTAAGCACACCGGCTTCCGCCAAGGCAACAGCCAGATTCAAACCTGTCTGGCCGCCCAGTGTTGGGAGGATGCCGTCTGGTCTTTCTTTGGCGATGATTCGGGTCACCGATTCCACGGTAAGTGGTTCCATATAGACTTTGTCTGCCATTTGTTCATCCGTCATGATGGTGGCAGGATTATTGTTGACGAGAACAACTTGCACTCCTTCTTCTTTTAAGGAGAGACATGCTTGCGCTCCGGCGTAGTCAAATTCGGCCGCTTGCCCAATGACAATGGGTCCGGAGCCGATAACCAGCACTTTCTTAATGAGTTGCTGCTTAGGCATAGTGCTTCGCCCCTATCGCGTTCATCGACTGAATAAATTGCTTGAAAACATGGGAGGTATCATCTGGTCCCGGATGAGCTTCCGGATGAAACTGTACGCTCATGATCGGGAGGTATAGGTGCTGTAAGCCTTCTACCGATTTATCGTTTACGTTGCGATATGTCACCATGAGCTGACGCTTATCCACCGTTTCTTCTTTCACAACGTATCCGTGATTTTGCGAGGTCATATAAACCTTGCCTGTCGTCAAATCCTTCACCGGATGATTGCTGCCCCGATGACCAAAAGGCAGGCGTTCCGTTTGTGCGCCAAACATTAATGCCAAGAGCTGATGCCCGAGGCAAATCCCCAATGTTGGGTAGGATTCCGCAACCTTGCGCCATTCCGCACAATAAGAGAGAAGCTCGGTTGGATCTCCAGGTCCGTTCGAGAAAACGATACCGTCCGGATGAAGCGCACGAATTTCCGCCAAAGTCGTATGAAAAGGCACTACCGTCACGCGACAGCCTAATTCACGCAGGGAGTTGAGGATCGACCGCTTCATCCCCAGATCCACGATGACGACATGCTCACGCTCTCCAGGATATTGAACGATCTCGGAACTAGAAACCTCCGGAACCAATGCTCTGTTCGCATGCTTCTCAAAATACGCCGCCACTTCCAAGGTGGATAGCGGCTTATCCGCGATGACTCCAAACACGTTGCCAGTGGCTCGCACCAGTTTGGTAACCGCTCTCGTATCGATGCCTGCCAGTATCGGAAATTGGAATGTTTCGGCAATTTCCGCAAGGGAGAATTGCGAGCGATAGTGACTCGGTATCTCGCAAAGCTCACTCACGACCATTCCGGATAACGCTGGCGCCAACGCTTCAAAATCGGCGTCATTGACTCCGTAATTGCCAATTAACGGGTACGTAAACGTAACAATTTGTCCCGCAAAAGAAGGATCTGTCATAACCTCTTGATACCCTGTCATACCTGTATGAAAAACGACCTCTCCTATTCCGTTCAGGGGAGCACCGTATAATCGACCGCTAAATACCTCGCCACTCGCCAGCGTCAAATATCCTGTTCCGTGGGACTTGGTATACTTATTCAACATTGTTCCTCTCCTCTCTCCATGTTCCCTATCCTCTGTTCTTCTTATCACCGTATACATATGCGTTGTTTTGTATTATTATACGTTCGTGTTTATAAAAATGCAACGGCTATTTTATCGTTCTTTCGACAAAACAACCGTTGCTTGTTTGCGGTTATTTAACAGTTTGATTCAGAGCATTTTCTAGCGCTTGAATCATCTGATCCATCTCTGTTTCTGTCGTGATAAAAGACGGGAGAAGGCGAATCACTTGGGGCCCCGCTTGCAGCACAATGACTCCGTGCTCTCGCATGTGGCTTAGAATATCGGCTACAGGCTCCGACATCTCCACTCCAAGCAGCAGGCCTTTGCCCCGTACTGCTATGATCTGCGGATAATCGGTAGCCAATTGCTCCAACTTCTGCTTCAAATCAATATGCAGTTGATTTACTTTCTCCAACAGGTTCTCCTGCTGAATCGTCTCTAGTGTTGCCAATCCGGCCGCCATTGCCAGAGGATTGCCTCCAAAGGTTGTTCCATGTGTACCTGGTGCGAAAGCCTCCGCTACCTGTTCAGTCGCAAGCACAGCTCCTACCGGAAACCCGCTGCCTAAACCCTTGGCAACCGAGACTACATCCGGTTTGATGTCATACTGCTGAAAAGCAAACCATGAACCTGTTCGACCAATTCCGGTTTGAACCTCATCGATCATGAGCAATAGTCCCTGTTGATCACAGAGTTGACGCAGTTCTTTTACCCACTCGGAATCAGCGGGAAGAACGCCACCTTCCCCTTGGATAAGCTCTAAAAGAATGGCGCAGGTTTTATCGGTAATCACCTGTTTGACAGCGTCCAAATCATTATAGGGAACTGTAACGAAGCCTACCGGAAGCGGCGCGAAACCATCCTTCACCTTGTCTTGTCCGGTTGCGGTCAAGGTTGCCAATGTCCGTCCGTGAAAGGATTGCTGAAAGGTGATCACCTCATAGCGATCCTCTCCCTTCACCTTCTGAGCGTAACGTCTGGCCAGCTTAATGGCTCCTTCATTCGCCTCTGCCCCGCTATTGCAAAAGAACACCCGATCAAGCCCGGATACTTCCGCCAATTTACTTGCCAACTGTTCTTGCAACGGATGTTGAAACAAGTTGGAGCTATGCCAAAGCGTATCTATTTGCTGATGCAAACGCTCGGCTACCTGCTTCGGCACATGTCCTAACGAAGTAACCGCAATGCCAGAAGTGAAATCCAGATAGGCCATCCCCGATTGATCCCATACCGTATTTCCTTCACCTTTTACCAATGCCAATGGCCATCTGGCATAGTTATTCATCAGATTGCATACATTTGCAGTTGATTGCATCTCTCATCCCTCGCCTTCTATAGATACACGCTAGCTTCCTTGATGAATCGTCGTCCCTGTCTCTCCATCACCAAACGCACCAATCAAGTCCTCCACAGTCCCCTGACAAATCATCACCTGGGGAACTCCTTGCGCCAACGCGTCCAATGCCGACTGTACTTTAGGAATCATCCCGCCATATACGACTCCGCTTTCGATCCACTCCCCAATCTCATCTGTTCCAACCGAGTGTCGTACTTCCTTATTCCCCGCTTCGTTTGGCACCATAATCCCCGGTACATCCGTGATCAATAAGAGATTATCAGCATGAAGCGAGGCCGCTATGGCACCAGCCGCTACATCCGCATTGATGTTATACACCTGCCGACCATCAGCGGATACCCCAAGTGGTGCAACAACCGGTATATATCCTTGATCAAGATGACTCTCGAGCAGGGAGGAGTCAATGTGAATAATCTCCCCGACCAACCCAAGAGGGCGTTCCGTCTGTTTCGCCACAATCAAATGGCCGTCAACCCCGCTGATTCCACACGCCTTGCCTTGTGCTTGAGACAGACGACGTACAAGCTTCTTGTTAATAGAACCGCTTAGCACCATTTCGACCACATCAATCGTTTGTTCACAGGTGTACCGCAATCCGTCGATGAATCGAGCCGGGATGTTTAACTTCTCCAGCATGGCATTGATGGCTGGCCCCCCGCCGTGTACGATCACGATTTGTTTGCCTTCTTGCTGCAAGCCAACAAGTGTCTCAAAAAAAGAAGCTGGAAGCTGCTCCATTGTACTTCCGCCACATTTAATCACAATCAGCGACGCCATTTTACCCTCCCCTCTATGGAAAAACAGGTGTCAGCAGCAGTCCTGCCGTCTCTTGAAGTCCCATCATCGTATTCATATTTTGGATGGCCTGACCGGCGGCCCCTTTTACCACGTTATCAATGACGCTCACCACGACAACTCTTCCAGTCCGTTCATCCAGATGAAGGGCTATGTCGCAATAATTCGATCCATACACTTCCTTGGTTCGTGGATAGCTGCCGAATTCTCTCATTCGCACAAACGGTTTGTCAGCGTATATCTCTTCGTACAATGCCTGCAGCTCTTGACTTGCGACATCCGTTGTTAGTTTGGCATACGCCGTTACCAGAATTCCTCTGGTCATCGGAATCAGGTGCGGGGTAAAAGAAATCGTTACGTTTGCACCCGACTGATTGACGATTTCCTGTTCGATCTCAGGTGTATGCTGATGCGATCCGATTTTGTACGCGGATAAATTTTCATTGACCTCGCTAAAATGAACGCCAAGCGAGACCCCTCTGCCCGCTCCCGAGATGCCTGATTTTGCGTCAATAATCAGGCTGTCGACGTCAATCCACCCCGACCTTACCAACGGCAAAAGGCCGAGCAGCGTAGCCGTTGGATAACAACCTGGATTGGCAATCAGCTTGGCGGACGCAATCGCCTCTTGATTCCACTCATGTAAACCGTAAACGGCCTGTGCAAGCAGATCGTCGGTTGCCGTCTCCTTTTTATACCACTTCTTGTATTCTTCACGTGAACGAAGCCTAAAATCGCCTGATAAATCGATCACCTTCACAGAATGCTTCAGCAATTCTGGCGTTAATTGCGAACTTACGCCAGCAGGAGCCGCTAAGAAGACCACATCGTTATCATTAGCCAACTGCTTTGCGTCGATGGCTTCCAAGCTCGGTAAGACTACGTTCTTCAAATGAGGAAAAAACTGCGCAAGCTCCCCTTCAGAAGAACTGGAGTATAAATGATGAACATTCACTTCAGGATGATTGTTCAACAGACGAATCAATTCGACCCCACTATATCCTGTTGCTCCGACAATTCCGGCTCGTAGCATGTTCCTCTCCTCTTTCTGTATTTTTATACATGAATAATAATAAAAATTCAAACAAAAAACAACCACCTTCCTTTGTGAAAGTGGTTGTTCATTTCAGCCTATTCCGATGTGAACTATTTTTTGGTAGCTAACCATGCGGCAAGATTTTCAGCATCTGCGCCTTGAACCAAGCCTGCAGGCATGCCGCCGCCGCCTTTACCGTTTTTCAAAACATCAAGGATTTGGTCCTTGCTTAGACGAGAGCCAATATCAGCAAGTTTCGGACCGATTTGACCTTGCATGTCTACACCGTGGCAGCCTGCGCAGGTTTGTTTAAAAACACCTTCAGCTTTAGCCGTATCAACAGTATCTGCACCTTGAGATGGAGTAGACGCAGGTTGTTGCGCTGCTGGTTGTTGCGCTGCAGGTTGTTGAGCTGGTTGTTGGGCTTGGTTTCCACCACCGCCACAAGCAGTCAACACAAGAGCAACCGCTCCAGCCAACATAAGTGGGGCAAAACGTTTCATCAAATTTCCCTCCTGTAATCATCGTGAGAAAAGCTTATGTAAACCCCTCTCTCCATAAATGAAGTTGAGGACGCTTTTCTTCCCTGCTCTACTAGATTTCCACAAATTAAACTGAGGCAATCATCAGCCAAGTGGTAATTCTAGCGGATTCCACTCTCGTAATTCCAAGGTTCGGGCTCCTGATGTAACGGCTGGATCGGCTTTTGCTAACAATTCTGCTTCTTCCATGGTGTCTGTCTTATAAATAACCAATCCTCCGCGTTTATCAGTGAATGGACCAGCCATGACCACTTTCCCATCCAAGTACAGGCGATTGATGTAGTCTAGGTGTGCTGGTCTTTCCTTGGCGTTTAACTCTTGGTCAATAATCGGCAAGAATGCTACGTAAAGCATGTCTATCCCCTTTCTGGTTCAACCCTTGAAATTGCAATCGAGGTGATCTCTGGAAAAGTATAACATGTTCCGTAAAGAACCTTCGATGGTGAAAATGTGAATATCCTGTGAACAAACCTATCCTAAAATATAGGCAAAGACAATACCAGGTCCATGTACACCGATCGTTAAATCATTCTCAATGTCGGCAGAGCGGCTCGGCCCCGTAATGAAGTGGATACCTGCTGGCATACAATTCCCGTTCCACTTATGGATTTCGCTCATCACTTCGCCCATGCGTGTACGAATATCTTCTGCGCGAATAATCGCCATGAACGCAGTTGGCAGCAAGCTGATCGAACGACCTTTGTTTAGACCAGACGTGACGACGACCGTGCCTGTATGCGCAATGGCAAAATCAACAACCCCGACGCCTATATCGGCTACCGCTGCTTTTTCCAGCAAATCGACTGAGCTCTCATTTTTCCAAACGGTCATATCAACCTTTGAGAGCCGATCATCGAGTCTTAATTCTTCGAGAAGCGGATTATTCTCTCGAATTATGCTGCGAGCGGTCATCGAGTCGGCCACCTTCGCAATGTGAACAGCCAGTTCTTCCTTGGTAGCAAAGCGTTTGGCCTCTCCGCCCAAACCCTGCCAATTTTTCATGAACAGCTCAATTCGTTCATCTGATGACAACCTATAGGATTTCCAATACTCCGGAACTCCACGCACTGGTTGTTCTGGTTTTTCGGTGATTCTCGGTCTATTTAAGCGGTTGGCGATACGGTTCAAGAATGCCTCTTCTTTTTCTTTCGCGGCTTGATCCAACTCTGCAATGATCTCTTTACCCTTTGTGTTCATGATTGGTTCCTCCGTTTTGCTACAATGTCTTGCATGCGCTTTTTCATTTCAGGTGACATTTCACGCATTTCAAGTTGCAGATCGCGATCTAATGCCTTCCATGACTCCCTAAATGATTTCTGTGCCAGAGCAGGTGCATAACGGTAGCGATTCCATCCCTTTAATGGTCCGATCTGGGACTTAATCACGCCGTCTTTCACCAACGGAAGCTGACCAATACGCCCTAATTTCAAAACACGTCCAAACAGCTTATGATTCGATGTGATCAGCTTGAAGGCCTTCATTCCAAGTTTCTCGGAGTTCTTGGTCACATTGGCTTCCACATTCCGGCGACGAATGCTGACCAGCATATCATGCAAAGGAATCTTTACCGGACACGCCTCCCAACAAGCGCCACAGAGGCTGGAAGCATTGGCTACCTCGCCCCACTTTTCTGCGTCGTCGTTTAGACGAGGGGTTAACACCGCGCCAATCGGTCCGCTATACACCCATCCATATGTGTGCCCCCCTACATGACGATAAACCGGACAAGCGTTGAGGCAAGCACCACATCGAATGCAATTCAGAACCTCCTGGAATTCGGGATCACCCAATTGTCGGGAGCGACCATTATCTAGAATGATGACGTGCAAATCTTCCGGACCATCGGAATCATCCTGACGACGAGGTCCGTTAATGGCTGACATATAAGCGGTTAGCTTTTGGCCTGTAGCCGAACGAGGCAATAAGGTAGCCATCGTTTCCAAGTCTTCCCATGAAGGGATAATCCGTTCCATCCCCATGAAGGTGATTTGTGTTTTCGGGACGGTACTGACCATTCGGCCATTCCCTTCATTGGAGAAGAGCACCATGGAGCCGGATTCCGCAATGGCAAAGTTACATCCGGTCATTCCGATATCCGCTTTCAGGAACTTCTCGCGTAATTTGGTACGGGCAAAACCAGCCAGAATCTGCGTATCAGCAGGCAGCCTTCTTCCCGCTTCCGCTGAGAACAGATCGGCAACTTGCTCTTTGTTCTTATGAATCGCTGGAATGATAATATGTGAAGGAGTTTCATTGGCTAATTGAATGATGTATTCCCCGAGGTCTGTTTCAACGACTTCAATTTTGCTTTTTTCGAGGAACTTGTTGATGTGAACCTCTTCAGAAACCATAGATTTGGATTTCACGACCGACTTGGCTTCTTTGGCAGCGGCAATTTTCATCGTAATCTCTACCGCTTCTTCAGCTGTTGACGCAAAATGTACATGTCCTCCAGCTGCACGCAGGTTTGTCACGAATAAAGAAAGATAGTAGTCCAAATGCGCAATCGTGTGGAGACGGATAGCTCTGCCCTGAGTTCGCCATTCTTGCCAGTTTCCAAGTTCTTCTGCCGCTGTTTTTCTGCCGTTTCTCAGCTTCTCCGTAGTAAATCGAATGGCGTTGCGCAAGAATTCATCATTTAACGCAACTTTGGCACGCTCTTCAAGAGGAATGATCGGTTGGGATTCACTCATACGTCTGGTTTCACTCCTTCATGTAACAACTCGATCAGATGCATGACACGAACTTGCTTGCCTTCATGTTTCAAACGGCCACCAATGTTCATGAGGCAACCCATATCAAGCCCGACGAGCACCTCTGCTTCTGTCTCCAATACGTGTTGCGCTTTCTCTGTAACCATCGCCCCGGAGATATCCGGAAGTTTAACCGCAAAAGTGCCGCCGAAACCACAGCAATCCTCGGCAGACGGAAGTGGAACAAATTCCAAGCCTCTTACATTCTTCAGCAATTCGTATGGTTCATCTTTCAAGCCTAGCAGACGTGTTCCATGGCAGGAAGGATGATAGGTCACACGATAGGGAAACGAAGCTCCGATATCCGTTACACCTAATACATGAACAAGGAATTGAGTGAACTCGTATGTTTTTTCTTGGAGTTCTTTTGCTTTTTGCAGCATAATCGGATCGTCCTTGAACAACATCGGATAATGGTGATGAATCATCCCTACGCAAGATCCGGACGGGGAGACAACAAAATCGCTATCCTCAAACGCTTCAATCAGCTGCTTCGCTCCCTCTTGAGCAACATCCCAATATCCACTATTAAAAGCCGGCTGACCACAGCAGGTTTGCTTCTCGGGAAAATGTAAATGAACCCCCAGTCGACCAAGAATTCTAGTCATCGCTTCTCCTACTTGAGGATAGATAGCGTCTGAGAGACAGGTAATAAACAGTGAGACTTTCATATGGTAACCTCCACTTCCATCTTTGGGTATTGGGTTGCAGGCAACAAGGAAGAGGGAGAACATCAGGTCATCAGATGTATGAACAAAAGATTTTTACTTGACCAGCTGTTTCTTAACCCCGAGCAGATGATGAAGCATTGTTTCTTCAGCCCGCTTGGGATTACTGTTCTTGACCGCTAAATAGATCTCTTTATGCTCAACATGCAAGCGGTGTAAACTATCCTCTGACTGATACATACGCTCGTGACTTGCCTTAAGAATATTACTCATCGTCTCGGAGATCGATTGCATAACAGACTCAAGCATCGCATTATGAGCGGCTCGAGACAGTGAGTAGTGAAATTTCCAGTCTGCCTGATCTCCCAGGTGCTCCTGTTCTAAGGCATCCTCCATCTCCCGAAGAACTTCCTCTATTTTCTTTAAATCGGCATCCGTGCGGCGCTCTGCGGCCAAACGAACAATCCCCGTCTCTATAATCATACGGACCTCCAACAGGTCGATAATATCCTGTTTGGTAACCGTTTGTGCCATCTCGAAGGCAGCAAGTAATTTCTCAGGCTCGTAACGTGAAACAAACGTTCCTTCCCCCTGTCGAATGACCACCAAGCCAATCGTCTTAAGAGAGCCGACTGCTTCACGCACTGTAGATTGTCCAACTCCAAGCATCTCTCCCAGTTCACGAAACGAAGGCAACCGATCACCAGGCTGATAGACACCGGACACAATTTGTTCTTTCAGATACTCTGCGACTTCTTCATATGTTTTACGGACCCTAAATTGCGGAATTGCTTTCATAAAGGACCTCACCAATTTGCAACAAATTTCTTGTCGTCAACATCTAATTATGTCGATATCTGGTGTATATTGTAACAAAATCGTGACAAACCCGATGTGATATACCTCACTCGCTACGCAAAAAAACCTCCTCTGTCTTTTGGACAAAGAAGGTTTAATTTACCAAGTATGGTGCCGAGGACCGGACTTGAACCGGTACGGGAGAAACTCCCGACAGATTTTAAGTCTGTTGCGTCTGCCTATTCCGCCACCCCGGCAAGAGGTTGTATGGTGCGGGTGGAGGGACTTGAACCCCCACGGTCGCCCGCCAGATCCTAAGTCTGGTGCGTCTGCCAATTCCGCCACACCCGCATGGGAACTACATATGGCCTAACGATTTTTAAGTCTATCAGAAATATGGTTGGAAATCAAGAGTTTTCATGACTAAACAGCTCCTGAGCCACTGTAAAGAACGCTTGAACTGCCGGAGAAACATATTGAATTGCTGGAAAAGCTAATGCCACATTACGCCAATGTGATTGTGTAAGGTTTCCTAATTTTATATTTGGTTGGTCTTTGAGAAACAGTTCAGGCCCGATCGTAATACCAAGTCCTTCTTGTACCATGCTTGAAATGGTAGCGCAATCTTGAACTTCGAAGCGGACCGACGGTTTTATCTTAGCCTGAGAAAAAATCTCATCAACTTGAGTTCGATAAACTCCTTTTGGCATAATAAAAGGCTCGTCTTGCAAATCTTGCACACCAATTGTTTTTGCTTTTTCGAATCGATGTCCTTCGGGATAAGCAACAACCATTTTATCCTTCATTAATGGCAAATAGTTCAGATTCGCATTCATGTTCTGTTGTACAACGACTGCAATATCAATCACACCCGTCTCAAACCACTCAATGATTTCCTCGTATGTCCCTTCAAAGAAAATAAACTCAATGTTTGGGTATTTTTTTTGATACTTAGAAATTATTTTGGGCTGTATACAAGCCGTTGCGCATGCGAAGCTACCAATTCGTATCGTACCAGCTTCAAGATTTGAGGCAAAGGCAGCTTCTTGCTTGATTTTTTCAATGTGGTTTAAGATTTCCCGCATATGACTCAGCGTTTTCTGACCAACTTCTGTAAGCATAAAGCCTTTTTTACGGTCCCGTACTAACAATGGAATACCCAATTCCGACTCCAATCCAGCGACCGCGTGACTTACCGCGGATTGTGTCATGTTTAGCTTCTCTGCTGCTTTTGTAAAGCTGCCTAGTTCAATTACTTTGGAAAAGACTTCGAATCTCGCAATGCTCATGAGTAATACCTCATATATCATATTAAAATCATTAATTTGATTAATGGTAACATGGAATTTTATACTAATGCAAGAGATGTCTTTCAATTTTATGGGAGGTTGCTTCTATGACGTCGAAACTATTTTCTTCGTATGATCTGAAAGGTTTGCACCTAAAAAACCGCATCGTTATGCCACCGATGTGCCAGTATTCAGTTAAAGCCAAAGATGGAAAGCCGAATGATTGGCACTATGTGCATTATCTCAGTCGCGCTATTGGGGGGACTGGCCTCATTATTATGGAAATGACTGATGTCGATCCCGACGGCCGAATTACCGATTTTGACCTTGGTTTGTGGTCGGATGAGCATATTCCTGCATTCGCCAAAATTATCGATGGTGTACATGCTCATAATGGTAAAATTGGCATTCAGATTGCTCATGCGGGACGAAAATCAGAAGATGTGGCAATACCTGTTGCTCCTTCTGCTATAAAATTCCCAGGATCACCTTACAAAATGCCGCGTGCACTTACGACCGATGAGATCCAAGACGTCATCCAAAAATTTGCTGATGCAGCCCGTCGTGCCGTACAAGCCGGAGTAGATACGATCGAACTTCATGGAGCTCACGGTTATTTGATCCATCAATTCCAATCACCTTTGACCAATAAACGGGATGATCAATATGGTCAAGAGCTTGCCCGCTTTGGTATGGAAGTCATTCAAGCTGTAAAAGGAGAAATGCCTGCAGATATGCCTCTCATCTTCCGTATTTCAGCTGTAGAATATGCCGATGGTGGCTACGATATTGATCACGCTATCGAATTGTGCAAAACCTACAAAGCTGCTGGAGTGGATGCGTTTCATGTGAGTACAGGCGGAGAAGGACTTCCTGGAGAGAGAAAACCAGGCAATTACCCTGGATATCAAGTGCCGTTTGCCCGTAAAATTCGCGAGGCGGTAGGCTTACCCGTCATTGCCGTAGGTATGATTGATGATCCGGCACAGGCTGAATCGCTTATTGACAATGAAACAGACTTTGTAGCGATTGGACGGGCCTTGCTCCGTGATCCGTATTGGGCCACTCATGCAGCTATTTCGCTTGGTCATGAGCCAAATATTATTCCGGAACCATATAGAGCTGCTTACGATTTTTAAAAAGGGAGAAGAATCATATGCTTAAGCGACCAGAACCAAACGAATATGATCCGTATTTCTCAAAGTATATCAACCTTGTACCTGATGGCAATATCCTTGAATTTCTTGAACAACAAAGGAACCGTTTAAACATCTTTTTCGGCAATCTTAGCGAAGAACAAGATGAGCTTCACCATGTGCCAGGAAAGTGGAACTTTAAGGAACTCTTTGGTCATATCAACGATTCGGAGCGTGTTATGAGCTATTGGATGCTTAGCGTTGCACGTGGAGATTCAACGAAACTGCTTGGTTACGATCAGGATATTTATGTAGACAACGGTTGCTTCGGGGAGCATACGATTACTGAGCTACTTGTAGATTTCGAAGCTGTCAGACAAGCGACACGTACGCTTTTGACAACAATTAGAGAGAAGGACTGGTTACGGGAAGGCCATGTGGTCAATAAAGCGGTGACAGCTCGAAGCCTCCTCTATGTGATGGTCGGTCATACAGAGCATCATTTAAGTCTCATTCAACAACACCCTTCCAATTTCAACATCACTTCCCTATAAAAAACTGAGGCTTCCCTTGTAACCAGCAAGGAAGCCTCTTATCATTTCTTATTCTCCTGTATTCAAGCGAGAACGCAAATACGCATCAATGAACTGGTCGATCTCTCCGTCCATTACAGCCTGAACGTTCCCTGATTCCACATTCGTCCGATGATCCTTAACCATGCTGTATGGATGGAACACGTACGAGCGAATCTGGCTGCCCCAAGCAATGTCTTTTTGCTCGCCTTGAATTGCTTGAATGGTTTTCTCCTGCTCTTCGCGTTTGCGCTCGAACAACTTCGCAGCGAGCATTTTCATGGCGCGCTCGCGGTTTTTAATCTGGGAGCGCTCTGTTTGGCAAGTTACCACGATGCCACTTGGCAAGTGAGTAATCCGAACGGCAGAGTCCGTTGTATTGATGTGCTGTCCACCTGCACCGCTGGAACGGTACGTATCGATCTTGAGATCTTCCGAGCGAATATCCACGTCCAGATCATCCTCAATTTCAGGCAGCACGTTGCAAGAAACGAAAGAGGTATGACGGCGTCCAGAGGAATCAAATGGCGAGATTCGCACCAGTCGATGGACACCCTTCTCTGTTTTCAGGTAGCCGTAAGCGTTGTGTCCTTTAATCAGCAAAGTAACACTCTTCACCCCAGCTTCATCACCTGGCAGGTAGTCGAGGGTTTCGACTTTAAAGCCTTTTTTCTCAGCCCATCGCGTGTACATACGCAGGAGCATCTCCGCCCAGTCCTGTGATTCCGTTCCTCCTGCTCCTGGATGAAGCTCAAGGATGGCATTGTTCTTATCGTATTGATCGCTTAACAAAAGCTCCAGCTCGAAGCTCTCAAATTGTTTTTTCAACTCTTGTGTGCCTTCATAAAGCTCCGGGATCAGGGAAGCCTCTCCCTCTTCAATCGCCATCTCAAGCATGAGTTGCAAATCGTCATAAGAGCTATCCAATTTGTTCATGGTGTCTACGAGACTTTTGATCGCATTTAGCTCACTGATGGTCTTCTGGGCGCTGTCATTGTCATCCCAGAAATCAGGAGCAATCATACGATCCTCTAATTCTCCAATACGGTCTTGCTTCACTGGCAGGTCAAAGAGACCCCCTGATATCTGCTAATCGCTTAGCCATGTTGTTCATTTCTTGTTTGACGTCAGCCACGTCGATTAAAGCCATACGAAATACCACCTCTGCGGTTTTTTAGCTATACATTATTGTATCTGATTTTGTTAGGAGTGCAACTGGGGGAAGAAAAGACTTTGGCCCTGTATCGCTCTGTTTAAGCTCGCTTGTAGCATCAACTGTCCGCCCCGTTCACTACGGAAGGGAGTCGACAAGAAAATCACTTCGTTTCTTATTGACGTAAAGAATGCCGACTCTTATCCTTCCTACGTTCTCTGCGCTTTGTTTCGCTTAAAATGAGCTTTAAGTGCCAAAGTCTTTTCTTCAGGCTTACGCGAAAGGAAAAAAGTCCGCAAAAAGCGGACTTTTTTTGTATTTATTACGCTAACGGCTGCGAAGATCTACCCAATCCGACAAACCTAATCTGACGATAATCGCCTTATCGATTACGCTTATCCTGACGGCGCTTTTCTTGCTCCATTTGGCGGCGTTTCGCACGGTTACCCGATTCCGGATCGGCATCCCCAGAAGTTTCGCTGGTTGGACGATCGGATGGGCCAGAAGTTTTTAATTGCTCCTGATGAGCGGCTTGACCTTTGACAACCTCTTGACGCTCCAGGTTTTGGCTTACCTCAGCTTTCATGACATACATCGCTACTTCTTCTTCGATGCTGGCAACCATTCCTTGGAACATCTCATATCCTTCGAATTGATATTCGCGAAGCGGGTCATTTTGCGCATACGCGCGTAGGTGGATACCTTGGCGAAGTTGTTCCATCGCATCAATATGATCCATCCACTTACTATCAACCGCACGTAGTACGACTACTTTTTCGAATTCGCGCATCATCTCGCCAATTTCAGTTTCACGGTTGGCATATTGACGATCCGCTTCTTCTTTGAGGAATTCCAGAATCTCTTCGGCTTCCTTCCCTTTAAGATCCTTCAAATGAATTGACTCTTCATGGAGGAAGAGATTATTAGCAGACTCCATTAATCCTTGCAGATCCCATTCTTCCGGAACCTCATCTTTCGGGCAATAGGCTTCTACATTGCGTTCAATGACACTGTGAATCATTCCGAAGGCAACCTCATGCAAGTCATCTTTTTCCAAGATATCACGACGCTGCTTATAGATAACTTCACGCTGCTGGTTCATTACGTCGTCATATTGCAAGACAACTTTACGAGCGTCAAAGTTAGAGCCTTCCACGCGTTTCTGTGCGGACTCTACTGCTCGAGATACCAGACGGCTCTCGATCGGCATGTCCTCTTCCATTCCTAAACGATCCATCATATTCATGATGTTCTCAGCACCGAATCTACGCATCAGTTCGTCTTGCAAGGACAAGAAGAACTGGGAGGAGCCTGGGTCCCCTTGACGTCCGGAACGACCACGCAGCTGGTTATCGATACGACGACTTTCGTGGCGCTCTGTACCGATGATATGAAGTCCGCCAATTTCTGGCACACCTTCACCAAGCTGAATATCGGTTCCGCGTCCCGCCATGTTGGTTGCAATCGTTACTGAGCCATATTGTCCAGCGCGAGCGACGATTTCGGCCTCACGAGCATGTTGTTTCGCATTCAAAACGTTATGCGGCACGCCTTTTTGTTTCAGCATGTGGGAAAGGCGCTCAGAGTTCTCAATGGAGATGGTACCCACCAGAATCGGTTGGCCTTTTTTATGCTTCTCCACGATCTCATTCACAACAGCGCGGTACTTGGCCGCTTCTGTTTTGAAAATCAAGTCAGGATTATCTTTACGAATAACAGGACGGTTGGTCGGAATAACCACTACGTCCAAACCATAGATGTTCTTCAATTCTTCTTCTTCCGTTTTGGCTGTACCAGTCATACCGGAAAGCTTTTGATACATACGGAAGTAGTTTTGCAATGTGATCGTTGCCAGCGTCATGCTTTCGCTTTGAACACGCAAGCCTTCCTTCGCTTCAATCGCCTGGTGCAAGCCATCACTATAACGGCGGCCCACCATGAGACGACCGGTAAATTCGTCAACGATGACAACTTCACCATCTTGTACCACATAATCGACGTCAAGCTTGAACAGAACCTGCGCCTTCAAAGCAGACGTAATGTGGTGGTTCAGCGTCATGTGAGCGGTATCGTACAGGTTATCGATATTGAAGGCCTTCTCTACCTTCACAACCCCATCATCGGTAAGCGTAGCGATTTTGAGCTTCTCATCAATCGTGTAGTCTTCTTCTTCTTTGAGACGCTTCACGAAGTGGGAACAGATGTAGTACAGCTCAGTCGAACGATTGGCGGAACCGGAAATAATCAACGGTGTACGCGCTTCGTCAATCAAGATACTGTCAACTTCGTCGATAATCGCATAAAACAGTGGTTTCTGTACCATTTGTTCCTTGTACAGCACCATATTGTCACGCAAATAGTCAAAACCAAATTCGTTATTCGTACCATACGTAATATCGCAATGATAGGCTTCCCGTTTTTCCTCTGCGGACATCCCATTCATGTTGATCCCAACCGTGAGTCCCAAGAAATTATACAGTTTGCCCATCGTGGTGGAGTCACGCTCTGCGAGGTATTCGTTCACAGTAACGACGTGAACACCTTTACCTAGCAATGCGTTCAGATAAGTTGCCAGTGTAGCTACGAGGGTTTTCCCTTCACCGGTTTTCATTTCGGCAATACGCCCTTCTTGAAGAACCATACCGCCAATTAGCTGCACGTCAAAGTGCCGCATACCCAAAACCCGCCAGGATGCTTCTCGCACTACAGCAAAGGCTTCTTCCAAAATATCCTCAAGCTTTTCGCCTTGTTGCAATCGTTGTTTAAACTCTTCTGTTTTTTGCTTGATTTGCTCATCGCTTAACGCTTTCATCTGAGGTTCCAGCGCATTGATCCTTTCCACACGCTTGAACATCTTTTTGACTTCACGTTCGCTTGTATCACCAAATAGTTTTTTAACAAGCCCTAACATCGGGACACACCCCTTCCACGGTTCCCCTCCGCGGGAAAGCCGCATCCATCTCAAAAAGTATCATAGTCATCTAAAAACTAATTGTAGCAAAAGTGGTCAATTAAATACAAGTAAAGGGAGTAGCCATTTGAGCTACTCCCATTCATCGATTATTGTCATTCGACCCATTATTTAGGTTCAATTAAGCCAAATCGTCCATCATTTCGACGATAAACAACATTCACTTCATTCGTTGTACTGTTTTGGAAGACGAAGAAGTTATGTCCCAACAGATCCATTTGCAGAACCGCTTCCTCAGCATCCATCGGCTTCAGGTTAAATTGCTTGGTGCGGACGATATTGATATCCACATCTTCTTCATAATCCAGAAGAGCAACTGGAGCTGCCTCACGGAAGAGTACGCGGTTATTTGTGTCTTGTCGAAGTTTGCGATTTACTTTTGTTTTATGCTTGCGAATTTGTCGTTCCAATTTCTCAACAATCAAATCAATTGCAGCGTACATATCATTATGTGTTTCTTCAGCGCGGAGGATAACGCCTGTCATCGGGATAGTAATCTCAACTGTTGCTTCCCCACGAATGACTCTCATGGTAACATGTACATCTGTTTTAAGTTCTGTGTCGAAATAGCGGTCTAAACGTCCCACTTTTTTCTCAACATAGTCTCGAAGGGCTTCTGTAACCTGAAGATTTTCTCCACGTGTATGAAAGTTCATATGCCCTAACCTCCTTCTGTTCTATACCTAACATATTCCCGCTGAATCTTTAAATATCCTCCTTTTTTCTCAATAATTTTTTTACGTATATTTTACAAAATTACAAAATTCGTCAAAATTAACGAACGACTCATACAAATTTTGACACGAAATATTTTTGATATTTGTTATAATAGTATTTATTAAACGAATATTTTTTCACCTATTACCTTCCAACGGAGGTTCAAAGCATGCCCCAATCCAAGATAGACTTTACCTTAGTAGGAAAAATGCTTGCAGATGATGTCTATAATCGTAACGGGTTGTTGCTTCTCTCCCATGGTGCTGTTCTGTCTCAAGCTGATATTTATTTACTTCAAGGACATGGAATTGAAGAAGTTGAAGTAGATGTAGCTTCAGAGTTTATTAAACTCGGGCCCCCCATAGAATATTCAGATGAAATCAGCGCCCAAGTAAAAGAACTGCTCTCCCATTCACCCGAAGCTGCTTACCGATACAATGAAGCAATGGAACAAACCAAGAACCTTTTCGGCAAAATCACTGAAGTATTCATCCCTCCACTAGAACAATTCACCCAGGCCTTCTTTCCACTGCTGGATCAAGTATTAAAACAAACCGGAATCTTTTACCCGATTTATTTGGTAGAAGGATCCGAAAACTACACGTATCGTCATTCCATCAACGTTGGTATTCTATCCGCTCTAATTGCAAAATTATTGAAGCGAACGCGCGATGAGGTCATTTTAATGGGACAAGCTGGCCTATTGCACGATGTTGGTAAAATGCTCATTCCTCAAGAAATCCTTATGAAACCCAATAACCTTACCAACGAAGAATTTGATTTGATGAAGCTTCATACCGTATATGGCTACCGTCTACTTCAAAAAATGGACGGTGTGAATGAGGTCATTATCCAATCCGCTTTACTGCATCATGAACGACGTGATGGTTCCGGCTACCCCGAGGGACGCTCTGGTCAACATATTCCGATGGAGGCACAGATTATTGCGGTTGCTGACATGTTTGATGCCATCTGTTCAGACCGGATCTATAAATCGCGCAAATCACCTTATGATGCCGCTCAAATCCTCTGGAAGGCCACCTGCAGCGGGCAACTCAACCCAGAAATCGTCACCCGCTTTATCAACTACATCGCCCTTCTTTATGTAGGACAACGCGCAATTCTCAGCAACGGTGATATTGTAGAAATCGTCTTGATCCACACGGATGAGCCGATGCGGCCACTCGTGCGAAAAGATGAGGTTTATTTTGATCTTCGCAAATTCCGTTCAATCGCCATTGAAAAAATGATCAGTTAACAAGTAAACCCCCTAACCAAAAGTTAGGGGGTTAAATTTACTCTCTCATAGGATCGAGTAAGCGATTTCAGTTCTACAGTTTTACTACATTAGCAGCTTGAGGTCCGCGATCGCCTTCAACGATATCGAATTCTACTGCTTGACCTTCGTCAAGGGATTTAAAGCCTTCAGATTTAATTGCGGAGAAGTGTACGAATACGTCTCCACCATCTTCACGCTCTAAGAAACCAAAGCCTTTTTCTGCATTGAACCATTTTACTTTACCTTGCATGTAATACATTCCCTTCTGTTTGAAAACTTGTATGAGATTTCAGCCTCACAACTCGAATATATCACTTGCCATTGTCCTAAGTCAAATGACTGATTTAGCGGGGCGTGTAGCGTTTCTCAAGGCCTCGCACTACAACGCGAGACAGGAATAAGGTCATGATTAGATAACAGGCAGCTGCAGTGAGATAAGCGGGATATCTCTCAAATGTATTCTTTGCCACGTTACTTGCTGCATAAGTCAACTCAGTTGCAGCAATAGAGGCAACTAATGAAGAATCCTTGAGTAAAGCAATAAATTCGTTCCCAAGTGCGGGGAGCATTCGAGTAAACGCTTGAGGAATAATAATAAGACGCATAGCCAAGCTTTTGTTCATTCCTAATGATCGAGCTGCCTCCATCTGTCCTGGATCAATGGATTGAATCCCTGCGCGAAAAATTTCAGCAATATACGCAGCTGCATTCAATGACAATGCTACAAAACCCGAAAACATAGCCTCTGGTGGTACTTCGCCCGGAAAGAAAATCTTCCAAATTGAAGGGATAACTGCAAAATGGATAATTAAAATTTGAACATACAACGGCGTCCCACGAAACAATTCAACATAGGACGCACATGGTATTTTGAGCAATTTATTATTAGACACTTTACCCAAACCCATAAATAATCCAAGGAAAGTACCACAGATAGTTGCAACACTTGTAAGCAGAATTGTATAAAAAATACCTCGGATAAATAATTCCCGATAATCGTAAATTACGCTCCAATCCATCAGATAGCCCCTCCTTCATTCTCCTTCATGTATGCCAAAAGTGGGCACGTCAATAAGACGCACCCACCTCATCATGTTGTGGAATTCTTACTCGTTGAAGTATTTTTTGTGAATTTCTTTGAGTTTTCCATTATCCTTAATCGTTTTTAGACCTTGGTTAATTTTGTTTAACAGGTCGGTGTTACCCTTTTTCACCATGATGCCGTAATGTTCAGTCTCAAACGAATCGTCTTTCACAAGTTTGAACTTCTTGCCTTCCATTTTACTTGCGAAGAAGGTTACAACCCCATTATCTGCAACAACAGCATCTAACCGACCGTTGAAGAAATCATCCACAGCGGACGGAGTATCATCGTAGCCTTTGAGTCCCTCATAAGTATCACCAAATGCCTTTTTCACGACTTCTTCACCCGTAGTTGCTGTTTGAACACCAATTTTTTTGCCTTTTAAATCAGCTAATTTGCTAATAGCTGAATTTTCAGGCAAGAGAATCAATTGATTCGCATCGAAGTATGGCTCAGAGAAATCATACTTTGCTTTGCGTTTGTCCGTAATCGTAATCGAGGAAATACCTATATCCACCGTGCCTTTATCAATCCCGTCAAACAATGGATCCCAGCCCGTGTTCTTAATCTCAATTTTGAAACCGCCAGCATCGGCTACTGCTTGCACAACATCCATAGAGAAGCCTGTAATTTTGTCCGCTTCCATCTTTTCAAATGGAGGATACGCTGCATCCGTACCGACGACATACACTTTATCCGCCGAACCGCCGGAAGCCTGGCCGCCACCCGTTTGTGTAGGTTGTCCTCCGCCACCACAGCCTGCAGCAAGTAAACTAACACCTAATGCCAAGACCAGTGAAGTCACCCATTTTTTGCGAAGTCCGATCTTCATTGAAAAATCCCCCTCTGTACATTCATCTGTTTGTCTCATACTTTTCCCCAACGCTGTCCACAGAAAAACTGTCCATGTTATGCGTTCTCCACAGAGTTGTCCACATTATCCACAAAAAGTTGTGCACAACGACTACTGAACTGGGGGTAACTTTTTTCTCTTCCTACAACTGGATGTACGATGTTTCGGATGAAAATAGAACTATTGGAACGTAAAAATCTGCAGGATGAGAAACAGTAAAACAACTTCCCAATGAATTCTGTTAAATAACTGAATATCCTGCTTATTCAAAATATTTTATCAACAAACGTTATTTGCAAAAAAATCACCACGAGAATCTCCCGTGGCGATTAGGGTATATGCCCTCTCAAAATGCTTATCAATTTACTTCAGATTTACTTCCGCGTAGTGTTTCATCGCTTCTCGATAGAAAACGGCTAACTCCGGATGAAACGCGTCATACTGTTGACGAAAATCAGGATGATCGACATAAAGTTGCCCTAACCCACTGTAAACCTCTTGGGTTGGTACATAAAAACGATTGATTACCTCATAATGCTTCTGGATCACCGATTGAACTTCTTTGCTATTCGCAAGAAAATGGTTTTGTAATAATGCAGTCATCTCCCGGTTAAGCTCATCAAACTTTACTTGCACAGCTTGGTAATCTTCTTTTTTCCAGCTCTTCGTATTTTCGCGGCTTTGTTGGATTCCCGCTTCCGCCTGTTTCCCATAACGCTCAATTAATTCTTGCTCATATTCCTTTTGCTTCTGTTGATCGAAGCCCCAATACATTTCCTCTTTGGACATCTTTGTCTCCCCCTTCAAATGATCAATGGTTTTATCAATGGTTCGCAGCAGTTGTTGAAATCGCTCCGTCTTCTGCAACAGAAGATTTCTGTGTTCCTGTAATGCTGCTAATTGGTTAAATTCGTCGCTATCGATTACTTCTTGAATCTGGGCGAGGGTAAAATTCAACTCACGAAAAAAGAGAATCTGCTGCAATCTCAGCAATTGCTCTTCATCATAAAATCGATACCCATTCTCGCCATAAAAAGCAGGCTGCAGCAAGCCGATTTCGTCATAATAATGAAGTGTTCTCACACTCACTCCGGACAGTTTAGAAACTTCTTTTACCGTATACGGCATCGTTTTCACCTCTGTTTAGGGAACTGCGTATTGCTGATGTGCTTATTCAGGAATGTACTTCTTGATAATGTGGGGCCCCATGAAATGAGTGTAAGGTACCACGTAACGTGAGAGTCAATAGATAATTAAAAAAGCAGGCTCCTTTCAAGGTTCGCCTGCTTTCTTGGGATTATTCTACTTACTCCGGATCTATCAAACAGCTCATCTGAATCGCATCGTAAAATCGACCATCAATGAAGACCTCACGTCTTAGACATCCTTCTCTTTCGAAACCAACATTCTCATATAATCGAATCGCTCGTTCGTTATCTGCACGGACGGTTAAGCTTATTTTTCGAATCTGCCCCTCCGTGCTATTTTTTGCCCAGTCGAGCATATTTTGCACTAGCTTTTTCCCAATACCCATTCCCCAAAATCGCTTGGCTACCATGACACCAAATTCGCCTGTATGCGCAGTTCGAGACATTGTCCCACAACGAAAAGTAAGGTTTCCGATGATTTGTCCATTTAATTCTGCAACAAGGCACAATTCACCAGTAGACTGAGAAACATATTCCAAAAATTCACGTTCCTGCTCCACCGTCAGCCCGAATTCACCAGGTCCAAAATTAAGAAAGTCTGTTTCATCGGCTACTTCATCAGTGAGTTGCAGAAAACCCTCTGCATCACTTGGAACTGCAGGTCTAATTATAATTTGTAATGGATCTTGTCCCATCATTGATTTTCAGCTCCAATTACTTCTCTTCGACATATTTCTCTCAAGCTTGTTTATTCCTTCTCAGCAAGGATAACCATCTCAACCCGCCGATTAATGGCTCGGTTCTCTGCGTTGGCATTGTCTACAATTGGATGGTATTCACCCCATCCAGCCACCATAAACCGCGAAGCTGGAAGCCCGTTGCCATCCACCAGCTCACGCATGACTGTCATCGCTCGCGCGGAGGACAGTTCCCAGTTGGATCGATACTTGCTGTTAGAGATTGGAACATCATCGGTATAGCCTTCAATTCTCACTTTATATGTAAAGCGCTCTAGCACCTTGGCTACGTGAGCTACAGCCTTTTTCCCTTCGTTGCTGATGTCAGCTGATCCGCTGGCAAACAGGATCTTTTCGGGGAAGCGAATCATTAAGCCCTCTGAGGTTTCTTCAAAATGGACATTCATCTCTTGCAAGGCCGCTGTAAGCTGAGCTTTCGCCATTTCCCAGTTCGGATCAGTTGTTGCTTTCTCTGCGGTCGGGTTCACTCCACCCTTACCGCCAGTGGAAGCGACCAGTGTTTTCTTTTTGGCTTCCAGCTGCGCAATCTCTCGTTGCAGCTCAAGCTTTTGAATTTGTAAAATATCTCGACTTTTCGACGCTTCTTGAATCGACTGTTTTTCCGCTTCTTCGGCTTTTTTCGCTTGATCGATTTTGGATTGAATGTGCGATGAGGAAGAAGCCGCCACAATAATGATGATAACAAACAAGAGGGTAAACAGGTCACTATAGCTGATCAGCCAGCTTTTTTCCAGTTCCTTCTCGTCGTACAGGCGTTCATCCTGCATAGGTAGCCTGCCTTTCGATCGTTCCCTTCATGCTTCCAGGCTCTTTGATCAAGACGAGCTTCTGGTCCCCTGGCAGGAACGAATTCAGTTTTTCGAAAAGCACCCGCGGTGTCTCCATGCGTTGCAAACTGATGCAGCCTTCAATATACAAACGCTTCTCAAACATTTCACGGTCATGAATATCCATCAAACGATAATAGCAAGGCAACGCAAACAAATTGGCAAGCAAAGCACCATAAAGAGTAGCCACCACTGCCGAGCTCAGATTATGTCCTGTTTGTCCGAAATCGGAGAGAGATTCCAATACACCGGTCATCCCAAACAGCGTACCGACCAATCCCATACCTGGAGCCAATAGACCGATTAAGCGAAACACACCACCCATCTGCTGGTAGCGGTATTGCTCCCCTTTCAGTTCGTTTTCGAGAATGACCCGCAACTCCTCTTCGGGTACCCCCTCAATCGCTAGAATACTTCCACGACGGACAAAAGAATCCGGTTCCTTCTGAAGCTCCCGTTCCAAGGCGAGGTAACCTTGTTCTTTTTGGACCAAAGCGTAGTAATAGAAACGCTTAATCGTCTCTTCCAGATTCCCCTCTCTGCCATGAACTAACAGGCGAACGAGCGGTTTAATCTGTATGTGCTTGCGCTTGATTGCAAAAGACATAATTACCGACAAGGCCACCAGTTCAATCGCCGTCGGGTTCAATAACTCCTTAATGCTTCCGTTCAAATACACGACATGAACCAGTATCAGCGCAACCGCTGCGATCAGTAATATAGATCTGCGCTTTGTAGAGGTAAATAATTGCTTCAACTTTTTGTCACCTGCCTGATTTCTATTATTTCGACAATTTATTGATGCGATGAAAAAAGGCGAATCTCGTCGATTATATTATAGCAGAGATCAAAATGTTATTGAGACAGAAATACTGTGAAAATCTCGTTGACGGTTACCAAAAAGGCTGTAAATTGCCGATACCATTAATAGAAGTATGATGATTACGAGAGGAGATGGGACTATGGAACTGAGCAGTATGATGGCTGGGCAATTAAGTCAGTTGCAACAGACCGTTAGCCTTAGTGTCTTGCAAATGGCTCAAGCGACTCAGGCCGCTCAAGCGACAGTAATGTTGAATGATTTTGCCAAAGCACAGGCAAGCGTTCAGGCTGCGCCGCATCCGACATTGGGGAAGAACTTAGACATTAGTATTTAACCAAAGAAAGAGGAAAAGCTGAGACCCTATTCACATGGGCTCAGCTTTTTTCATTCTCTTAATGAAGGATTTGTAGAATAGCTTGGCTTGATTGATTTGCTTGAGCAAGCATCGCTTGAGTTGCCTGACTCAGAATGTTCATTTTGGTACTTTTCATCATTTCTTTAGCCATGTCCGCATCACGAATTCGAGATTCGCTGGTGGTCAGGTTTTCTTCACTGTTAGTTGCAACCGACATGGCGTGCTCCAAGCGATTTTGGAGTGCTCCAAATTTGGAGCGCTCCTGGGAGACAATGGCGATTGCCGAGTCAAAGGAGCCAATTGCGCTCTTGGCGTTAGTCACTACATTAACATTTTTGATTCCCAACGAAACCGTATCTACCTTGCTTAAGCTCACACCCATAGACTGACCGGTGTTGGCACCAATTTGCATTTGCAGATCATCAGCTGTACTGGTACTTGGGTATACCATATTGAAATACTGGACACTTTGAGCACCATCCGGTACAACATCCGCTCTGTTTAACACTGCCCCGCTATCTGCGTCTGAGCCACCGATTCCACCAACATCCGCATTGGTAACTTTAATTTTGGCTTGAATGAACCCATCTGCTTGGGCAGCGAATTTGGCCTGAAAGTCTACCCGATCGATAAATGCCCCATGGGTAGCATTCGTAAACGCTTGACCCAATGTACGATTGACGGGGTCAGCCGCCATCCATTGAACCATGTCTTTAATGCCATTTCCACCTGCAGCTTTGATACTGTCGTGGATGAAGCGGACAGCCGTATATGCTGTAGCATAATCCTTACTCCCGGCAAGTGTTCCCCAGTTTGCAAAAGTAGTAGAAGCGTTAGCTATCAGGGCAGCACGTTGAACGGCATCGGTTGCCACATCACCGTAGTTATTCAATATCTGGTCATCTGCCCCACGAATAAACTCCGCAACACCTTCATTAAACCACTTGTCAGCAGACTGACTGAGTCCGGTGCCCTGTCCGACGTTTACCGTTCGATCGAATACAGCATGCAGGATTTCGTGAGCGACCACTGAATCCTCCGCAACACCCGCATCAAAATCCGCCATATCGACATGCAACTCAAGAGATGTACCTAATCCTCCACCAGCAGCTGGAACAGTAGCTTGTACATAAGCTACTTTTCCACCAACACCATCACTAGCCCCGCCACGATCATAAAAAACTGTCATCGTTGCTCGATCAGCATGGATACCCAGATAATCATTGATTCGTTTCTCCGCTTGACCCAGCCAAGAAGTTTGTAAAAGATTCTTTAAATCCTTCTCATCTTGCTTAGCACTCGCTACATTTAACAGGTTCAATGTATTAAATTGAGTGTTATTGGAGATCCGATCTACTTCCTGTTTTATTTGATCAATCTCTTCCTGGATATTTTGCTTATCCCCAGTTGTGTTGGTGTCATTGGCCGCTTGAACAGATAATTCTCGTCCCCTCTGTAAAAGTGAGTGGATTTCGTTCAAGCCTCCCTCTGCAGTCTGAACAAGGGAAATTCCATCCTGGATGTTTCTTGAAGCCTGAGAGAGACCCCTGATTTGCGCTCTCATCTTCTCCGAAATTGACAAACCCGCTGCATCGTCACTCGCCTGATTGATCCGAAGACCAGACGACAATGCCCCTATTGTTTTTTCAGATTCCTTGCTATTTATCATTTGATTATGCCAAGTGTTTAAGGCAGAAATGTTGTGATTAATTCTCATTGTTGTTCTCACCTCCTTGCCTCTGTAAAGTAAACCAGTATAGGAACAGCATATAGCAGACCGCATCCAAAGTTGGGGTGAGTCTATAGAGTAAAGGAAACTATCAGAATTAAATTACCGTTTTCTGCTTCTCTTTACCTTGCTTCTTTACTAGTTTTTCTAGTAAATCTATTTTTCTCTGCAAAAGTGATATTTGATTTTTCAATTCCTGATGTTTTTGCTCTTCCTCTTTTTCTATTATTTCTTGAGATGCAGGCTTAGGTAAAAGACCTACAAAACGAGCAAATGAAACAATTGTCATAAACAAACCAATGATCGCTTGAACGAATATGATTGCATGTCCAATGTGGACTATTTCTTTAACACTACTTGAGCCGAAAGTTACCATTGTTAAGAAGCTAAACAAAATAATATCTCCGACACCATGGAACCTCATTCCTAAATCTAATGTCTTGGATAATATCGTATAAGATGATGCAAACCAAAATATGAGCTCCATATAGTTATGTATTAGCAAGATTACTGATCTTCTATAACTGCGAACAGAAAATCCCAAATTACGATACGGATCAAATAACAAAACGTTTACCTGATATACAATTATTTCTGTTACACGGATGAAACTATAAATAAGTAGTATCCAAGATACGATGGAAGGTAAGGCACTGTAATAAGCTATCAAAGTAGACACAATTCCTATTATAAGGTTCATAACAACCCATACCTCAACGAATAGATAGGATTGTTTTAACTTAGGAATCAATCGTATATATTGAAAAACTGACACCCACCTCAAAGCCTGAAATACCCTAGCCCATAAATTAACTATGTAAGAATGAGGCTCCATCTTCTCTACTCCTTTCAACAAGAAAAACCGATACAATTTGACCTGGCCCCAGATATTGGGACACAGTAAAAAACATTTCCATAAAAATACCTCCACAAAATCGTATGGATTACTCACGATTCAGGGAGGTGTTTTTCCTTTATGTCCCAGTTTACGGGTTCGGACTACTTTTTTAGGTCGCTTTTTCTTGTTGTATCCCGCTATTTCTTTTTATCAAAAAAGGCACCATAGGCTGTTTTTACACCATACCCATTATACTGCTGATTCATTACCTTCGTTTTATTTAACTGGTTGATTTGTGTTTGTACCTTGTTTTTATTTTCTACCATCAGTGGGATCAAGTGCTGATCTACTTGTTGAATATCCAATAATTGAAGTTTTTGCTTTTCCGTTAAGGAACTACCTTCTTGTAGCTGAAGAGATATCTGATCCATCACTAATTGACGCTTTTCCAGTATATCTACCCAATCATCAGGTACTTCCTCACTAGTTGTTGAATATTGTTCAATCGTGGATTTCAATGTTTGCGTCAACAAAACAAGCTCTTCTAGCAGCATTTCAAGAGAAGCATGCATTGGCGGCTATCTCCCTTTTATAAGGAATTATTCTTGTTTCTTTGAAAGGGCTATGGCTTCTCTCCACGTATCTCGGAATTGAACAAAATACCCCTCAACCTCTTCAAGGATTTCTATATCTTTTTTCATGTTAGCCTCTACTAACCGTTGCAGCATGTAGTCATAGAGCAGTAAAAATTGCTCTGAAATCGGGTAGTCTCGATTTAACGTAATAATTAACTCGCTCAGGATATCTTGTGTACGTACGTTATACTCATGTGCTTTATCAAGCTTATTGTCTTGGATGGCCGCCTTCGTTTGTTTGATAAACTTGATACCGCCGTTATACAGCATCATCGTCAAGTCAGCTGGAGATGCTGTGTTAATTGAGTTCATTTGATATGCCTGTGCAGCATTATTCATCGATCTACACTTCCTTTGCTATTTTTGCCCGAGTTGCTGCGCTAACCAACTACTTTGGGAATTCATTTTACTTAATGCTGTTTCCATTGCAGAGAATTGTTTATAGTAACGATCCTCAGTATCTTGCAGACGGCTTTCCCAAGAGCTAATTTGTTTGTTCATGCTTCTTACTGCCTTACCCATTTCATAGTTCTCTGAATCGTCAGGAGAAATAGAGGTACCAGCAATATCGATGATCTTTCCAATTGAGCTTGCCAATGTATTATACATACGCTGGGCAATCCCGTTTTCATTGAATTTAGTTGTACTATCGGTAGAAGTACTTTTATTGGTGAAAATAGCCATTACCTTATCAGGATTTTGACTAATCGCATCCTTTAATTTGGCCTCGTCAATGTACAACTTCCCATTTTCCATATAATTATAGGAGGCTCCAGTTTTACTAGCTTGAGCAGTAGTTATTCCAATTTCACTCAAGCTATTACACTTCGGATCAGAAATTGAAGTTACACTGCTAGCTATCGATTTGCGCATATTGATCAATACGGTAGAAAGCATAGAATCTCTTCGCAGAGTCCCACTTTTCGCCTTGTCTTCCCATTGATCAATTTGCTTCTCAGAAAGGTTCGCTCTTTGATCATCGGTTAATGGTGGGAAGTCTCTGTAAATAGGCTCAGAGGTTTTTTTATTTACCTTATCAATTAAATCATTGTATTTATCCACAAAGTTCTTGATTTTATCGAACACAGCATCGTTATCTGTTGTCACATTTACAGTGGTTGGACTAACAAAGTTTTGTTTTAATGAAAACTTTACCCCGTCGAAGGTGAATGTGTTTCCAGTAAGAGAGAGCACGGTTCCATTGACTTTCACACTGCCCGGATTTATGTCTGTTCCCTGAGAGCAAGAGGTATTGTTTGATGCATCTATATCCGTATTAAAATCAGCTGTCGTTTTATCTACCGTCCCGTTTGCTATGTTAAGAATATTAGGAGCAAGTACACCTGAAATCTTAATTCCAGCACTCGAACCAGTTGTGGTACTGAGAAAAACAATCGACTTCGTATTTGAATCATAAGTGGCTTTAACTTTTGTACCACTACCACTATCGCTATCATTCGTTAAACTATTAATATTTGCAATGACGTCAGTAATTGTATCCGATGCATTTACTGTAAGTGACCTTGCTGTTCCATCAGCGGCTTTTATACTAAAAGAAAAACTACTTCCTCCTGCAGAAGATAATTTAGTCGATCCATCGGCGATATTGTTCTTAAAGGTGACAGAAGCACCAACTGCTGGCGTTGCCTGAGTCACATTCTCGAGCACATAAGAGGAGAAGGTAGGGTTGCCTGTAATTGTTGCCCCTACATTATTGTCATTAGTAGTATTAACCTTTTTGGGATTAAAAGTTCCTTGTAACTTCAAATTAGACATGGTGTTATCCCGAAAATCCAGGAGTAACGTATTCATCTCCCGATAGGCATCGCGTTTCCATGTTTCAGTCTGCTTTTGTTGTTTCAGTTTATCTAGTGGAACACGTTGTGCTTTCATTAAGTTTTTGACCATCGTATCCGTATCCAATCCAGACACTAAACCAGGCAAACGGTTAATGCTAGTCATCTGTTTTCATCTCCTATCGTTTTTCGTCCACAAGTATTCCAATCATTTTATGCATTTGTGCAACCATGTCCATCATTTTTTTCGAAGGGATCTCACGGATTACCTCATTCGTCTGATCATCAACTACTTCTACATAATATTCCTTTAACTCATCATGAAGTTGAAATTTAAGATGAGTATTACTGAATTGCAACCATTTGTTAAGGCCATCAAGCTCTTTTTTCAACCTATCCTTGTCTACTTTCGTCTCTTGTGCATCTGCTACATCGGAACCTGTAGACTTTGAGACAGGTGCAGGCTGGTAAGATGTTTGTGCCTTATTCGTAGTGTCAGAAGCTAATGTTTTCTCGTAAGCTGTGGTAATCCTACCTACATTACCAACTGAATTGATATCCATTATACTCTCCTCCATCTATTTGGGACTCCGAACTACATATTCCTACTACTGTTATCGGTGTTTGGATAAGAAATGTTTAACAAAACATGGGTAAAAGTATATAGAAAAGAGGCCAAATTATTGGCCTCTAACTAAATAACTAATTCTTAAGTAAAATTGCCATATGAGGTAAGGTAGAGAAACCACTCTTTACTATAAGATCGTACAGTTGCTTAATTAACAGTGGATTATGCTCTAACAGTCTGGATAAAGATTGAATCAATTGTATAACTGAGTCGGTAGTCAATTGCTTATGGTACCCTGCCATCCCAATAAGGTGTAGCTTTATTAATGAATAATTGATTACTAATACGATATAATCACCAAAAACATCATTAATAAATGAAACTGGAAAGAGATCTTTAAAAACATAATTCACAACATAATTCTCCAGAATATATTCATGCTCTTTTATGAATGGAGAATAGTAATTCTTATATGCATCTTGGTAATTATTAATCACACTATTAAAATCAGAATCCTTTTGCAAATTAATTCCTTTTAAAAAATCATTGAAACAATCATAATACCTAGAAGAAACAACATCTTGACCAATCACAAATTTATCAGTTATTTCTTTAAGTAATTTGACTTGGATTTCATAATTTGATGGAATTGACCTCAAATTATCCTTAAGAGATCCATCCAGTATAATTTCAGAATAACTACTGATAACTGAAGGGATTTCATTTAATTTTCCCTCAGATATCTTCTCATTTATTTTTCTATAGAAGAATCCTAATAATATTAACCGTTCATCTAAACTGTAGCTCCTGTTTTGTAGAACTTGAATTACGAAAATCCGTAAAGGCCACAAATAGTGTTTGATATCATTCGGATTGTTCGTGCCAACGTTCTTTATCACTATATGTCTATTATTGTTAGGTTCTTCTGTGTTTTCAAACTCAATACCTTCCTTATTCAGTAAGGCCAATCTAGCCACTTCTGGACATGATACCTCCCCAGAAAGTTCATAAGCTCCATCGACAATGTTAGTATGTCTAGGATAAACAAGACATACGTCGGAAAGGTTTTCGGCACCTAATTGTAGTTGTATCTGACACAAATTCTCTTCATTAAGTAATGAGCATCCATTATTCGAACTCTTTGTTATTTGAGCATAAAAATTCTCTGTAGAATTCACTTTGTTTCGTTTAATGCCTGATAATATTTTTTCGGCAATTTTTTTATCTTTAATATTTCTATACTTATTATAAGTTTTCTTATCAATAGCGATTGTCCAGTTAGCGTTACAACAATTATCTTCACATTCAGTCCCTATACAGCTAAATTGCCTCATATAAGTTGGAAGTAAAACTGACCTGTTGCTCTTAGCCAAAGCGAAATCATCTCCCTAATTAGATATGACCCTAATTAGACCTTTTATAATCTAGTTAAGTTAAAGAAAAAGACCTTAGTTTTCCTAAGGCCTTTTTCCATATTAATTTTAGCTATTAACGAAGTAATTGAAGTACGCCTTGTGGTTGTTGGTTAGCTTGAGCCAACATAGCTTGAGCAGCTTGAGCAAGAATAGAGTTCTTGGTTTGGCTCATCATTTCTTTCGCCATGTCTACGTCACGAACGCGAGACTCAGCAGCTGTCAAGTTTTCAGAAGATGTTCCCAAGTTGTTGATTGTGTGTTCCAAACGGTTTTGGATCGCACCAAGCTTAGAACGTTCTGCAGAAACTTTTTGAATAGCTCCATCGATAACTTTGATCGCTACGTTAGCTTGACCTTGGTTACCAATTTGAAGGTTTTGCACACCAAGAGCGGAAGCTCCCATGTCTTTGATAGCCAATTGAATGTTTTGTCCAGTGTTAGCACCGATTTGGAAAGTAGCTTGAGTATCGGCATGATTAACTGCAGCCGCAGTAGTTTCAGTGAAGCTGGACAATGCATTGGTTGCACCGGATTTAACAACACCGTTGGAATCCTTAACAGTAATAGTTAAACCATTGATGGCACCTGTATATCCAGCATTTTTTGCAGTAACTTGAAGTTCTCCGTTTGCAGAAACACCACCTGTAGCATCAGCACCTAACTTAGCTCCACCGTACAGATCAGAAAGTTTAGAAGCTGCACCAACAGTGATTGTATCAGTTTGAGTTACACCATTAACAACGTAAGAAACGTCAATTTTATCCCCATTAACGATACCAAGTCCATTTTTATTTGAATCTTGTAGGTCAGTTAGTAAAGTAGCGGCACCAGAAGCAACACTAGCAGCACCACCATCTAACAGAACACTACCTGTGTTGATGTTTTTGGTTGCAGTAGTCGTTTTGTCCATTGAACCGTCAAGAAGATTCTTGGTATTGAACTGTGTTGTGGAAGCAATACGGTCAATTTCTTTACCAAGTTGGTCCATCTCGTCTTGGAGGTTTGTACGGTCTTGAGCCGTATTGGTATCATTCGCTGATTGAACAGCAAGTTCGCGTTGGCGTTGAAGAATGCTGTGAGTTTCGTTCAATGCACCCTCAGCAGTTTGGATCATGGAGATACCGTCTTGGGAGTTACGGGAAGCTTGGTCCAAACCACGGATTTGTCCGCGCATTTTTTCGGAGATTGCAAGACCTGCAGCATCGTCACCAGCACGGTTGATACGAAGACCGGAAGACAATTTCTCCATGGATTTGCTTTGTGCTTCAGAAGCAGCACCTAATTGACGATGAGTGTTCAACGCTGAAATGTTGTGGTTAATACGCATGGTATTATTCCTCCTTGAATGTAACCTCCACGTCCCTGTGGATGGTTTCTGATTTAGGACATTCGACTCAATCGCGCGCTTGAATGTTTGTCCCTTACATTACTTTTATCGGATGGATGATTAGACTTATTTAGGGGTTTTTTATAGTTTTCAGAGATTTTTTTTATTTTTACGACAAAAAATCCGAAGAGCCACTTACTCTTCGGATTTTTCCTGTGACTGGTGCAGCCATCGATTCATAGTTGACCAGTCAATTTTCGTTTGGGAAGCTATTTGGTTCTCTTCTTTGATTGCCGAATACACTTCCTTGCGGTGTACATTAATATCCCTTGGGGCATCTATTCCAATTCGTACTGAGTCTCCCTCGACACCGATAATCTTGATCTCAATAGAGTCTCCAATCATAATCGATTCGTTTTTCTTTCGTGTGAGGACTAGCATAGACCCACCTACTCACTTGTTGCTGTGACCGGTAATTGAAATAACGGTTTACGCAACTCGTATTTTTCATCATTTAAGATAACTTGTTTCGCCATACGGTTCTCTCGGTTGATAATAATGGGTGCCTTCAAATTAACTGTAACTTGGCCGTTAGGGCGTACCGTTACCACATTCACAACAGCAATGGCTGTATCCTCGGTAATTCGAAGCTGTTCTTTGGCTTGTTGTGGGAGGGTGAACTCATAGTCTTGAAAAAACATAAACGGATCCACAGCCCAAAATTCTACTTGTTCTTCTTGTTCATAAGACTGAAGCACATAAAACGGACTGTTCGCATCTTCGCTTAATAGACGGAAGAACTGTAGATTCACAAATCCTGGTATACCCTCTTCAAAATATAATTTTCCAAGTTCAACTTTTTCCATATTCATTTTCGTTCCCCTCTCTATAGCGAACGATCCACATTCAGCCCTACGAAATCAATACTAAGGCTATTCCATTGTTTCATGTAACCTTCTACTTTACCGGGTGTATAGTTATGGATAGGGTGATGGATGACAGGATCCATTTTCTTCCCTCTTACCTGTACATTAATCTCTGGTTTATGTGCTTCATAATTGATCTGAATACCATCCCCGACGATGGAGCCTTCAGCAATAATATCAGTGTTGTGGTAGATGGTACTTTCTTCAAAGGCAATATCGGCTATGGGATTTGCACCTTTATTCTCGATAGCAGCAAGCCGATCGCCCTCTTCGCTAATTTGGGCAATTGCTTCCATTGCCTTTTGATATCCATATTCCTCATTGTCTCGTGAACGTCGTGCCGAACTTCGCAAATCGATATTTTCACGAGCCTCGTTACTATCAATCGTGAGCTTGCCTTGGGGCTGGTGAATCTCGACTATAGCCGGTTCTTGACGTAAATTTAATTCTGCTTGTGGCTGTTGTATCTCCTGTACTGGCTTCGTAATACGCAGTCCCAATTGTGCGTAGGTCTGATGCATACTTATTTGTGGTATTTGCATTTGTTATCCCTCCCTTCTATTAATGACTAGCGAAGGAAGTCTAAAAGTGATGGCTGAATTATACGAGACCCTGCCCCAAGCGCAGCCCGATGAACGTTCTCTTGCATCTTGAGATCAGTAATTACTTGTGCCGTATCGACATCTTCATTGTCTGACATTAACTTGGTTACACTTACTTCTTCGTTTGAAAGTCGATCTTTGATCAATTCAATACGATTAGTACGAGCTCCGAGAGAAGCACGCTGTGCTAGCAAATTATCAATTTGGCTATCCACATTTTTTAGTTGCCCTGAAACCTCTTTACCGCTTTTCAGTACGGATACAATGTTGTCTAGTACATTGAAAATATTATTACCATCTGACTTGTAATTAAAAACCGTTTGTCCATTTACATTAATCGGAAGGAATATCTGCTTATTCATCTCTAATTTAATATCAGCATTATTGGTATTTGTGAACTGCTTCTTATCATAGTCATAAGGCGGGTTCTTCGTATCTGTACCAGCGAAGATATAGCGTCCACCGACTGTCTGATTCGCAATATTACCCAAATGATCCTTGATCTGATCAATTTCTTCTGCAATTGATTCTAACGATGATTTCTCTAATGCACCGTCTCCAGAATAAACAACCAGCTCACGTACCCGCTGCATAACGGTATTGGCTTCGTCCAAAGATTTGTCAGATAGCTCCATCCAAGATTGTGCTTCATTCACGTTACGCTGGAATTGTTCATTCTCAATCAAAGACGAACGGTAGAACATCCCACGAGTTGCTACAACCGGATCATCTGAAGGGCGGTTGATTTTTCGTCCGGAAGAAAGCTGTTCCTGTAATTTATCCATATTGCGCATCGAACTATTTAAGTTACGCATCATGTTGTTATTCAACATGGTCTGAGTAACACGTACTGACATGATTTACAACTCCTCTCCTACGATTCGTTTACTTATATTAGAGGCCAACTTTACCCATACCATTAATTACTTTATCCAGTATTTCATCCATGCTTGTCATCACACGCGCTGATGCGCTGAATGCATGTTGATACTTCACCATCTCAGCCATCTCTTCATCAATGGAGACTCCGGAAACTGACTGTCGTTGATTCTCTACTTGCCCGACGAGGATCTCGGAGTTTTTTTGCATACGATCCGCTTCCTGGCTATCTACCCCAAGGCTGGCAATTGTGTAGCGATAATAATCATCCAACGTAGTTGTCGCATCCAAGTCACCGCTACCAGTACCAGCCTTCAAGGTCTTAAACTTGATCGAAGCGATATCACGAGCGTTACGTCCATCCCCTTCAAAAGATGTTCCGGCAGAGCTACCAAGTGCTTCAACCTGTGCTGCAGCGATGGCGTTCAAGCTGTTAATAATCGCCGGATTCACAACAATTTTCCGCGCACTACTAGGGTATGTCTTTGTGTTTGGATCTTTGTCAGCAGCATCTGCGTCTACGAAAAACGGAAGATCTTGCAATGGTGTACTCGCATTGTTCTTCTTGTTGTCAATGTCAAACATATTCATACCTTTACGATGAATATCATTAATTTCCTTCGTTAAGTTAATGGCGAGAAGATCCAAACGCTTCATAATATCCGGAATCGGGCCGTTATAGGTTACTACCTGTTGCTGAGTTCCATCAGCACCGACTATCGTGTCAACCTTAGCATTTCCACGAGCTTCAAAGGTTCCGGCCAAGCTTCCTGTTTGGGGAATGAATGCCGTTCCGCCAAGTTGAATCTCAACAAAACCAGTCGTTGCATTTTTGGTGGTCGTCATTGGAACTGAACTACTACCAGTAACCAAATCTTTGCCTTCAATTTTAATATTTACCATGCCCTTATCAGATTGTGTAACCTGAACCTCTGCCATCTTGGACAGCTTGTCAATCAAGACATCACGTTGATCATATAAGTCATTCGGCTGGTATCCATGTGGAACCACATCGCCGATTTGTTTGTTTAGGTTGGCAATTTGTTGAGCCATCGAGTTGATATCGGTTGCTTTCACTTGTACTACGTTATCCAAGTCATTCTGCAATTCATTTAAAGAAGTAGTAATGGATGAGAATGTCTCTGCTACTGCAATTGCACGTTGACGAACTACAGCACGCGCTGAAAGACTCTCAGGCTCTTTGGCTAAATCCTGCCAAGATTGCCATAACTGATCCATTACCTTCTGCAACCCTGTGTCGGATGGTTCGTTCATGATGGTCTCGATTTTTTCTAATCCATCACGCCGGGCTTCCCAATATCCAAAATGTTTGTTTTCAGTTCTAAATTGATTATCTAAATAACTTTCGCGAATGCGCTGCAATTCTGTCACTTGTACACCTGTCCCGATCTGTCCAGGTTCACGAGAGACGTTCATCCCTGGTGCAGGCATTCCCGGTGTCGCTTGCATATTGGCACGTTGTCGTGTGTATCCTTCCGTGTTCGCATTGGCTACGTTATGACTGGCGGTATTCAGAGCGGATTGTTGAGCAAAAATACCACGTTTGCTTATCTCGATCCCATGAAAGGTTGATGGCATGGATTGACACCTCTTTTACGCTTTTTTGTTAATAAAGGAGCGGCTTGCTTGTTGGGCACCTTGATGCCCTATCGGTTTTTTATAGATAAACTCATCTTCCGGAGTATCGGTCAGGATATCGAGTGAGTGATTTACAAAAGAAAGGGATTGCTCCAGCAACTGCTGATTAAGTTCGTTCGCTTGGCGCAGTTCTGAAACAATCCTTATTAATTCTTCGCGATACGATTTTAAGCGCGATTTTTCTTCGATACTTGTCAGTGATTTAATCAATTCATATAAAGTTGGTTCTGCTAGGGAGAGACCTTTTTCAGCGAGAATGTCATGGATGACTTGACTTCTTGCCGCTTCGGAAGCGTTGACAGCCTTGATCAGCTTCTGCTCCTGCTGAGTCATTAAGGTAAGGGCTTCAACATTCCCTTTAATCAGGACATCCTTCTTCTGTTCGGCTAGTGTATATAGAGCCCGATGAAGATTTAACAGGTTGTCCAGCATTTCATATAGTTGATTCATATGTGACATGCTTCTCACTCGTTTCACTAAAGGCTGAATTCACTTGTGTTAGTCTTCTTAAGGCTTTTTCCAGAAAGACAAGAACTTCTCGGCTATCTTGTCGCTCGGGACATGGTAGGTTCCTTGTTCGATCTTAGCTTTCAGCTCGTTAAGCTTTGTTTTGTCCGTTGGGGCGGTTTCCTTTACTTCACCCTTTTTTAGAAGTTCCAACGCTTCATTGGAGATTTGGACTTCGTCTTTTCCCATCGGTTTCTTGCTATTCTGGGCGGCATACAGCTTCCCAGTCTTGTTGTAAGCATTTATCATTCCCGTACGATTGGGTTCGTTGATCCTCATAACTTTCACCTCACTGTGGGCTAGCTAATAAAAAAATACCGATTACTACTCTCTAGTAGTATCATCGGCATTTTGGTTTGAAAAGATTAGTTTTTTCTTGAGTCAAAATTCGCGGTTTCTCTACTCTCCAGCTTTGCGAACATAGCCAATACCGGCGTTGCGCTTCGTTTCATCACTTAGACGCTTGTCCACTTCAAGCTGCTGAGAAATTTCATGCTTCAGGTTTGCTGCACAGGAATCACAGATATTTCCTTGTCGGATCAGAATTCCACAGTTCTCGCATGGATACCCCATGTTCGGGTTGCCTTCGATGGAAATTCGACCCTCTTTGACGAATCGGGTGATTTGTTTAATGCTGACTCCTGTAGCATCACTTACCTGATGTATAGTCGATCCGCGATTCTCACGTTTACGGAGAAACTTGGCACATAAATCATACTCTTTCTCCACTTCTATACTACATTTTGGGCAAATATCTTTGGTCGCACGTACAAACAACGCATCGCATCGCGCACAGTTATCTAATTGGCCAAAAGACATACGAAGCCCCTCCTTTTCTTCACGGCGCAAAAATCCATTTCTGTATTCATAATACCTCAACGATATTCGACTTGACTATTACAAAAAATCCAAACTTTTTCAGCGACACACTGTTAGACTGTAGATTTTATTCTCGATCAGCTCCGGCAGCAGATGGATTTGCTGAGCGCAAGACTCTAATGTAGACCCCGTCGTGTAAATGTCATCAAGGATTAGGATGGAAACAGGCCGTTTATTTCGGCTGATGGAACTGACTGTCGGGTGATGTAGCGCAAAAGCAGATTGCATACTCTTCATGCGGGCCAGCTTTCCTGTTTGTTTGCTTTGTTTAACCGTTTCCTTTTGCCGAACCAACAACGGTGCGGCTGGAATTTGAAGCAGCTTACCTAATTGAATAGCGAATTGTTCCACCTGGTTAAAGCCGCGCTCTTCCAATCGGTTGGGATGCAAAGGAACCCAGGTCAGAAGCCCAATCCTCCATTGTGTGCAGTAACGATAATAGCTGCCGAGCATCAGCTTCATAAATAAACTGTGTAGCCGGAGTTCACCTCTGTATTTATACAGGGCCATGGCGTTTTTGGCCCAATCATTGTAGGTAAGCGCACTTCGGTTGTAAATAAGCGCCGTGTGATTCGATGGCTGACAATCGCGACAAAACGAACCGTTAAAAGAGCCTTCCTTCTTTCTCCCGCAATGCTCACAGATCTCTTCCCCGATCACTTCAATTTCGGTCAGACAAGTCTCGCAGATCGGTTCTTCCCTCAGGAGTCGATACAGGATCGGGTAGAATTTTACAGGCGTCAATTGGGTGACGAGCTTTTGAATCGTTAGGTCTCTTTTGGCAGACTTGACGGAGCGATTGCATAATAAACAAGCCAACTCGGCCATTATCCTCTCTCCTTGGACGCAAGCAATGGATTGCGACTGGCTAGATGATTCATTTGCTTGATCTGTTTTATCGCTTGGAGAGGTGACTTCGAGCGATCCTTCAGTACGAACAGGATCTTCCCATCAGGTGAATCTGCTGAGCGTCCAACTCTTCCTGCGATTTGTACCAGAGAAGCTTCATCGAACACCGATTCATCCGCTCCCAGTACGATGACGTCGCTGCGTGGAATGGTAACCCCTCGTTCCAAAATGGTGGTCGTCACTAACAGGCGGTATTTCCGCTTCCGAAACTCCAGTACTTTATCCTCTCTAAGTTCATCCGCAGCATGAACACCTTCCATGTGATTGGTGTACTCAGGGAACTGGATTCGAAAATACTGAAGTACAGGCTGAACGTCCGCTATTTTTGGGACAAAAACGAATACTTGGCGATTATCGGCTAATGACTGTGTAACAAGGTCATTCACTTCAACAATCCTTTGTTCTTGATGCAATTTCTGGTGCCAGCGAGGAGCGATCAATAAATGAGGGATCGGTAAAGGAAACCCATGATAACGCTGCGGAATCAGAACATGTGTCATGGAATGATGAGCATTCATAGCCGATCTCACCGGGACTAGCCTTTTGCGCAAATAAGTGGGCGGAGTGGCAGATAGGTATATGATATTTCCTCCTGGCTTGCGAGCGCGCTCGACTGCCCGATAGAGCATGACGTTGTTGTGGAAAGGAAACGCGTCTACCTCATCCACGATCACTAACTGAAACGAATGGTAGAATCTCATCGTTTGATGAGTCGTGGAAATAATGAATTGCCCTTCCTCCCATTTCTCCTTACTTGAACCGTAAGCCGCTCGAATGGTAACATCCGGGAAAACCTGGCGTAATCTTGGCACTAACTCCAACACAACGTCCTTACGGGGAGTTGCCAGAAGTACTTTTCCACCCTTCATCAACACCTCGTTGACTGCCGGAAAAATCAATTCGGTCTTGCCCGCTCCGCACACAGCCCATATTAGAAAGGCGGAATCTACGGAGTCTTTAACAAAATTCAAAGCTCTTTGTGCGGCGTCCGCTTGAAGGGAGGAAAAGCTTCCGTTCCATTTGAGAAGACTATGTTCCATTGTTGGAATAGAGGATGGAAGGATGGCCACAGACTGATTTGCTGAGATAGATTGAGAGGTAGAATTCTGATTGCCTATTTGCTCATTTGGCAAGCAAATATAAGGCGTGCAGCAGCGGCTCCTGCCCATCGCTAAGCAGAGCGGACAGTAGGCACACGGCTGTCCGCAGCTTTGGCAAGCCATCATCATTACATCTTCGTGAGGGGCCCCGCATCGTTGACAGGTAAACAAGACCTTGTGACGCCACCAGCTTTTCTGTAATTGAATGGTTATCCCCGGCTGCCAATCAGTCACACCTGTTAGCACCAGCCATTGAAGGCACGGGAAAAGTGTCTGTGTTGGTATTTGCGTCGAATACTCAATCTCTTCAAGTAATAAAGAACGACCCGAAAGCGACTGCGCCAGCTTCATTGCTTGTGATCGTATGACCGCTGCAGTTTGTTTTTGGTCAGCAACATCATAATCGGATCGCATATGTGGAAATTCATCGGATTCGTGAGGGTCGTTTAGAAAGTTGGGGTTATATAGTTCACTTGTAAACTTAAAGGCGTGACCATCAGGAAGCTGTCCATTTAGCTCTTTCAGATACTTTTGAAGGTGGATGTGGATTTGTGATCGTAATTGTTCGAATCTTAATTGGGTAGTCAGAAGCAATTGAACCTGTTGTCTAAGCGCAAAAATTAGCGCAAGCGACGTACTTCTCCCAAGAATATGAAGCTGACTTCCGTCATGTTGCTCCCAGAATGTCTGGTCGAGTGAAAAGCATGGGGTAATCAAAGCTTTATAGGCCGCTCGTGTCTCTTTCACGTATAGAATATACTCCCTCATCAAACCACCTCTTATCGAAGGACTTATCCATTATTGTGTGAAAAGACAGAGCGCCCCGCAAATAAAAGGAGAGCCTTTTTCAGGCCCTCCTTTCCGCGCTTATTGGGTTGATCTGGTTATTAAACCTATTTTAATGGGACCGCAAATCAATTTGCACGATGTGTCTGTAAGTTGTCGATACGTCAGAATCCATCACATTCGTATATTGCCTTCTAAACAGTTGTGTGATTTGGATCGTATCATCTGAAGAACCATAATCTACAAATGAAATCCTGATCGGCTTGCCCTCTACACAGGAACGAAACATCAATCGTCTTATCATTCCTTCTAATACGTTCTCAGAGTTGTATACATGCACCTGGTAATGGGTAAATGAATTCTGAGGTTGGACGACGGAATGAAATGAAATCCGACTGACCAAGACTACCAAGAGGGCCGCAAACCCATACGACATGAGCACCAAAATCACAACATCACTTATCATGGTCATCCCCTCCTATTACAAGGGTATGCCCTATAGCTTGGAAATGGTACTTACAGTTTCACCCAACCGTTTTTAATGGAGATGACAACTGCTTGGGTACGGTCTTGAACGTCAAGCTTTTGCAAGATGCTGCTCACGTGGTTTTTGACGGTTTTTTCACTGATGTAGAGTGAATCGCCGATAATGCGATTACTCTTCCCTTCAGCCATTAATTGCAGAACTTCACGTTCACGTCTGGTTAATGACTCAATCGCACCTGAATTTAGAATAGTTGATTGGTCCAGAGAAATCGGCCTGTCATATTGCTCCTCTTGTTCACTCAAACGGCGGAATTCATCAATCAATTTACCGGTAACCTTCGGATGAATATAAGCTCCACCGCGCGCGACAACTTTTACAGCTTCCACAAGGTCAGCCGTATCCATTTCTTTTAGCAGATACCCGCTGGCGCCACAACGCAATGTCCGGTATACGTACCCCTCGTCGTCATGAATCGACAGAATGATTACTCTGGTTCTCGGGCTTACCGCGATTACTTCTTCTGCAGCGGTAGCACCGTTCACATTGGGCATATTTATATCCATCAGAACGATATCTGGCGTTAATTCTTCGGCCAATCGCGGCGCATCTTCTCCATCTTCACCTTCTCCTACAACGTTGAAGCCCTCTTCCATCTCGAGGATACGTTTAACACCTTCACGAAATAACTGATGATCATCTACTAATACGATTGAGATATCTTGTTTAAGCTTTGCCATATTCTCTTCCTCCCCAAAATGTTACACGAACGAATCGTAATCTATTTACGTTTTCATTGGAATTTGAAAAATGACGCGGGTTCCTTGCTTTGGAGCTGACACAATCTCCATTTTTCCTTGGAGCAATTGTGTCCGCTCATTCATCCCCATGAGTCCAAAGGAATTGCCTTTTCGCTTCACTTCATTCAGTACAAAACCTACTCCATCGTCTTTTACCACGATAAAAACCATGTCCGGTTGAAATTCCAGCTTTACCTGAACCAATCTAGCATGGGAGTGCTTGGCGATATTATTCAAACACTCTTGCACCAGCCTAAAGAGTGCTGCTTTAAATGAACTTTCCAACTCCATCTCTTTGCCGAATACGACAAGGTCGATGGTTAAGCTGGTTCTTTCTTCAAACTTTTGAATGTACTTTTGAACGGTTGGAACTAGTCCCAAGTCATCCAGCGCCATCGGACGCAAGTCAAAAATAATCCGGCGTACATCGGCCAAACTTGAGCGCACAATTTCTTTGAGATCTTGCAGCTCTGTTTTAGCTTCCTCGACGTGATTGCCAGCCAGCATCTTCTCGACGATTTCAGTCCGAAGAACTACATTAGCCATTGATTGAGCTGGTCCATCGTGAATTTCGCGTGAAACCCGCTTCCGTTCCTCTTCTTGGGCTTGAATCACTCGAATTCCCATTAACTGATGCTGCTTGGCCGTTTCCAGGGCAAGCTCAATTTTGCTGAGATCACCAGACAGATAACCCATAACTACTCCCATTTGGGTAATCAATCCCTCTGCTTTAATCACAGTGGCATCAATATTGCGCAGCCTTCTCTCCAACTCGTCACGGCGACTTCTCAGATTCGCTTCTCTTTCACGAGTGATTGACAGATCAATTTGATATTGGTTTGCTTCTTCATACGCGACTCGGATATCGTCTTCCGTGTACTGATTGAAATTACGACTGACCTGAGCCAATCTGCTACGCGTTTGACGATATTTAATTTCCAGCTTATCGACCTGATCAATCTCAACATTGATCGCTTTACGGACATCCGCTATTTCATGCTCCAGTGTCTTTTTCTCCAGACGAGCATTCTCGGCAATCTCAAAGATTTGTTCTTTACTCAGCTCAACGGCCTGAATCGTTTTGGATATGACTCCATCTAACAAACTTACATCCAGTTCATTTGGCATAGAAGTTCCTCTCAATGTCCGGAATTGTTTTCCACGAAAATCTGCCTGAGTTTGTCCACATCCACATAATCAGACCCTACTCCAAAACGCGGAATATCATAAGGTTTGACCCCAGGCTTCACAACTCCCCGCCGTGAGTTAAATACATAATGGTAACCAGCATCTTTTGCTGTATCCAATACCTCCTGGTTGGTGAATCCGTGCGGCAACGATAGCGAAACAATCGGTTTATGTACCAGATCACTTAGAGCTACTCGGGACATAGTAAAATCGACATACAATCGATTACGATACGTATCATCATCTTCTACATGTTTAATGTCTTCCATATAAACCGGGGCAGTGCCTGGTTCCAGCTCTCCCCAATCGTTTTTCTCAATGTGATCATGCAAGCTGTACGTGTGTGATCCCACTTCTACCAGACCTGATCCGATCATTTCTTGAACCTCTTCGGTCGTAAGAGGCGGTATCATGTTCGGGCGTTTCCGTTCGACGCTATCACGCAGTCTGCTTGCTATAACAAAATTGACTGACGGAAAATTGAACTCTTTTAAAATTGGATAAGCTTCTTTGTAAAAACTCTCATACCCATCATCAAATGTAATTAACACGGCATTATTCGTGGACAATACCCCAGTATTAACAAATTGAAGAAATTCCGTTAACGATATGGGGTGAAGGTCGTTATCATGCAAAAACTTCATATGCTCGCTAAACAGCTCAGGAGTAAGTGTATACTCTTTATCCCCTGTGGGAGAGACATGGTGATACATGAGAACGACAACCTGGTTCTGATACCAGTTCATCTTCGCAACCTGGGAATCGGATCGTGGCTCAGTTACATTGGACGGATCTGATTCTGCATTCCTATTGCTTGGTGTAATAGACGGTTTGGAAGGGGTATTTTGTTGCAGAGTTTGCACATTTTCTGTATGTGTCGGTCCATTCAACAGCAAACCGCTAATGACAACAATGAGAAATACAAAGAAAAATGCAATCAAGATTTGATGCCATCTTCTCATGACGAAACCCCCAGTGTACTCCCTTACTCATTTCGACAAAGCCAATTATTCTCCTTTTTGTATTACAATCCAACAAAGGGCAATATTGGGCATACATGTAAAAACGCCCAACCACGGAGGTTAGGCGTTTGGCTTAAGTTTGTTCTTATTTTGCGAGATCAGCCGCGTCTTTTTTCAACGCATCTGCTTTATCTGTACGCTCCCAAGGAACATTCAGATCGTTACGGCCAAAATGCCCATAAGCAGCAGTCTGTTTGTAAATTGGACGACGAAGATCCAATTGCTTAATAATACCAGCTGGGCGAAGATCGAAGTGCTTACGGATTAATGTAACCAAATCTTCTTCAGTCACTTTACCAGTACCGAATGTATCAACACTGATGGAAACCGGTTGTGCTACACCAATTGCGTAGGCAACTTGAACTTCACATTTGTCTGCAAGACCCGCTGCTACGATGTTTTTCGCAACATAACGAGCCGCATAAGCGCCAGAACGGTCAACTTTGGTTGGATCTTTACCGGAGAAAGCTCCGCCGCCGTGACGCGCATAACCACCATAGGTATCTACGATGATTTTACGGCCAGTCAGACCAGCATCCCCTTGTGGTCCACCGATAACGAAGCGACCAGTTGGGTTGATAAAGTATTTAGTTTCTCCATCCAGCAAGTTAGCTGGAACAATTGGTTTGATAACGTGTTCCATCAAGTCAGCCTTAATTTGTTCCAAGGTAGCTTCAGGAGCATGTTGCGTGGAAATAACGATTGCGTCAATACGAACAGGCTTATCGCCATCGTATTCAACGGTAACTTGTGTTTTACCGTCTGGGCGCAGGTATTCCAATGTACCATTTTTGCGAACTTCAGTCAGACGACGAGCCAATTGGTGCGCCATGCTAATTGGAAGTGGCATCAATTCTGGAGTTTCGTTGCAAGCGAAACCAAACATTAAACCTTGGTCACCAGCACCGATCGCTTCGATTTCAGCGTCACTCATTTTACCTTCTTTTGCTTCCAACGCTTGGTCTACACCCAAAGCAATGTCCGCGGATTGTTCGCCAATTGCAAGAATTACCCCGCAAGTGTCAGCGTCAAATCCAAATTTTGCACGGTCATAACCAATTCCACGAATTGTGTCACGAACCAGTTTTTGCATATCAACATAGGTGCTGGTTGTGATTTCACCAGCTACCAGAACTAAACCCGTTGTAACTGATGTTTCGCAAGCTACACGAGCATTAGGGTCTTTCGCTAAAATTGCGTCAAGAATTGAATCAGAAATTTGGTCGCAAATCTTGTCAGGATGTCCTTCTGTAACTGATTCAGAAGTGAACAAATGACGTCCTTTTTGTAGTGCCATGGGCCTACCTCCTTCGCTCTTCTCAAAGAATAGTGTGGGTAGCCGAACCAGGTTTCTTTCACGGCCAAAAAAAAACCTTTTCCCAGCTATTGAGGAAAAGGTGCTTTTTGTATGCGTTCCCTAACCTCTTATCGGCCAGAATGGTATTGCCATCCTGCTGGTTAGCACCGCTTGAACGGTTGCCGGGCTTCATCGGGCCAGTCCCTCTTGCCTGCTCTGGATAAGAGTATCCATTACGCACTATAGAATAATATTTTTTGCATATGGTGTCAATGTCTAATGTGATTTTTTACAGAAGTTTTGTTCAGACTACAAATAGAACCTAACGAATCTCATATTTACCGCGGACCATGATGTATGCGGTGCCCTTATATCCCGGCTCCAGTCGAAGACCCCGATTGTCTGATCGAGCAATTAGCAATAAGTGGTTAGCGGAAACAGGTGCTCCCGCTTGCAAGTCAGCTCCTGCCGTAATATCGGTCAGCCCATCACCATTCACACCTGCAACCGAGACCACATTGCCAGTTCGAACGATAAATTCTGTGCCTTCAAACCCGTACAAAGTTTTGCCTGGCTTCAACTCGGCTACCACTAGCTTTGAACTAGTACTAGCGCCTGCACCCGAACCACCGTTTCCAAGCGCTTGTTGAATTTTTTGGTCAACATAGCTTTTCGTAACAACAGGGTCATCAGCTGATCCAGGTGCGCCAGCGACGTCTGCCCACACCTGACTTGCAAAGATGCTGATGCCTACCAATGTGGCTATCGTAATTCGTTTGGTGTATACGTTCATGTGTGTTTCCCCTTCCTACAAGCTGAATGCTCTTCTTAACAAGACAACCATTTCTGCACGCGTCGCATTGGCGTTCGGATGGAATCTTGAGTAATTATCCCCTTTTACCCAGGAGTGGGAATAAAGCGACTCGATGGCTGGAGAAGCCCAATGAGAAGCCTTGACATCGATGAAAGATGAATAATCGCGACTATAGGTGTATAAGTCCTTTGCGCGCGCAACCATTACGGCCATCTCCGCTCGGGTAATATATTGGTCCGGTTTGATTCGCTCGTTCGGGTACCCCTTGAGAATTCCCATTTTGTACGCCTTCAGCATATCGTTATAGGCCCAATGAGAACTTCTTAAGTCCATAAAAGGATTGGTCGATGATCGACTCGGATAGATTCCGTTTCTGTTTAATGAACGAATAAGCAAAGATGAAAACTGCGCTCGGGTAATGGCCTGATTCGGCTTAAAAGTATAATCACTGTAACCTTTTACAATGCCTAAACTACTCAGATAGGAAATGTCCGCTTTCGCCCAATGCGTACTAATATCACGGTACCCATTATAGAGCGGCTCTCTTTTGACGACGATTCGATACGTGTCGTATTTAAAAGGATTTGAGTTCGTTAACCTGATATAATAAGTGCCTTTCGGTAGCTTCCATCCAAGTATCGTTTTGTTTTTGGCCGATAATTGGGCAACTTCATCTTCGTAAAATAGCGCGTAGTCAAAACCACGTTCACTATATAGCGCTAGCTGCACACCAGATTTTACTGGTATATACGGCGCCTGTATGGTTATATACGAATCGGTGGAAAGCTGAAACGAAAACCAGTCAACATCCGCTCGTGTCGGAAATGTTCCTGTCATTAACGTACCCGACCCAAGTTTGGTTGCCAGACGATAGGTGTCGTTGGGTTCATTCAAATCTTTACGTTCTGGCGTATAGTCTACATCAAGCCTGTACGTGCCTGTAATCTGGTTCCCACTATAATCGCTTACCCTCATGAAGTATTTACCAGGTGAAACATCAAGACTAGACTTCTCCGTAGGGTCTAATCGTTCTCCATCATCTGATTTATCCACAAACTGGTTTCCCTTGGTGATATAGAGGACAGGGTCGGCTCGAAGATTGTCAACGGAAAGCGTAACATTCAGCTTCCCATAATCACGTACATAATAGGAGAACCAATCCATATCGTTAGGTTTGTGAAAATTACCGACAACACTAACCCGATTACCCGGTGGCAGTGGACTAGCCAACTTTTGGTCATCATTGTATTCGTAACGATCAGGTGCCATCGTAAAACGGCTGGTCAACGTATAACTGAAGTTTCCCATTTGATCGCTTCGTACGAACTTGATGTAGTAACGCCCCGGATTAACGGAAACAGTTGTCGAACCATTGCCCAAATAATAGGTTACCGGTGTATCTCCATCTTGGTAGAATGTGGCCGCCAACGGAGCGTCCGAATTAGTCTGAACCCGGCTTTCAAGTGTTAATTTTCCCTCATACGGAATATCCGTATAATACCAATCAACTGTGTCTCGAGCATTCAAGACCGCTCTCAATTGAGTCTCAATCGGAAATGCTTTGGCAGTAGACCTTGAATTGTTGGGTTCCGATATATCGTCAGGTACAGAAGTTCGAACCGCGATATTGACATTAAGCAGTCCATAACCCGTCTTGGGATCCCAACTTTTCCCTCCCAGATGGGTCGCGGTATAATAAAGCAGTTGCCTAACATCCAGCGGCGAATAATTAGGATGTTCGGATAAAATCATGGCGGCAGCGGCGGCTACCTGAGGGGCTGCCGCAGAGGTTCCCTTAACCGTACCGTAGGAACCGCCCATTTTGGTTGTGAAGATATTCCAGCCAGGAGCCATGATTTTTAATTCATTGCCATAGTTAGACTGATAGATTGGAATGTTCTTTTCGTTTACCGCTCCCACTGAAATAACCGTTGGATAAGCACCGGGATAAGCTACCTGACTTCCCTCGTTACCTGATGCCGCAACCAGAACAACCCCTCTGGACTCCGCATAATTAACCGCATCCTCCAATGCTTTGGAAGGGGTCAAATTGCTTACAGACATTAGAATTACCTTGGCTTTGTGATCGACGGCCACCCGAATTCCTTGAGCTAGGATATTAACGACCGTTGTGCCATTCCGATCGAGAACCTTGATCGGCAGAACCTTGGCGTCCCAAAGCACACCTGATACCCCAATTCCGTTATTTCCCTTGGCTGCTAAAATACCGGTAGTCATCGTACCGTGACCATTATTGTCCATATACGACCGACTATCCGGATCAAGATTAATACCGGGCAACAGGTTGTCCTTCAAATCCGGGTGATTCACGTTTACACCTGAATCTAATACAGCGATAATTACAGAGCTGCTTGTCCTCACGTCCCACGCTTGATCAGCTTTGATCTGCTTTAAATGTGTCTGATTGTTGATATAACGGTCATTTGCTGTTTCTGCCGAAGCTATTTTCATCTGCAGTGGAAGTAAACAAAGGCCAATTACAAGGGCAAGGACATATCGAGTGACTACAGATATTTTCATAGATTCGCATCCCTTCTTCCCTATTGAGTCAGTCATTTGACGACTGAGCCGCAGCCTTAGGGAGGTATGCCTGCTCATTATTGTTAGTACGAATAAGTGGCCCGTTTCGTTACAGATAGTTGGTTCGTTTTATCAACTATTTTCTAAGTCGTCCAGACCATTTGTCTACCGCATCGAGCAAGTTATTGTCGAATTTGGAAGATTTCTTGCTGCCTGGGTCCAAATTCTCACCCGTTAACTTTTTAACGACGCCTACCAATAGATCTTTTGCATCTTTTTCGTAATCTTTGAAATCCTCCAAATCACGTTTGTCTGAGCTCACCAGCCAATCTTGCAGAGCGCTCAGTGCCTTTTCCTTATTTCGTACGGCATCGTGAATGTCATCGATGATGTCTTTCATGTTTCGTTTGTTAGACGACCCCAATTGGCGTCCCAATTCATCAGCTAATGCGTACATTCTTTCATCCATGATGTCAAATGTCATACTGCGGTAATTCAATTGCTGATGCAATAGGTTCATGTCAGGATCTCGATTAAACGTAAGCTTGGCATAAACGACGGAATCCATATCCTTTGAGACGTTCATAAGAGCCTTGGCCAATGTCGAGATATTGATGATATCTTGTCGCATCATCCCTGCATGATAGTTGTTTGCGTCATAAGGGATTCCAGACATGAAGTTAGGTGAACGAGTCGAGCTTGCGTTATTTCCTGTTGTCATTGTCGTATTCGCTTGATTCGTCGTTCCTGCTCCACCAAAGAACAAGTACGCTTGATATGTATTGACATCGTAATAATAAGCCGCTTTGTTCCGATCACGAAGAGTATCCATAGGCACATAAAGCTTCCCATCAATTATTACTCCTCGATCAGAAATAGGTGAACGATCAATCATCAATTCGACTTTATCGTAATCTCCTACCTTACCAAAAGGACTACCTCCCGCGGCCCACGCCGTAGCCGCTACACTGCCCAAAAGCGTAATCGCAACGGCAACAGGTACTAACGCTTTTTTCATCCTGATCACTCCCTACTATCTCTTTACTGGATGTATGCAATTTGGAGCAAATCAATGTCGCTCCCTTTCTATCAATTGCAATGGTACCTCTTTACTATTATTAGCATAAGCGATAGCGTCGGTTTAGGACAATCTTTCCTTTTTCCCAAATTGTTCCTCGATAGGTTTAGTTCCATCATGCTCAAAACCCCTATCGTTCAGGACGTAGGGGTTTGTTTTGTGGGTATATCTACTTTTATTGAATCAGACCGTTGGAACCTTCACCAAAATCACGTGGTTTATCGGGTTTGGCTTTAGGAATAACGACCTTGCATTCTTCTGGATTCTCAACCGGTCTTTTCATGGAGTCAGCTGGAATATGGAAACCCCAAATACGACTGGAATTCGCGAGTACCTTAAGATTCTTCAAACCGAAATGCAGACGGGATACTTCTTCCCCTTGAGAATTGAAGAGAATAACCGGTACCTCCGTAAACTCCAAACTCTTATCGAGGCCGTTATGGAACAAGACCGCCACTCGCAAACCGCCCTCTTCAGCAGAATTGACACCCAATACAAAAATCTCAACCTCGCCTTGTGTGGTTACTTGGTCCTGTGCGATTTTTTCATAGCGGGATTTTTCTTCGGTGGTTAATCCATCCTTCAGGTTCACTTTGATCTTGCTATCCTGACGTTCTGGTCTCTGATAAACCAATCGAAGCGGTACTTCCTCTTCAGGGATGTTCATAAACTCTTCCCAGCGGAACATGAAATCACACGGGCGGCTGCTCAAATCTCCCACCCCGCCAAACTCCGCCATATCAAAGGTCTTCGTTGCGACGACATTACCATTTGGATCAACAAGAGACAGCGGTAATTTATTGAGAGACACATCGCGATCTGCCGCATTGCGAATGAACGTCAATACGAGATACCCTTCATTTAAGACATTTGTAAAAAACGGAATGATACCTACTTCATTACGAACAATCGGCGGCAATTCATCGTGAATAAACTGCAACAGTTCAATTTCTGTATCCTGCAAGCGGCTTTCCCATTCGCCATGCAAAGTAAGGAACAAATCTTTGGAAGAGATGCGATTGGATGACTGCTCTGGGTTATCAATACCAGAAACTCCAAAATAGGATTCCATCTGTAAATTCTCGTGAACTTCTTCTCTTACTTCTTCCAAATCATCTTTGGATCCGAACCAATTCTCTAATAACCAACTCATCAAATAACCCCCTATCAGAAAGAGAAGGCAAAGCGCTTAACAGCATTCACCTTGCCTGTCTGTTTGTTCTTATTCCGTTACTTTAAGCAACCACTTGCCTGGCTCGAAGTCCGGCTTCTTCACACGATCAGCAGGGAACACAATCAACCACGGACGACTTGTTCCTGGACGAACCACGATACTGCTTGCATCGATGGTACCTGAAGCGATCAGTTCCCCTTCAAATGTTGCCACACGAATGTTCAATTTCTGCGGTTTATACTCCGTTGAAAGGGCATTGCGGAACAACAGTCCAACAACCAGTTTGCCATCCTTGGTTTTACCAAGATCGAACCCGGTAATTTCGACTTGATTTTCCTCCAATGCCGGCAAGCGGTTCGCAAGCTCTAACAGACGATTTTTTTGTCCTTCCGACATGCGAGCTTCCATTGCAGGCGACAAGTCCAGATGCTTCGGCCAAACCATGGTACGTTTACCTAAGTCCAACTTGATCTTCCAACGATCAAAAATCAAGTTAGTCAACAAAAAGCTTTCTTTCGGGAAGAAAACCTCCCACGGACGGCTCGTATGGGCAGGAATCGCTCCTAGATCGGATAGATCAAATTGCTCACGGGCAAAAGCCTGATCCCCTACATAAATCGTTAATCCCATCGTCTCAAAACGAAGAGGATAATCGGTAGCGTTCCGGAAAAAGGCGGTAACTGTTACGCCCTCTTCACTTGGCACGAGACTAAATCCCGCGATCCCAAAAGTCCCCTCAAGCATTTCAGGCAATTCAGCCTGCAAAAAGCGTAGTGTGTATTTCTTTTCCGCATCCAGATATTGTTCCCATCCTGGATGAAGGGATAACTCGGTATGGATTCTTTTGGAGGAAGCCTGCTTCACTTCATTGGGCAGACCATTAACCTCGGAATGGTTCACAACCACTTCTTCTTGGATGTCTTTTTTCAAATCCTCAAGTGATCGCATTTTTTGGTCATCCTTGGATAACCAGTTTTTAACAAACTCAAACATATCAACCACACCTCACAATCCGTCAAGTCCTAGAAGACCTGTAACTAATGATATATTTTTTGCCAAGAAGGGTCAAATCTGCGGAACAGAAACTCTCCAACGAGAGAGATCAGGATTCTCTTTCACAATGCTTGCCTCTGGATAGATAAACAGCCACGGCTTACTTGTTCCCGGGTTGACGGTCAATCCCTCTAACTCAAACAGACCTTCCGCCACCTTCTCATTGGTGGCATCGTAGAGCATCAATGGCAATTTCTCAAACGACAGCGCTTGATCAGAACCGTTACGGATCAAAAGCATTGCCCGAAGAGATTGATCCTCCGCCCTGCTAATCTGGATACTCTGAATGTTCACTTCACCTGGTTGCAACCCAGGGAGGTTCTTAGCCAACTCGATCAATGAAGCCTTCTGTTCATCCGAGAGTGCCTTAATCCAGGATTCTTCCAACTCCAGTTGTTGAGGAAGGACGAGCTTCTTCTGGGCCAGTTCAAATGCAAGCTTCCAGTTCACCAGCATAACGTCTTTCTGAAGAAAGTTCTCTCGCTTGAAAACAAAGCTCCACGGTCTCGCATGATGAGCCGGAATCTCATCCAACTCCGACAGATCAAAGGTTTGACGAGCGAATAACTCATCGCCTTGAATCAGGATCACTAACGGCATCTCCCCTAAACGAATCGGGCGCGGTAACCCATTGCGGACAAATGCCATGATTTCGACACCATCTTCATGTGGAAATATCTTCATGCCCGCCAAAGATACGTTACCACTAGCCATAGGCGGCAGTTCGCTCAACATAAAAGAAAGAGCGTATTTCTGACCGGCATCCAGTTCCATTTCCCAAGACGAATGCAAGGATAGCGGAGTATCGTTCAATCCCGTCTCCTTTTGCTCCTTGCTGATTGGTTCAGACTGAGATTGCTCTTGTTCCTTTTCTTCTCCCTTAGTAAAGGAGAGCACAGACTCTTCTCGGATATCGCCGATAAGTTCTGTATCTTCTTGCTTCAGACTCCCCTGGTCTTTCTTTAACCAGTTTTTCATGAATGATAACATAACTGTACGCTCCCCATTTGATGCGTGATCAATTGTTAATCCTCACTATACCATAATACAAGTGTTTTTCCAAAGAAGGTCACTGTTTAGATAAAAGCGTACAACCTATTGATTGGAACAGATTGTACGCCACTCATTTTACCTCTATTCGTATCTCAAGTTAACAGTAAACAATTGGGGTATTTCCAATGTCTCAAGGGATTTTTTGCCTCCATAAACATTACATGATTTCCTTAACAGATCATTATTAATGTTGATGGTATAGGTTCCCTTCTTATAACCATTACGCTTTATTATTTCTTGGATGTTGAACTCTTTTTTACCTTCATCCACATCATCTCCGTTTAGTTTGTCACCCAGTTCGTATAGGAGTTCTTCATCATTATACATCACTTCCAGTCTATTCGCTGAAGCTATACTTGCATCTGTATACCAATGATATTGACCAAATCCGATCGGTCCATATTCCCAAGTCACATTTGGAATAAAGAAACTCCAGCCATCTCTTTTTATCTGCTTTTTACCATTTTGATACACATGATCTGCAAACAACGAGACATCCGCGAACTTTGATAACTGGGCTTTTGAAGTAACCTGGATACTATCGCCATTCTTTAAATATGTATCATCCTTCATGACTAGATAGATAGGGCTGTTCGGCGTATATGGACCATTCTCTAACGTATCACAGGTTTCATTCGTGTCTGCTATTCCTTGATATAACCGAATCTGACGTGACCAGCTCAATTGTGGATTGTCTTGTGAAATATACTGAACATTATAGGTACCCGCACCAAATTTGGAAAGATTCAAAGCTGTATGATCGTAGTTCAGATAATTGTTGTCTACGATTAACCGATTAACCACCCAAATTCCAGGGCCCTCCTCTGCGCCGTAACGGTTCCCAAAGCGGAAGTGATTCGAATCAGTTGCAATCCACGCAGCATAGATCGGGTCCTGATAGACTGTGTACATTGTTGTAGAGGATGCCAAATCGTTGGCATCAAGTTGAAAACTAGATTGGGGATTTGCCCTCGTAACAATATCCATATTACCCATTAAGTTTTCCACTTTCTTCTCTGGAGCAGCTTGACCAGCTTGACTTGGGATATCGAGCTGAATCTTATAATTAAGCGCCCTGAATTGGGAATCCGCGGGAGTATAGGTGACCTGCAATATGTAACCAGCGTATTGTTCCGGTATTTGTACCGTAAATCTTTGTGTATCGGTACTGCTCTGACCAGTTCCCGTGACAGTCCACCTTCCTGGTTTATTCGCATAAAGAGTAACGGGAGACAATGGTAAGGAAAGCGTTACTGTATCCCCATAATTCAACTTTTGTCCAGTCTCATCCGTTCCCTTAAAGATTTGTGGTGGAACAATAACATCTGATGAGGTTTTTTGAGAGGTTTCTCCATGCACTGGAGTAGCTACCAGATTAGTCCCTATACTAATAAAAGCCAGTATACAGACCAACACCCCTATCATAAACTTCTTCACGAACATTCCCCTCATTTCGCCTAATTCTACCATCTAGTTAGTCTGCTATTATTATAGGTGATTCTACAAATTTAGACAAAAGAAGAATTACAGGGAATTTAATACGGAATTATATACAAATATGGAAATATATGTTGATAGTCCGTTCCGCTTCTAGTACTATGGAATTGTAAGAAAATAGTAGATTAGGAGGTATTGAAATGAAACACAAAGTAGTAAGTGCATTCGGTACTTTAGCTGCTGTCATTTCTTCCATGCATGCCGCCGGAATTCTTTGCATGTTTAATATCTACGAACCCAAACCGCCACATCTACGAGAATAATCGTTCAAAAAAATTCATGTAGAGCCTGCAATTTAGTTTGCAGGCTCTCTTTAATAGCAATCCCCATCCGAAATCGTCTTATATTTTGTGGAAAAGGGAGGAAATCTCTTGAGTATTATTGAAAAATTGTCTATGCGACTCGCTAAACAACTTCAAGCTGCTGGCAGTTCACACTCCGTCGGGGAGCTCTCACACGGTATTGAGATCATGATGCTGAACTTCCTTAACACCTTCTTCCTGCTTCTCCTCGCATTACTGTTCGGCTGTTTTACAGAAGTGTCCGTTGCGACCGCAGCTTATATATTGATTCGCAACTTTACCGGAGGAGTACACTTTAGCAACCCTTGGTCTTGCCTCCTCTTCGGAAACCTCTTGTTATTTGCGATTGGCTGGTTTACCTCTTATCTGCCGATGACCCAGCCCGTGATGATTTGGACGACTGCCATTCTTTCCTGGATTCTTGGGTATACGATTAACTATCGGCATGCCCCCGCCCCTAATATGTACTTCAAGTTCAACCCCGTACAAATTAAACAAAATCGCAGCAGAGCCCTTCTCTTGATCGCGTGTTTAGGTATTCTTTCCTTATTATTTGGTTGCTTTGGTTACCTGCCTATCCTGCTCGCGATGAATCTGGCCATATTACTTCAAGCCATATTGCTTCATCCTGTTACTTTTTCTATAGTGAAGAAGATAGGATGGTAACATAGTCGCTCGAAGGCAGGTCTTATGATGGATTTATTAATTGAAATGATCTTCATGGATATTCCTCAAGCATTCCTTGTACTGATGGCGGGGATGGCTCTCTTTAATGAATCGCTGCTTGCCAAGTGGCGTAAGGGAGCCTTTTTTGCCGTAGTCTATGGTCTAGTGATTCTGGTCTTGAACCTCATGAATATGTCTTACGAACCCAAAGTCTTGATTCTATTGCTTACGATGATCATCATGGTCCAATGGTTATTCCGTTCTCATTTGGTACTTACGATTATGATTAGCATCAGCGCATTTGTCGCTATGATGCTGATCGAATTCATGGTCATCCTGTTCTTTCAAATGCTTCACATTCATATTGACGAGATCATGGCGAATCCCCTGTACTTGTATTTTGCCATGTGGTCGATATTTTTGATCTTGTCTGGCGTAATCGGGATTCTGAGACACTTTCATTTCAATCTGATGAATTGGATACCCAACACAAGATTAAACACATACCTCGCTTTACTAATCGTCAGCATTAGTTTGGAATTCCTGCTGATGATGACAATAGCAACCAGATACTACCTCGTAGCTACCAATAACTTGACGATGTTTACGATTCGGAACATCCCCGTTCTTCCTCCGATCATGCTGCTTTTGTTTCTTGTCATTATCGTGCTGTTCGTCCGGTATCTTCTATTGAAAGTTACCTATGTTGAAACAGAAACGAAATTACCTTATCTCAAAAGTATTGATGACCTCGTACACGCCATTCACTCCGTCCAAAATGATGAGTCCAGACATTATAAAAATATTCTTACCCTCTTAGAAAACGGAAAGCAAACAGAAACGGTTGAGTACATAAACCAACTCTTTAAGAAGTCCGGCAATCAGCATCACAACTATTCCCACTTAAGCTTCAAAGAGGTTAAGGATCCAAGTGTAGTCAGCTTGTTACAATCCAAGTTGGCGTACTGCCTGTCCAATCAGGTCAGCTTTACATACGAAATCAAGAGTCAGCACCAGTTCCAACATATGAAGACGATCGACATCGTTAAACTACTAGGGAACCTCCTAGACAACGCCATACGAGCAACCATGGAATGTGACGAGCCTTCTAAGATACGGCTTGTCTGGACGGAGACTGATCAGGAAGAGTCTCTGTGTATTGAAAACTCAGGGCCAACCATACCTCAAGAAGCGTTGCAGAAACTGTTTGATCTCGGCTATACAACTAAAAAGACTACAGGTGGAGTTGGGCTGTCTGTAGTGAACTCCATTGTGAAGCAGTATAAAGGAAAGATTAGCGTTTATTCAAAGGACAGTTGGACAAACTTTCAAATTGTTTATAAAAAAAGCTTCTAATTGAAGCATTTTAGAATAATCCCCACAAAAATTTTATTTGTTTAATAAATTTTTTTATTTATTTATGTATTTTTTTCCATTATACTATTCATATATTCTTAATATTTTATATTTTACAACGAAAGGATGGTTCTATTGAAATCTAGTAAGGTCATGGCCAGCTTGTTATCCTCTGCACTCGTATTTAGCGTAGTTGTTGGAAGCCCGATCATCGGGGAAGCCAAAACCAAATCCAAATCTCACAAAACTACAGAAGCATCTCGCAACGTCGATTGGGCGACGGTTAATACAGATCGTATTGCCAAATCCTTAATCGAAAGTGGTCAGTTGGACAAAGATGCGTCGGCAGAAGAAATTGAGGCAGCCGTTCGTGAATTCATCCTGGCCGGTAATGTACCCAACAGTGACACTGATGGAATCGATACCTCGACTGAATTCGGGAAGTCAGCTTATAAGGCTAGAAAAGGGCAGTTGCAGGAATTTACGGAATCTTTGGAACACGGTGATGACTTCAAGAAGTCCCGCGCAATCTCCAAAAACAAAGAACATGTAGATAACGCAGTAGTTGCACTTATCGAATTCCCTGATCTGGCTCACAATTCTATTCCTAAGCCAGATGCTACGAACGACTATTTATGGACGAAAGACTTCAATCCAAGTCACTATGAAAAAGTACTTTTCAATAAAGGTGGCTACAGAACTCCTGAAGGCTTGAAACTTCCGACGATGACAGACTTCTACCATGAACAATCCAATGGTAGCTGGGCTTTGGATGGAACTGTAACCGATTGGACAGTCGCTTCCAAAGAAGCTGCCTACTATGGAAGACACGAGGGAGCAGAAAACGATGCTGATCCGAAAGCTCTCGTAGAAGAAACCCTTAAAGCAGTAGGTAAACAAATCGCTGGCGATGAATCAAAATATGATCAACGTGACCCTTATGACTTGGATCATGATGGCAACGTAATGGAGCCAGACGGCATGGTGGACAACCTCTTCGTCGTACATGCTGGTGTAGGCGAAGATTCCGGTGGCGGCGTTCTCGGACAAGATGCGATTTGGGCACACCGTTCCACTCTGGAAGAACCAGTGGAAATTCCAGGTACTAATCTAAAAGCATATGACTACATCATTCAGGGTGAAGAGGGTGCTGCGGGCGTATTCTCCCATGAGTATGGGCACAACCTCGGACTGCCGGATGAATACGATACGCAATACTCTGGTGCTGGTGAACCAATCGGTCCTTGGTCCCTGATGTCAGCGGGAAGCTGGACTGGCCTTGTTCCTGGTACAGAACCATCTGGTTTCAGCCCATGGGCCAAACTTTACTTCCATGATACATATGGTGGTAACTGGCCTACTCCAAAAGAAATCAATTTTGACTCATTAAAAGAAGGCAAGGAGTACACGTACAATTTAAAAGAGGCTGTTGCCCTTACCGACAAGGACAAAGTTCTAAAAATTAATTTGGACGACAAGATCGTTGCTCCTCCAACTCAACCAAAAGGAAGTTACTCCTACTTCTCTACAAAAGGGAACTCCCTGGATACAAAACTTACTTCTGAAGAAATTGATCTGACCAACGCAAAATCAGCTTCCTTGAGCTTTGACTCCTGGTTTAACACCGAAGAAGACTACGATTTCTTGTATGTCAATGTATTGGTTGACGGATCTAAAAAGCCTGAACGAGTAAAAAAATTGACCGGTTCTTCAAATGATTGGTCAACAATCGATGTTGATCTCTCCAGCTATGCCGGCAAGAAAATTAAAGTGCAATTCGAGTACAAAACAGATGTAGGCTTGGCTTTAGATGGCGCCTATATTGATAACATCTCGGTTAAAGTGAACGGACAAGAAGTCATCGCTGACGATGCGGAAGGCGACGCGAAGTTCACCTTGGAAGGTTTCAAACGATTTGACGGCTCTTCTATTCCATACAAAACCTACTACCTTGTCGAATGGCGCACACAAAATGGTGTAGACCAAGCGCTCGGACATTACATGCGTGCCGACAGTGTAATCTCCTACGACCCAGGAATGCTCGTATGGTACTATGATGGCAGCTTTGGTGAAGACAACTGGACTGGTATCCATCCAGGTGAAGGTTACCTCGGAATCGTTGACGCTCACCAACGTGGCCATTACTGGGATACCAATGTTGTGGGAGACACACGCTACCAGATCGTAGACGCAGCTTTCAACCTGAAGAGAAACAAAACTTCGAATATCGACATCGTCACTCAAACACGCGCGATGAGCTACAAAGGATTGCAAGGTATCGATACCTTCAACGATAAGAATGACTACACAGCGAAGAAATACCTCCCAGACGCAGGTAAAATTCTTCCTAAGCTGGGCTTGACCCTGCAAGTTAAATCCGTTGGCAAAGATGGTAAATCTGCAACGATTGTGGTGAAACGTGTTCCTGTGAAGAAATAATGTAAAGTAAATATTTGAGGGTGTCCTCTAAGTAGAGATAACTACTTAAGGGGACACCCTCTTTTTTTGCCCGGATTAGGTCGCATTGTTGCTATATTTCATGTTTTCGTACTGTGAAAGTACTGATTTAAAAGCATTTGCATGATCCTAATGGAAAACCAATGGAAATCCAAGGATTGGATTCTTACGCTTCCAAAATCAGGGTTTTTACATTACTTAGCTTTCAGCATCAACCATATTCCTTTTTTCTACAAATGGAAGAGCAACACAGAGCCATCTATTCATTGCAATTATAGGGACTGCAAGAATTGCCAGATGATTTTAAATTCTAGTAAAGGTTTGTGCTATTACCCGTACAGGTGTTGAAGTTCATTTTGCTGCTCTTACCGAAGCAAAAACAGGTGTTACTGTTGTAGTTACTGACAACAATGGCAACACTGTTGCTGTATCTGCACAAGATTTGGCAAAAGGTGACACTTCCGCTACTTTCGACTTCGCAACTGCTTTGTCCGCTGATCCTACTGGAAAATGGACAATCAACGGAACTACATTTGACTTCGCAAATATTCAAAAGCTTAGCGATATCCTTACTGCTGTTGGAAACAACAACGAAGTAGCAACTTTGGCTGCTTTGAAAGCTGCTGGTCTCGCTAACATCAAGGATGAAAACATCACAACTTATGTAGCTGCAATCAAAACTGCAACTGCAAAAGACACGCTCGCTGACATCCAAACCATCATCAACACTTCAAATGATTCCGCTATCTCTTCCGCAGACGCGAAAGTGATTGTAGATGCTGTTAACGCAGCTACCAACCAAGTTCAATTGTTGGCAGCATTGCAAAACAAAGCATTTGCTCGTGTAAATCCTGACTGGATCGTTGATTATAAAACTGCTATTGATGCAGCTGTAGCAACTGGAAAAGATTCCATCGTTGAGATCCAAGCTCTTGTAGACGGCAAAAACAGCACGAAGATCACTGCTGCTGATACTGCAGCTGCAACTTCTGTTGACCAAAATGCTGTTACTGCTTTAATTCAAACATACGTGGCAGCTGATGTAGCTCCAGCTACAACTAAAGCTGACCAAATCAAAGCTTCTCAAATCAAAACTGGCGTATTCAAAGTGAAGGAAGCTTCTACTCAAACTTCCGTATACAGCGCTTTGACTGGTTTGGCTGCTCTTGACTCTACTGACTTGCCTGCTACAGCTTTGAATAGCACGTTGAAAGCTGATTATTTGACAGCACAAACTGCTAACAAAGCAACGATCACTGGTGCTACTACACCTGCTCAAATCAAAACAATGATCGTAGATGCTGCTGATACCTCTGCTCTGAATGCTGCTTTGGCTGGTGTAAAAGGCCTGACCAATACAAGCACAGATGCTGATGTGAAAGCTGCTCTTCAAAAACTTGCTAACGTAACTAGCCACAAAACTGGCACTGACAAGTTTGATATGACAACTGTTAAAGATGCAAGCTTGCAAACATATGTAAATGCGGCAACTGTTGGGTTCGTCGCTGCTGGAGCTGATGGTTTGACTTTGGCTGAAGTTCAAACAGCAATCTCCACTGTCAATGCTACTGCAAACGTAGCTGCTGATTTAGCAACTGTTAACAGCACAACTGCAACAGCTGCTGATGTACGTTCCGCTTTGATCGATATCGCGCTTGTACAAAATCAAGCAGGTTCCAAAGCTACAGTTGATGCTTTCATCAACTTGCCAACTCAAGCACAACTGGAAATCGCACAATTGGTAATCGACACTCGTCCAGCTGCTGGATACGCTGACCTCGAAGCAATTGTAAAAGTTGCTGATGGTACTGGTGCGATTGCAACTGAGCAAAAAGCTCACGCTGATCAATTTGCTAAGTTTAACGCAATTGGCGATCTTGCTTCCGCAACAACAACTTCTATCAAAACAGCATTGGATACTTACGCTTTTGACGGCTATGCTAACCTGACTAACACTCAAAAGGTTGCTGTCGCTCAACAAGTTGCGAAGCTTACAAAAACCGTTAACGGAACTGTAACTCCATTGAACTTTGCTGGTACTGATGCAGTTAAAACCCTTAAAGAAGCGAATGACATTATCACAGCTGCTATTAAAGCTGCTGGTCTCTAATCACCGCTTCAAGAAGATGTGGGGGCCGATCAACTTGATCGGCCCTTCTTTATTCAAATAAAACAAATCATCTTGTCCCTTGTAAAATGATTGTCCTGTAAAGGCTACAAGGCCCTAGGATGCCCATTTTACAAGCGACAAGTATATGATAGAAAGGGTTGGATAAGCATGAGAAATCTAGATTTGGATGTGAATATCCTTCATTGTACAACGGCGATATGCCTTGATCATTCAATATTGGCAGCTTTCCTTCCCACTTATCGAATAACCGCATCTGAAGCGATTCATGAGGAATTGCTGGTCAAGAATGTGACCGAGAAACTTCGGGATCTGGAACAACAATTAAGTATAACAGAAATTGAGCTAGATAAGTTGGAATTATACATATCGTATCTGCCTAAGGATTTAGTTCTTCGTTCAGATGCTGAGTATCGCTTAGCACAACTTCGAGAAGTCAACATGTTGAAAATAGAGTTGGCAACATGGTCAGCAACATCAAAGCCAACAACAATCGATAAACATCTGATTAAGCAACTACATTCAATCCAAGCGAGAGTCAGAAACTGTCTAAACAGCCCATTGAAACAGCAGCTACTGGGTACCATTCATGAACTCACCAATACCTATGACTTGAGCCTTACCTCCATTCAGTTAGATCAGATTACGGTAAATAAGCTTGAAACGGTTGAGGATGTAGATAATCACCTGATTGGTTTCATGATTGCTGAATATATTGATCTAGATCCTGAGACACGTTTGGAGATAGCCCAAAATATCTATGAGCAACCAGTTCTCTTACAGTTATCTGACGATGAGCTTGTTACGGAAGTAATCAGACTTGTAAAAAGCTACTCAGCTAGTTTAACGCAGCTAACAAGTAGTGAAAACAACAACCAGTCTAATACGGACTGCCTACTCATTAAAAACGCGACGGAAGGTATTCACATTGTTGATGGTCAAATTCGCTTGGTATAAACTATCCAATTCATCCTTAACGACAATATTTCGATTCCGCTTCCTTAGATTGGCAAACTGAGATTATACTCTCGGTTTGCCATTTTTTATTTTCATTAGAATTAAATTTATTTCAATAGTACTAAAGATGCGTATTAATCGTTATAATATAAGGAAAGTGGGTAAAATGATGGAAGACTATATGAGGATACCATTAGAAAATCAAAGCATTTTGTTGAAAAGGGTGCAACGATCGTGCTACTGACTAACGCTATTACCTTGTTTTTAAACTATCTCTCCTCAATCGACCGGAGCGAAGAAACTATTTCTGGCTATCAGAAGGATTTGAAGCAATTAACCTGTTATTTAGAAAATCGGTATAACTGCGAGTTGTACGTTGAAGAAGTAACCGCAAATGATTTAGAGGATTATCTCTTCTATTTAAAAGATAAACGTAAATACGCAGCTTCAAGCCGCTCTCGCAATCTCCATACACTTCGGTCATTTTTTGCCTACGCCTACAAAAAGGAATGGGTCATCCGTAATGTAGCCCTATCTGTAGAGAGGATTAACGTTCAACAGAAAGAACGAACCCATCTGTCGGATGAAGAGGTTCAATCGTTGATTCATACAATTGATCATGAGCTGATCAGACTTGTTGTTCAGGCTCTTTACATGACAGGACTTCGGATTTCGGAATGTTTGAATCTTGTTGTAGATGATGTAGATATCCAAAGACGTGTTATCCATGTCATTGCAGGGAAAGGGAATAAAGACAGACTAGTGCCGATATCGGAACGGCTGGCGCCCCATCTTGAAGAATACATACTGTACAAACGACCAGCTACAAATTCGACCTTATTCTTCTGCACAAAAAAAACTGGCATGCTTTCTCCTATCTACGTGAATCGCGTCATAGCAGATGCTGTAAAAAAGCTGGGATGGAAAAAGAAAATTACGGCACACATACTTCGTCATAGCTTTGCCAGTCAATTAGTAAAAAAGGATGTCAATCTTGTACAAATTCAAAAGCTGTTGGGTCACTCTTCACTTAAGGTGACAAGTGTATACACACATACGGACATCGATCAGTTAAGTGACGCAGTTAATACTCTTTAAACTTGCTAAGTCAAATATCAAGCAATTATATAGAGAAATGGAGAGTTATTGTATGGAGTCGTTGGTTGATAAGAACCCAATATATGATGAACGAGTGAATGAAATTCTTAGAGGAATGGCTGAAGGGAAAAGCAGGGATGATTTAGCTGTAGAACTAGGCTATAAAAACTACAAAACTCTCGATATTTATATGCGTAGAAAAAATTTCTCATGGGACCGTGAGCGACAAAAATATATCCCCACGTATAGTCGACTCGATAAAAAAGATATCGAAATTAGCTTGACTAGTTCTTCCAAAGTGGCAACAGTCATCTCCCTTTTTAAAAAGGAAGGAGCTGACGCAAAAGTCATCGCCAAACGACTTGGGTTTGCCAATCATCGTGATATGGCCAACTATATGAAGTCCAAAGGCTACAAATGGTCATCAGAGGAACGAAACTATCTCAAAGAATATGGACAGATTCAGGACGAGGATAAGACGTTACTGGCTAATTCCGATGATAGCGCCCCAATCCTACCTAGGAAAGAAACTCTCGAAGCTCCTGTACCCTCTCAGCGCTTCTCAGAAGGGATTCGTACAGAGTTGTCCCAGGTTGAACGATTTATGCCCCTTCTAGAGATTCTTGAGCGAAACCGCGATAGACTTGTGGATCTCATCGTTCCGGGTGCAGAAGGCGGTAAAGTTCCTCGCTATGTGGTTCCTGGAATCTTTGTCACCAAGTCAGTACATATGACGAACACGCTCGACCAAATGGTGCGCGAATACAGCAAGGAGAAGAATATCAGCCAGCGAGATATCTTCACCGTAGCTCTCATCGAATTTTTTCGTCGATATGGCTATGAACGTGAGGTTGAAACCTTGTTGGGTGTTTATGGGAAACTGAAATCTAGGTTATAGTGGGGATTATGGGGATGTTTAAGTTTCTAAGCTTATTATTCGTGATAACTATTCAATAAGTTCTTGGCATTATTACTTCAATTATTCTTCTAGTTTCCTCAGATGAATATAAATACCCTCTATTCAAAAAGAAATAGGGGATATTTGTTGCTACTTCGGCTTTCCCCCTCCTATGGTTTCCTTCACTGCTATTGGCTACCTTCACGCGGTCTTTGCGAAGTAATACTACAATCATGGACAACCTTTCGTTCGATGGTTAAGAGTTACATTAACGAAAATTAAAGAGAATAAAAAGAAGCCTAACATTAAGGCTTCTTTTTATTACAAACGTTATTAAAAGTCAATTCTAGAAAGAACCGCTAATTGCTTTTGTACCATCTACATCATTTGGAGCAGCTGCGGTATCTTTAATTGTATTGGATGGTGTAATTACATCGGTAAGCACAACAGTTGGTGCGCTGGTGCCAGCAGACAAAGTAATTACTAACTGTTTACCATCAGCACTCCAAGTTGCAGAACCAATAGCACCTGCACCATCTTTCCAGCTGTGTGCACCCAAGCTCAATACCGAATCGATATTCGTTGCATCAATATCTGGTTTATTTGTTGCTTCAGAGAATGTAAGAGTTACGAAGTCTCCAGCTTCAACAGTCCCCACAACACCACCGGTTTTATTAGCTGCAACTGCGCTAACGATTACAGGTGAAGCAGTATCTGCTGCGGTTACTTGTTTTACTGCACCGATTCCGCTATTACCATTCAAGTCATCTACATTACCAATCAGGGTAACAACAGGTTTTGCATCGGTATCAGAAACACCATTTTCTTGAATTGTAAGTGTAACTTTATCACCTGAAACAGATTTAACACCTTTAACTACATAACCATCAACAGCAAAATCAGTCGCTTGAATCGAATCTGCTTTAACGCTCTCATCAAACGTAACAGTCAGAGTGTCTAATTGACCGTTGAGGTTAGAATCAGCTGCTACAACCGATTTGAGAGAAGCACTGATTCCATCATTTACATCTCCAGAAGAGACTACGATAGGTGTGCTAGCTACACCAAACATGTTAGTGAATGCACCTGCTCCAAAGTTGACAGAAGTAAATCCAGTCAAGTCAGAAGCAACATTTGTGTTGATACCTGTACCAAGTCCGTTTTTAGTAACAACAGTTACGGTTGCGGTGCCATTTGGATTGTTTACATATGTTACATCTTGAGCAGTTGCAGCAGCGGAAAGGCCACCAGCATTAATTTTAAACTGAGTTGCATCAACTGCTTTTACCTGTTGTTTAAGTGTGATTTGGAATTTGTTGTTTGCAACAAAAGTAACATCGGAAATGTCATTATCTGTAATAGAACTGTCAGTGGAAGCACCGATTACTACTGGAGCACTAGCAAATCCACCGACTTTGTTTCCAATCGCATCATGCATTTCACCGTTTACAACAATTTTCTTAGAAACCAGTACAGTACCAATCGGGAAAGTAATATCTACTGCTTTGGAGCCAGAAGCAGCAACTACAGTTCCAGCAGGAAGTGCTTTATCGTCAAAGAGATAGTAAGCTTTGTTAACTAGGTCAGAGCTGTTCATATCTTTTGTAAATGTTACATGAACAGTAGTTCCAGTTGTAACATAGGCACTAGCCAGTTTAGGAGCCTCTGTATCAGCAACAACAAATTGTTTTGTTACAGGATCCATTGTATTTTTAACAACAGCCTGGTCTTTAACGTTTTTCACTTCAAGAGAGTAGTTACCTGCTTTCAAAGATCCAACAGGAAGCTCAACTTTCGAACCATTAACGACTGGAACTCCGATAGTAACAACTTGATTTAAGCTATTACGCAATACGTAGTTAGTAACTGTACCACCGGTTACTGTATCTACTTTTTCCGAGAAGTTTACAACTACTTTACCAGTTGTACTGTCGAAGTTAATAGTTGATACTTCTGGTTTAACAAGGTCTACAGTAGTAGTGATATCAAGTGTTGCAGATTGAAGCACGTTGCCAAATGCATCTTTAATTTTTGCTGTATCAGCAGTATTTGCAGTGTAGCTGATATAAAGCTTAGTCGTTCCAGGAGGGAACGGGTTAGCACCAAAGTCCACTTTATACTCTGAATCGGATACTTTAGTAACACTTGCGCTGCTACCAGCTACTTGATTCAAACCAGGATAAGTATGAGAGAACAGAGTAGTACCGGATTGCAGGTTGACTACGTTGCGGTCGAACTTCAAAGTAACGCTGTTTCCTGTAGCTTCTTTAACAGAAACAACTGGAGCATTTGCTGTTACTTCATATTTCAATACTTTATCTTGTTTGAGTACAGGTAGATCAGCATAATCAGCTCCACCTTCAATCGTTACTTTATTATCACCAACATTTAAAGCTGCAGCATTTACAGTGGCATAAGTGCCATCTTGAGACAACAAAGTAACGTTACTTACAGCACCATCGTTAACTTTTACAGTAGGAGCAGTTTTCAACGGCTCGCTAAATTTAATAACGAATTGGTTAGGTGCAGAAGTTTTCAACTCAGTAACTGTAGGTGTAGTTACATCAATTGCGGTAACAGTTTGTGAGAAGTTCTTAATTTCTTGACCAGCGTCAGTTTTTACACCGTTTACTCCAATTGTCAGAGCAGAATTTTGAACTACACCACCAAGGGTGATAGTTGCCGATTTATTATCATCAGCTAATGCAACAGTATATTTACCAGCACCACTTGGAAGGGCAAGATTTTCACCTGTATAACCAGCAACAACTACAGTCGCAGCGTTTACAGTTGTGGAATCAACTGCTTTGCTAAAGTTTACAGTAACAGTTCTAAGGTTATTAGCACTTACACTATCAACTTTCAAATCGCCTGTTGGTGGTGTTACAACATCACCAGGAACGTCTTTGTCAGTTTGTACATCGTAAGTTCCGTTTGGTTTCAAGTCGGAACCGATTTTAGTGTATGCTTTCGTAGAGAAGTCTGCTTTCTTTTCATCATGCAAAGCAGATCCAAGATCTTTCTTAGCAATCTCATTGAAATTAGCCACTTTACCTTTACCATCAACATAAAGCACTTGAGAGAAGTCTGTAATTTTCAATACTTGTCTTACAGCTTGATCCAAGTATGCTTCGTTAGTGAAGTAATCGAGGCTATACATTTCGTTAACGTTACCGCCGATATAGATACCAGCAGATGGCATAGCAAAAGCAGAAGCTGCCATGCTACTTACCAATGCAGTGGAAAGTACGGAAAGTACTAACTTCTTGTTTTTCACTTACTACCCCTCCAGAACTTAGATAGGATTCTATTTTTTGTATGGTTATAACTATGCTCGGTCTTATTATGTAAGGGAACCAGAGAGACAAGCTCTCTGATCCCTCGATAAGAATCCCAAGCCAATTAATTAAATTACCCAGAAGAGAGTGAATCTAATTATTTTGCAGGTGTAATGTTAACTGTTTTAGCATCCAATTCTTCATCGTTAACAGTTGCAGTTACTTTTGCAGTTTTAAGACCAGCTTTTTCACGGATTGTCACTTCGAAAGCACCAGTGGAATCAACGTCTACATCTTGATCAGTTCCGCCAATTGTAACAACTACAGAAGCTGTAGCGTTCTTAGGCAGGTTTTTCAAAGTACCTTTGATGGTGTAGTCGGAGATGAATCCAGGAACAAGAGCTTTCTCGGAACCACTACCAGATACAGTTACATCAGGTCCTGGATGCTCTCCTGTATCTTTTGTTGTCAAGAATCCGGACATATCCAATTGCATGTCTTTTACGAAGTCTTGATCAGTTACAATGATAGCGTAGTCTACTGCAGTACCGTCGTCATCTGTGTCGATGAGAACTGCATAATCGCCTTCGCTGAGTTCAGATACTTTCTCAGGTGCTTGATCATTGTAGTATACAGTGTTGGAAGTTGTGTAGTAATAGCGTTTTTTGCCATCTGCATCTTTGTAAGTGATCTTGTTACCATCGACTGCATCAACGCGGATTGGATCAGCATAGTTGATGTCTTTGGAATTAATGTTATCGGTGTCAACACGCACTAGATCTACATCGTCAGAGTTACCTTCAGTTTTCACTACACGGTAAGAGTTCTTCACTACCAACTCGTTGTCGGTGTTCAATTCATAACGAATTGCGTCAAAACGACCGAACTCACCATCAACAGTACCATCGAGTTTGTATTTTTGAACAGAACCGTCTTTAGTCAATACGTTGATGAAGTCATCGTTGCTGTTGTGAGAGAAGCTCACTACGATACCATACTCACCAGTAGAAGCGACAGACTTGTCACCATCAAGAACGTACATGTAGTCTGCTTCGCCGTCTTTCTCGTGAACCAATACATGGTAGTCGTCTTTAGCGATGTTTTTGAACTTAGCTGTTTTAACATCTTTCCACTCGTGGCGGCCATTTGTAGAAGGGTTAGAAGTCAAGTCAAATACTACCGCATCATCTTTAACTTTGAGAGATTCGCCGTTGTAGTTGATGAGGTTGTCATCTTCGTCAGCGGCTCTATTCCACTTATCTTTTGCAATATCGGTCAGTTCGTCGTTAATCAATTTAACTTCTTTAACTTTACCAGCAGAGTCTAATTGGTAACGAACGATAACTGGTTGATCTTTATCCACTTTGAATGCAGCTTTGATTTCTTCAGGAGTTGCATCTTTACCGGATTTTGTCAAACCTTTGAAGTATTTAGAATCAGTTACTTCAAGATTAGCTTTAGCGTTTTTCTCGTTGTATACAGTCAAGCTGTATACATCTTTCAACTCATCGTAGTATACGTCTTTAGTAACTACACCTGTAATTGCACGCTCTTTAATTGGAGTTGTAGTTTCGATGTGACGAACGCGTCCAGTTGAATCGAGGTACAATTTAACGTTAAGACCTTCAAGATCTAAGAACTTGTCAGCTTCGTTGTTGCCCCAAGTTTCGATTGTTTTGTTCTTGTCATCGGAGAAGGAAGCGTTACGGATACGGTATTTCTTATCGCCGATTTTCAAGAAGTTGTTGTTAGCTTTGTTGGTAGAACGATATTCAACGTCGTCTACTTTACCTTCTACTACTGTGCTGTTCGCAACGATGATTTTACGGTCTTTGTCGCCGTTAGAGTAGTATACAGAGTAAACATCCATATCTTTCAAGTCAGCCAATTTAGCTGGTTTACCGTTACGGATAACGAGGAAGTCTTTACCTTCATCTTTGTTTTTCAGATCAAGGTCTTTACCATCAAGAGTAGAGATTTTTTTCTTATCAACATCTACTTTTTTGGCAACTTCAGAACCGAATTTGAATTTAGAATCTTTGTCAGCAGTGATATCGTCAACTACGGACATGTATTGGATCTCACCGTTGTTGTTAAGAACTACTTTAGTGGAGTATGCATCAACGTTATCGTAGTCAATTGCGATATCTTTGAAAGCATCGTCCCAATGTTTGTCGTAATTCTTGTAGTTGTAAGTAATTTTGAAGTCGTCAGCGAATCTGTATGTTTTACCATTAGCCATTTTCACTTCGAACTTGTCAAGTTTAGGGTTTTTAGTTTTGTCATCAGACCAGAACTTGTCGTTCTTGATAACTACGTTGTCGTAGTAGAAAGTATCCAATTTGTCATTGATTACTTCTTCATCGTCGGATTGTTCCATCCAAACGATAGTATCATTACGATCGTCTTTTACCCAAACTTGTACGTGTTCACCAGCGAAGTCGTTAGGGTTGATGCCGTCAGCCACTTTAAGAGTTTTTCCGCTAAGAGCTGAACCGGATTGTTTTGCGAAAGCTACTTCGTTCGATTTGATATTTCCAAGAGCAGTAACTGGTACGTTGCTTACAAATGGAAGTACGTTATCTTTAGTTTTGTTGTTAGCCCAATCCATGTCATAAACACTAACATTGAGGTATTCAGTCAAAAGAGTTTTGTCTGTTTGAACTGTATACTTAGTGTCGTTACCGTATTGTTCAGCTTTCAACAAATCAATGGTCAAAGAGTTGTCGAGCATCATGAAGATGTCGCCACGAGTAGCTGGTTTGTTAGGATCAACTTTAACGCCTTTAGAAATTCCAAGCTCAGCAGCTTTGGAGATGTAGTTGTTTGGCCATGTACCTTTAAGAGCTCCATTTACATCATAACCAAGTGCACGAACCAGCATTGCTACTGCTTCAGCATATGTTACATTGTTGCTTGGTCCGAATGTGTTGTTAGGGTAACCTTTGATCAATTCTTGACCAGCAGCTACGTTAACCCAACCAGAGAACCAGTCAGCAGTTTTAACGTCAGCAAAACGCTGTACGTTTTGTGCGAGAGGCACACCAGATGCCAAACCACGAGCACGAACTACCAATGTAGCGAATTGGGAACGAGTGATGTTAGATCCGATCGCCATATCGCCGTTACCCATACCTTCTACCAAACCAAGAGCAGAAAGACGTTTAACTACTTTATCAAGAGCTGGATCGATTTGTGGAGCTGTAGTTGTTGCTGTTTCAGCACCTACTACCATAGGAGCTACTGTCAATGCAAGTGCACTTGCTAATACGCTGTTAACAACCTTTTTCATAACCTTAGGTTCTCCTCCTCTAGTATAACTTAATTGATCTTGGGGAAAATTATTTTTAGATGTATTTTTCTTTTTAAAGCCCGAATCCTGCAAGCGCGTTTCACCTCCCTTCGCAGGCTCACGGTTCTACATGTTTTGAGCAATTATTTCTACTAATACGTTATGTGTGTAAAATGCACAATCACTAGTGTACCATAGATTGCAAACTTCGTGAATGAATTTTTACACCATTCCCCGGTTTTGTTGTGACATTCTATTAAACGCTTCATTCCGTCAAAAGTTGCGGTGCCTAGAAAAAATTTTTTAAAAAATTTTTCCAAGAGTCGCATTCGTTGATATGATGCGCTTTTACGGCTCTTAAATCGTATTATAGAGTTAGGCTACAGATAAGTCATCGACAATCTTTTTCCAGTTGTCTAATTACCTAGAGCATTGTCGAATTTGATAGCCGCTAGATTGTAATTATGAAGGGCTTGCTGGTACTGATTCTCTTGAGTGGAGAGGTCTTCCTCTGCTGTAATTACTTCCAGTGCCGTCGCCAACCCATTCTCGTAGCGAAGATTTGTCAAACGATAGTTTTCGGTTGCCGCTTCTTTCGCCTTGCGGTAAGCCTCTATAGATGTTTTGGCAGCTTGCTGACTGTAGTAGGCTTGCGCTACCTCTACTTCAATCCCCTTTTTTTCGTCTTCCAAAGAGATTTTGGCTTTTTCCACACTGTTCACAGCCATTTCACCTTGATATGTTGCAATCGAGAGATATTTTTTAATCATCTCCACGTTAAGATCTGCGATTTTAATTTCTTCTTCTCTTTGCACAATCTCAGGGCGCTGTTTCAAAGCTGTATCAACCGCCTGATCCAATGATGGTTGGGAAGACTGAGTTTGACGATCATCGGTTTTAAGCGTCCACTTACTATTGATATCCACTCCAATGAACTGGTTCAAGAGCATACGATTGACTTCCACAGTGGATTGGGAAACGGCCAACTGCGCTTGAGCCCTAGCAAGTCCTGCTTCCGCTTGCAACACCTCGGTTTTAGCGCGCGTACCCACTTTAAAAGCGGATTGCGCCACTTTCAATTGTGTTTCGGCGCGTTTCAGGCTTTGCTGTTTGAGTTCCAAATCATTCTGTGCGTTCAATAGATCATAGTAAGCTTTCTCGGCCCCAAGCTTCACTCCGCTTTCAGTGGTTTTCAGGAAGAGCTGATTTACCTTTTTAGCAGAGTCGGCTTTGGCGCTGTTAACATACTTGGTGGTCGCCAGGTCCAGATTATCGATATAATCCGATGAAATATCTTTTACTTTCGCATAAACCAATCGAGAATTAAGATCGGCGGAGTTGATATCAATACGCAGTGAGCGAATACTGGAGTTTGTTTTAAGTGCTTGCTCAACTGCCTGGGACATTGTTAACTCCTGCGCTACAGAATTTGACGCAGTTGAACTTGGTTTTGTTACACTGGAATTTACTGGTTTCGCCGCATCCGCTACTGTTGCAGTTTTTGCTGGTTGAGGTTGAGTGGCAGAAGCCGCCCAGGCAGCGTTGGAAGAAGCTATTACTGCTGTCGCCAAAGCCAGGGATAGCATCGCCTTTTTGGAATATGGAAAATTCATTACATTCACTCCTTTATATAGAAAAAAGGTTTTTTATCAGGAGAATCTTACCATCCTCACTATAGCATAGGTTAAATCCGGGTTAAACACTTGTTTATCCTGTGATTGGAATTTTGAACGTTGGATAGCGATTCGCCTTACAGAAGAATTACGTATATTAGACGTTCCGGATTTCAGATCTGTTGCATCTTCGGAAAAAACTGGCTATGCTTTGACATGAGGTGATGCTCGGATGCTAGCGCAATATAAGACAGTTGCCGGATATGGTGAGCGGGAAATTATTATTGAACGCTCCCGATTCATCGGATACGTAAACCGTGCCACGACAGAAGAAGAAGCTGTCGCTTTCATTAACTCCATCAAAAAGAAGCATTGGGACGCAACCCATAACTGCTCCGCATTCGTAATTGGAGAAAATGATCAAATTCAACGCTCCAGTGACGACGGAGAGCCTAGCGGAACCGCAGGGAAGCCCATTCTCGAGTGTATAAAAAAAAATGGACTAAAGGATACCGTTTGTGTCGTTACGCGCTATTTTGGCGGGATTAAGCTAGGTGCAGGCGGACTGGTCCGCGCTTATACCCAAGGGACTGTAGCGGGTTTAAAAGGAGCAGGAATCGTCGCTCATATTCTCCATCAGGATGTGACGATTACGGTAGACTACCACTGGTGGGGGAAAGTCGAGAATGAGCTTCGCATCGGACATGAGCGTGTCGCTAATACGGTGTATACGGATAAGGTGGCCGTTACCGTGCAAATTTCCAACGGTGAAGAGGACGCCTTTATCGAGCGTATGACCGATTTGACGAACGGACAAGCCGAGATTGTACGCGGGGAGAAGAAGTATGTAGAGGTGCCGTTTGAGGCGGTTGGGGATGACGAGTAGAACAGTTTACTTGCATTATGTGTGCATTATGTGAAAAAGACTTCCGAGGAGTTTGAGCTCCAAGGAAGTCTTTTTTGGGTAAGATTAACGTACTGAATTAATTGGTGGTAAAGTCTTCAAATCTTTCATGATGTTAGCCATTATGATGGATGCATCTCCGCGCAACAAATATGCACTTGGTTCGAAAATGTAGCCTTTTTTCGGATCTTTCTCATCAACCGGCGAACCGTTTACATACTTCTTCTTCGCGATCGAAAGTACTGCTGATCTACTGTACGAAGAAACTAAATTGTAATCCTTAAACAACTTCTGTAAATCTTTAGTAACTTTTGCAGGATCGGTATCTTGTTTCAGTTGTAATGCTCGAGCCAAAATGACTGATGCATCTTCACGGGTAATTGGTTTTTCTGGTTCGAATATGCGTGGTGAAGATCCGCGTAATATACCCATGTTAGCTGCCGTCTCGATATAACGATAATCGTACAGGCTGTCGGATGTATACGCCAATGGTACATCATCGAAGTTCAAATGATCCGGATCGAAGTTCAGAGGAATTTGCAACGCACGTACAATCATGGCAGCAAATTCTCCACGGGTAATGTTTACATCAACCCCGAATTCATTATCTCCTTTTGGCTTTAAGATACCTTTTACATAAATTGCTTCGGTATGGTTACGTGCGTAGCTATGCTGTGAAATATCGTTAAATGAATTAGACAGCTTAGCTACTACATAATATCCAAATCGGTCAAAGTTAGCAATAACTTGTCCTTTCTTCGGATCTACTATACCTCCAATATCGGTCCATGTTTTCTCATCAGGATCGAAACGGAATACGGTAATCCACATAGACGCATCCGCTACAACGTTTTTGTCATAATTCATCTTGATCTTACCTCGTTGAGTCGGAACAACCATCAAATCATCTTGGCGCTTATTGAAGTTCGGCAAGTCTGAAGATGGAAGCTGGTGAGGCAAGAACCCTTCTTTTACGTCATCGTATGCTTCTGTATCTTCATTATCCGCTTGTCCGCCATCAATCCAGTACATTGGACTAATTTGGATGAAATGCTGTCGATCAAAGGAAGCTTGCAACAATTGCTTACCAAGTGCTACATCGGTTCGGAAGCTAGATGGTACTTGTTGATAATCATAACGGTCGACTACACCGTCTTCCGGATTCGCGATACCAAAGAGTAACGAATGGTCTGCGTAAACCTGAGTTTTGTACTTGTTCGGGCTCTTCGGATCCATCCGGCGCAGGTAGGTGTCTTTCGGGAAAGTGAGCTGAACTGCTCCATTAAAGACGTTGTGAGCGTTTTTCATCGGCTCCATCCATTGAGCACCAGGAATCAAATCTTGTGCATACATGATGTCAAACGAACCTGTTGTTTTCTCCGCACCTTTGGTAATCGTGAATTTAATGGTGTTTTTCTTATTCGGCTTCAGGTTCATTACAGTCGCTTTGAAGACGTCTTTGTATTCTTTGTCACCGTCATTATTCTCGTCGAAGTCAATTTGTTTCGCCTGTACCTTGTCAACTAGTACAGAGTCAGCTCCTTTGGCTTCAATTACAACTTCCACGTAGTTACGGTTGATGGAACCGGCCAACTCTTGCTTGGTTGGGCGCAAGATGGTATACGGCATTACCTTGGAAGAAATCTCAAGCGATTTCGCCGCATATGGACCAGATGTTCCGGCATTGTACACTCGGATGGAATATACAAGCTTCGTTCCATCCTTTGGCATTTCCTGATTGCTGATGACAAACTCAAAGTCTTGTGTACTTCTCACATAAGAAACGCTCAATCCAGAAGGTGTGATGTTAGACCCACTATTATAGGTCGTTCCTCCGTCATCCGAAAAACGCTTGGTTAAATCCCAAGTCCACGTAACCCCATCATTACGTTTAATCTCCAAGATGTAGTTAGAGGCTTGCGGAGTAGCTCCAGATTGAAGCGAAGCCAGTTTGCTTTCAATGATAGAACGGTTAGTTCCCAAGTCAATGAAATCGAATGCTCCATATACATTCAATTTCTTCTCTTCTGTTGTGTAAATTCCATCAGCACCTGGGAAGCGCTTCGTATCCTTCTTCGGCTGAGTGAACTCGATTGGGTAAGGATAAATATCTTTACCGTCAGCTGGAAGCTTAGGAATGTTGGTTGAACTTATGCGAATCGTTAATTCCTTCTTATAAATATCCTTATCCTGAGAGTTAGGACCATTAGATTTATACAAGAAGAGAATTTTGTTTTCTCCAGCCTTCAACTGATCATAAATAGTTGATAATGGAGTATCCGTCTCATCCACGATAAATCGATTGGGTTTGGCTGGACTCTCTTGCATAAGAGGTACCTCATAGTTATTTACATACAAGTAAAGCTTTTGTTTGGCGTCACCTTTTTTAAAGAGAGCTGTATCTTTAAGATCAACATTGCGGAGTTCCCCACGCAATTTACCCAAAGCCTTCACCATAATATTATTGACCAAAGTATTACGGTCTTCCGTCGTATCCCGGTTAATGACTTGTCCATCATACATCGTGTCGAAGTTCACATATGGACCGGAGACATAGTTCACTACTCGCTCAATTGTGTACGTACCTGAAGAACCATTGTTATTGTAAGTAAAGGTAAACTTAAGCGTTTGGGTTCCGCTAAAAGGAAGTTCCTTCAGCATAAGAACAATCCGTTTCACATCGTCTTTGCGATTATCACCCGTAACGTCTTTGGTCGAGTCATATTGGTCGTATGCTGCTTTCGCGTCACCATTCGCACCAAACGTTTGGTATGTTTCAAGATATTTATACACGTTTGATGAAGTAGATGCATTTGCATTATACGACGTTAAATCAACCGTATCCCCACTTAAACTTGTCGATGTGATTTGTACATCAAAGTTATTTGGCTTTGCCGGGTCTTGGGTATTGTTTTTAGAGACATCTGTATACAGATCACCTTGACCTGCAACCAAGTCATCCTTATTCGAATCGACAACCTGGAACTCAAGTGCAAACGGAGTATTATATATGGATGTATTATCCGTTAATCTTGAAAACTTACCAGATGCCGCTGCGGAGCCTAGATTCAATAAATCTGCTTGTGTAAGTGTACTGCTTACCTGTGGTTTCGCCAAGAAGTTAATGTCATTCAGGAATGGCTTGTTCGGCAATTCCAAGCTATAACTTAATTCGCCCTCTTGTGTTCCCTGATAGTCAGCAGGTGACAGAGTTGTATTAATGGCGCTTACTTCGACCAAATACTTGGTGTTGAAGTTTCTAGCGCTAGCAGGCAGGAATCCACCCGGTGCAGTGATATCAGGATTGTAAGATTCAAACTGGAACACATAGTAAGGATCCGATTCCTTATAGCTTTCCCCCTTAATTACACGAAGCTTCACATCAGTCATCGTAGTAATAACCGTTCTGGTTGCCGCATCTCGGAAGACGAGCTTCGCTTCATAATTGGGAACAACCCCATTATCATCAATTGCCACGAAATTCGGATCAAGGACTGAACCGATGAGGTTATTTACATCTGGTTTCGGTGAACGCGGATCCCCGTCAAACGTGTTACCCAACAGAACCATCGAGAAACGAGTATCCGTTGCCGCTAAAGATCCTGTTATCGGCAAGTTATTCACTGGCATTGACGCACCACTGGTTGTCATCGGATACGTACCGTTTAAAGAAAGGTAACCATAGTCATCGAAGAAGGAATCACCCTTGGTTTCGATTCGGACACGCATCATCGGGTTGTTACCAGGATTACCTGGCCAGTTAAGGCTTGTTTGTAATCCTAGTTCAGGAAGTGTGGCGCGATTACCATTTCCTGTACCGTATTTACCTTCCACAACGATATTACTGTTCACACTACTTGGTGAACGGCGTAGGTCTCCTTTAGGGTCTTGGAAATAAACCTCAATGGTCTCGCCCTCGTCTACTTTATAGGTTCCAGTAGTGTTCGGTACAATAGTTGCCTTGATAATGGAAGGCTTCGTACTGTCAAATGAACCGGCAACGAAGTATCCCAGGTTACCTGGCATAAAGCTTACATTACCAGTCGGTGTGTTTAAGCTTCCTGGAGCACCTAGACCTAGTTGGCCTTTTACGGTAACATTTTGTCCACTATTGTTTATGTTTGAGGTTGTTTCGGTAGTTATACGTTGAACTATTGCTCCATCAGGCAACAAGGCATTCGGTGGTGAGAGCAAATTCAACATCGTTGTCTTGTTGGTAACATCTTCAGTTGCCAATGCGTAGAACGTCTTACCGCCAGATGTGATTTTGATACGATCGTTTCTTTTTACACTGTTTGTATTCGTAAAGGTACCACCATTAATCTTTAACTTCACTTTACCGTCCATACCGACACGTTGATTGCCGTTAACGGTAATAGCTCCGAGACCAAAAGAATCTGAAGCAGTCGCTGTAACTTGTTGAATTACCGTATCATTGGATAGGACCTTTCCGGACAATCCCAAAACAGGTAACATCGACACAGATGTGTTAGAAGACCCGTCACCAAGTTGAGACTTGGTAACACCGTCAGCAGATGCGTACGGCAGTCCAGAAATTACATATTCGTTACCTATCTTCAAAAGATCTCCAGATGAAATCGTGTTTGGATCAAAACGAACAACATTACCTTCACTACCAACATTTAAAGAGAGTCGAGCATTTGCTTGGGTTACAGTTCCATTAAACGTTGAGTTGATCTTCTGCTGTCCAATGGTACGACCAGTATCATCACCCAGAGATTCAGCGCCAGCTTTGGCAGCATAACTTATCTTAAACAAGTCATCTCCAGGATTAAAGGTGGTACCTAGAGGGGCATAGACCTTTAAAGAACTTCCTGTCGGTGCTGGAGTTTGGGCAACAATCGCATAAATTGATCCAAACTTCACGAGGTCACCAGCAACCAATCCAAGATCCGTTCCGATAGGCGCTCCATCTTGGCGACGCATAACGATTGTATATGAATTATCTGCATTAGGAGCAGTAGGAGGTACAGATATCTCTACCTGACTTGTAGCATCTACAACAGGGGTCGCTGTTTCAGTTGCCCATAATTTCGCATCTACAATGCGTGCATTTTCGTCGATTACCGTATCCGGCATACCAACTACATGAACCTGTTCTCGCTTGGTGCCTGGATTTAACGTTCCGGCTTCTCCATACAATACCCAGCGTTGCTTCGCATTGGCATCGTTGATAGCATTCGTTGCAGTCCCATCGTTTCTGTAACCAACTAGTAGAACGTCACCCTTGGTTAACGGTGATTCATCACTTCGAATAACTAGTTCATCATAGGCTGTCGGGTTCTGATCAATCGTAAGAGCTGCCCCAATTCCTGGCGACCCATCTTTTGCTGTAAGATTCTGCTTGAACAAGATAAACGGCTTCGTAACATCTGAACTACTAGGTGTTGCTGAAGTATTAGACCATGCGCTACGGAATTTCTGGACATCAGCTGAACCTAAAGTAATTGTAAATACGGTGTTGGTCGCATTCCAATCCCCAATTGTCTGGTTACTGTTAGAAGGGTCTCTGGTATCAAGTGCGGGAACCTCCAATACTTTCCCTGGAGTACCTGCTTTCTCACCTTTAACATAGTAGAAACGCATCAACTTGTTAATATCATCAGCCGTATACGTTCCACCATTGTTATCTACTGCTTTATTGAATTCAATAACAATTTGTTCTTTTTCATCAACGTCATTGGTAATTGTACCAGTAGGCAAGAAGTCCTTTGCTTTCATGTAAACGGCATTTACACGAAGAGGAACTTGGTCTGGAGTATAGCTGTTCGGAACGATTACTCGGCCTTGGAGCTTTACGTTGTCTCGGTTGTCTGTTGAGACACCTCCGATAAGTCCTTGGAAAACTGAGAATGGGGAGTAATTACGCAAGCTCTGGGATTTGGTTTCACCAGGATCAACTGATTTATCATCAATAATCCCATCTCCGTCTTTATCGTACATTAACGTCAACTCTTCATTATAGAACGTGACGTCCCCATTATAGTAAACCAAATCACGATACGTTTCTGCATACTGATCATCGTTTTGCAAAATAAACTGCAAGCGATTCTTCCCTTTAACTAAGTTTAATCCAGAAGTAATAAAGCTCGAATCAGTGGAAGAAACAGATACTGTAACACCCTTCTTCTGACCGGTTGTTACATCAATTACGTTAACAGTAACTTGCTTTACGTTAGGTGCGTTCCCTTTGATAAAGATCGTACCATTCGAAAGGTTGCTCACATACTCAGGTGTTACTACGGTGTCGGATTTGTCTTTGATACGAAGTTCTTTACCGCCAGAACCACCGAAAATAGATAAGTTCGTAATGTTAGGAGCATCGATATAGCTAATGTACACGGTTTGTGTAATAGTAGCCCCACCGCTATTCCCCGAAAATGTAACGCGGTTTAGTCCCGGAAAAAGCTTAAGTCCAACCACATTCATCTTGGACCCGTTGATCAGGATACCTGCCTTGGTACTTGTTGTCTTCTGATCAACACGTGGTGGATTCGTATTCGGATCAACGATTTGTTCAATCACGTAAGATACGCTTCCACCATCTACATTATTGAGGGTTGCGCTCAAATCGATTTTGGAGCTGTTGTTTTCGTAAGGATTTTTAATCCCAGTACTATTTAACTGAGAAATATCAAAGTCAATATAGTTCTCGGCATACGCTTTTCCCATTGGAAAAGATGTGACGAGAGTGCCTAGTACCATCACAAAGGATAGCAGCACCATAAACGCTTTCCTAACCATGTTTCCCCTCCTAAAATTTTTCTACGATTCATCTCACAATTCTATAGCTACTCTTTTCTGTATCGGCAAAAAGTAGGCTTCCTGTTAGCTTGTCTCGACTAGATGTGACAATTTTTTTGACGATGTTACTTCCGGCCTAAAAAAATAAAAAGCCACTCAACGGAGTGACTCATACACTAAAGGTTTAGATTATTGATTTGCGATCGCCTTTTTGATTAGTTTCACATCTGTTTCGAGTTGATCGACTCGACTAACGGTTTCGTGGGTGAGTACTTCTTGTTCCGTGTTATGTGCGACTTGAGCATAAATGATGTCCAGTTTCTTGTGAATGGAACTAATATCATCTTTGGTAGCCATTGTCTCTTTGATCACGGAGACATCCTGTTTCAGTTCGATAAGGTCGTGTTTAAGCCCGCCTACTTCACCTTGCAAATCACCGAGTTCCAGCTTAAGTCCACTTACTTCTTCTTTCAATCCACTAACGTCTTCCTTGAGCTTACCTACATCTTCTTTTAACCCACTGACGTCTTCCTTGAGCTTACCTACGTCTTCTTTTAACCCGCTGACGTCTTCCTTAAGCTTACCTACGTCTTCTTTTAACCCGCTGACGTCTTCCTTAAGCTTACCTACGTCTTCTTTTAACCCGCTGACGTCTTCCCTTATGTCCGTTACTTCTTCTTTTACAATCTGCCGTACGTCCGTTAATAATTCACTTTTAAAATTGTTCAGTAGTTCTTGGAGCAATTTTTCCATAATCCTTCGCTCCTTTACCATTGCATTTAGATAATCTTATCATCCCACAAGATAGTAGGGGAGTTCCAATTTTTCTTAATGTCCTAATAAAAAAGCCACTATCAGGTGAAACGACCTGATCAGTGGCTGTGTGTTTAGTAATCCAGTTCTTCAATTACTTCTTCTCGTCTCCGAACCCTTTGATACGTCGATAGGTGTTGATCACCGGACGATATTTACGTCCAATCAAGCCTATTACCTCGCTTACCATATGAATGGCGAAGATCATTACACCAAGGATAATCATCGAGTACCAGAAGGCTGGTTTGGCCTGCGTGAAGACGGTCGAAACCTTGGTCAGCAGGATTGCTGTACCCCCGAAGAAAATACTGATTCCGTAAATCACCATCACAGAAGCTCGGTGGGACAAGCCCATTTTGAGCATACAATGGTGGAGATGTCCTTTATCTGGTGCCGAAATCGGCTGTCTATTCACAATGCGGCGAATAATAGCAAAGAACGTATCCCAAAGCGGTACGCCAAGCACAACAATCGGAATGATAAAGGAAACAAACAACGCTTCTTTAAAGCCCATAATCGAAAGTGCCGCTAAATTAAAGCCTAAGAACAACGCTCCGGTATCGCCCATGAAGATGCGAGCCGGATGGAAGTTAAAGTACAAGAAGCCAAGAATAGCTCCCAAGAGCACAAAACAGTAAATGGCCACATTCGTATCTTCCATAATCAAGGCCATTACAGCCATAGTCGCTGTCGCAATTGCGGATACACCTGCCGATAAACCATCCAATCCATCGATCAGGTTGACCGCATTGGTTACACCTACAATCCAAAACATCGTGATTGGAATAGCCAATAAAGCCAGCCAGCCATCAGAGAAGTCAATACTATTATCTCCGAACGGCAAATGGACTACTCCTATTTTCAATCCGAATGGAATAACTACCACAGCCGTTCCAATTAACTGACCAAGCAGCTTCCACTTCGGAGACAATTGAAATTTATCATCTAACATTCCTGTTATCAAAACAATGGTTCCACCAAGAAAAATACCTAACATCTCAGTCTTGGTTTGATATGGCACGAACAAGAAAAACGACACAACATAACCCAAGTAGATCGCTAAACCACCCATACGCGGCATAATTCTCGTATGCACCTTACGATGGTCCGGGGAATCCACTGCTCCAACTTTTTCCGCCAGGCGCTTTACATAAGGTGTAGCAATAAAAGCGATTACTAACGAGGTTAAGAACCCCAGGATATTATCGACAACCATTTTGGTTCTCCTCTCTTATCACATCAATCGCTATCGTTTTTTGTCTTGTAACACTGCTAGTATAAAGCGAGGTATCGCTAACTGTCTTTTCCAACGGGACGGTTGCTTCATCAAACGATACAACCACTCGAGGTGAAGTTTTTGCCAAATCGATGGAGCGCGCTTCACTGTACCGGCCAGTACATCAAAACTGCCTCCAACTCCCATGGCCAGGGAGACTTGCAGTCGATCCCAATATTTCGAGATCCACACATCTTGTTTCGGTGCTCCGAGTGCCGTAAATAAGATATCTGCCTGACTCGCCGCTACTTCCGAAGCGATCTTCGCTTCTTCTTCCGGTGTAAAGTAGCCGTCTATCGCACCTACAATTCTTGCATTTGGATATTTATGAGCTAATTCTGTGGATGCGCGTTTGTTTACTTCAGGTGAAGCTCCAAGTAAAAATACCTTCCACTCATGTTTGTTGGCTTGTTCCATTAATCCTTCTAGTAGCTCAATCCCCGTGACCCGTTCTGTAATGGGGTAATCAAGGATCTTGGCCGCATAGACAATTCCTATACCATCAGGAACGACATAGGCTTGTTCTACGATCTGCCGGAACTGTTGATCTTCATTGGCAATCATCACAACTTCAGGGTTGGCCGTCACTACATGTGTGCGCTCCCTTGATTGGATTCGGGCGGTTAGATCTGCCACCGTCTCATTAAAGCCGTTTGTTTGAAACGGTACACCGAGAATTCTAACAACTTTCACGTTACCGATGCCTCCACCCTTCACTACGTATATGACGTTGTCACGAAATAAAAATGTTTCACCGTAGACATTCTACTCCAAAAGAAAAACACATTCAAGACAAATTCCTCATGTCGGCTCGAATCACCAACATTTTTCAGCTTGTCTGAATGTGTTTGATCTTATTGCAAAGCAAACATTAATTCGCCTTCTGCTACAATTTTACCCGCTACACGAGCTATACCGTGGCCTTTTCCAATGGAACCCCGCAATCGGGTAAGCTCTACCTCAAGCTCCAATGTATCGCCTGGTTTTACTTGTTCCTTGAAACGGAAACCGTCTACTCCCGCAAGCAGGCCGATTTTACCCTTATTTTCTTCAATACTTAGGACAGCAACCGCACCAACTTGAGCCAACGCTTCAACGATTAAAACACCCGGCATTACTGGATAGCTAGGAAAATGCCCTTGGAAAAACGGCTCATTAATCGTTACGTTCTTCAACCCAACAGCTCGTTTGCCCACTTCCAGTTCTATAATGCGGTCTACAAGCAGGAAAGGATAACGATGGGGAAGGATCTCCTGAATTTGCATGACGTCATAAACAGGGGTAAGGTTCAATTGTAACATCTCCTTTTATCTAAATAATGGCGTGTATGAGTTTATCCACTTCAACTTATGCTATGTGTAGTCCCCTCTCCAATTCCTTGGAGAACGGGGTTGAGATATAGGAGCACTTCTTCTCGGAAGTGCTCTTCTCTATATTTTCCATAAAAGTCTTACGAAACCATAATGCTTATAAAACGCGATTTAGCAACCTGAATTTTACCAGATAAATAGCGCTGGTCACAAATGATAACGCAATGACAATCCATAATACCAGTTCACCATCGTTCGAACGGAACATAAGCAGAGTAAAAGCAAGGTAAAACAAGACCGTCGTCAGCTTTCCAAACGCATTGGCGGGAACTGTTTTCTTACCGCGAAAGTGAAAGATCGCGGCGGTTATAATCATGCTAACGTCACGAACGAAAAAGAACAACGCTGCCCATAAGCTTATCCGATCGGTTAAAAAGAACGAGATAATGACAGTAAGCATCATCAGCTTATCCGCTAATGGATCCATCATCTTGCCAAAATCCGTAATCAACTTATAGGTACGAGCAATATAACCATCAACAATATCCGTGATGCCCGCAAAAATTAAGATGAAATAGGAGATCTCCAAATGATACGGTCGGTCAGAAAAGAAAATATATAAGTAGATAGGGATTAACATGATGCGGAAAACGGTAAGCGCATTCGGTACATTCACCATTTTATCCCTCCACAGTTCTGCCAATCAGGTTAGAAGTGATTTTTTTCCAGCAAAAAAACCGCTTTATGTATTATACTCTGTTATTTCAATAAGCATCAATAAAAGAATTCAACCTCAAACTATGGTGCCTATATAAAATAAGAAAGAGCTCTATGGAGCTTGTCTCCGCAAGAGCTCTTCAAACTACTTATTTCCCAGCAAAAATCAAATCATACATGTGCTTATACGTCTGCAGGCTCAAAACTTCAGAAACAGGTTGTTTCCCAATGACGCTATAACCTATCGCCAATCCTACGACCAACGAAAAAAGCAGGAGAAAGGGAACCAACATTAGCTTTGCTAGGACGCCAGCCCATGGTTTACGTCTTCTGTTAGCAGAATGCTTGTCGTCTCCCTGCTCTTCCGCAGAAAAGCGACGACCTTCACTTTGGACCATTCCAAATTTCCTCCGTATTGAGCTTCAAATTATCGACTGCGAATCGAATTCGCTATGCCCATCATCTGATCCGCAATATTGACCGCACGCGAGTTCATTTGATAGGCTCTCTGCGCGATGATCAATTGGGACATTTCTTGACTCATGTCGACGTTGGACATCTCCAATGCCCCTTGACGAATTTGTGGTTGAGTCTTGTTCGAATTGAATTCAGGTCGATTCGGGTCATTCAAGACACTCATGACATTCCCTGGGTTGGTTTCCCCATTCGGCAGCTTAATCGCGTATTCATTATTGCCAACTGAAACATACTGATCCGGATTCGGAACTTCCCACAAAGGAATGCGAAGTCCACTCGCGCGATCACCATTTAGCGAAATAACACCGTTAGGTTCCACCTTATACTGCTTGCTCTTAGGAATCTCAATGGCAATACCACGGTCATCCACCAGAACATCCCCAGATGAGGTTACAAGGTTGTACGAACCTGTGGGATCCGCTTCAGAATTCACCTCATGAAACGCACCATCACGCGTTAAACGATATTCTTCCCGCTGCAGAACGCCATTGCCATCTAAAATGCGATGACTAACGAGAAAATATCCGTCTCCCTGGATCATTAAATCGGATGGAATATCCGTAATTTTAGCAGACCCTTGCGTAGTGTCCAGTTTCGTAAGCCCTACTTTTATTCCGCTTCCTATACGAAGGCCCGCTGGAGAAGTACGATTTTTATCCGTATAGGGTTGTTCTTTCAAGTTATCGACCAACAACTCCGAAAAAGTAACTCCTCTACGCTTATAGCCAATCGTGTCAACATTCGCAAGGTTATTCGAGCTATTGTCAATCGCTTGCTGAACACTGCGAAGTGCCGCAGTAGAAATGTTAAGGGATTGCATCGTCGTTTACCTCTCCTCTCTACCCACTAACACGGCCGATTTCATTTGCCGCCTTTTCCAGAGTCCCATCAATTGTTGTAAGTACACGCTGATTGGCTTCATAGGCGCGAAGCACTGTCATCATATCGGTCATCGTCCGGTTAGGGTCAACATTCGCCCGCTCAACCCAGCCTTGGCGAACCGCATAATAACCGTCGTAAGCAGGGTTGTCGTCAGCATTGGTCGGCTGCCCGTCCCCCGCCCAACGAAAGACGTTGTTTCCTTCTTTTACAAGCTGATAAGGATTGTTCACCACTTTGAGTCCAATGCGGGCTGGAGTTCCATCCAGTTCCTTTAGTTGCATTAAAGGCTCGCCAGGAGAGTTTGGATCAGGTGCATAGATCGCGCCAGTTTCCGTAATCTTTAGGGTGCTGCCAAAATTGACCTTTGTCCCGTTACCCTGAAAATCAATATTGTTGACGGCAATAGGCACACCGTGTCGGTCCAATACGTTGTATCCATCCGGCGTTACCAAATATCCTTGTGGATTGACAGAAAAGCTTCCATTCCGCGTATAGCGAATATTGGCCGGATCTACTGGTTGAAGCGGGTTATCCGTTTTGGCCACAGCAAAAAAGAGACGAGGCTGAACTTCCTTGCCATTCACCACGAGTTTATTATTCGGATCAACCGGTAAATTATCGGTTAACGCCAAATCGTAAGGCTGTTTAGTTTCTTCAATATCCCCTTGCGTAAAAATCGGCAGCGCTTCAGGCATAAAAGCTCCCGTATGCAATTTGCCAATTGGCACAGGTTGTCCTGGAAGTGTAGGCCATCCTTGTACATCCGGCCCTTCTTTGTCCCGGATACGAGAGAGCAGTTGTTCAGGAAACGCACGAATGACTCCCTCTTCTTCCTTGTAGCCGGGAGTATTAATATTCGCGAGATTATTAGATAGTGCTTCCTGACGACGCTGCAAAGCAAGCATACCAGATGCCGCTGTGTACAACCCTCTAATCATTCGTTTCCCCCCTGCTCATTCTCAAAAAAAGCCTTATCTTTTATTATCGGGAAAAGAACTTGCTTTTTTTATAGGAAGGTACGCGATCAAGGTATTCCAGCATCATGCCTGTACCCTTCGCCACACACATCATTGGATCTTCCGCTACTAAAACAGGGACTTTAAGCTCGTCCGCCAACAGGTTGTCCAGACCATGCAAAAGAGCACCTCCACCTGTAATAAACACGCCTTTATCAATGATATCGGCAGATAATTCAGGAGGTGTGCGTTCCAAAACAGATTTGGCAGCTTGTACAATCGCACTCGCAGACTCAGCCAGGGCTTCCTGGATTTCTGCGGAATGAACCGTAATGGTTAGTGGCAATCCTGTCACCATATCTCTACCGCGAATATCCATTTCATCCTGGCGTCCACTAGAAACTGTTCCAATGTTCATCTTAATATCTTCTGCAGTACGTTCACCAATTAATAGTTTGTACTTGCTTTTTATGTACCGCATGATGGCGAGGTCAAATTTGTCGCCGGCGATTTTAATGGAAGAGGAGGTGACGATATCTCCCATCGATAGTACAGCCACGTCTGTTGTACCCCCACCAATATCAACGACCATGTTGCCAGATGGTTGGAAAATGTCCAGGCCCGCTCCAACTGCCGCCACTTTAGGCTCTTCTTCAATATATACTTCACGCGCTCCTCCGCTTCGCTCTGCTGCTTCACGAATGGCTTTTTGCTCTACTGATGTAATGTTCGTCGGGCAGCAAATCAAGATGCGTGGGCGAGCAAACATGCTTTTCGCGCCAATTTTGATAAGAAAATGCTTAAGCATTGCTTCCGTAATCTCGAAATCAGCGATGACTCCATCACGCAATGGTCGAATCGCGACAATGTTCCCCGGCGTACGACCGACCATGCGGTGTGCCTCATGTCCTACAGCCAGAACCTTTTTTGTTTGATTATCTATAGCCACTACAGACGGTTCGTCAAGAACGATTCCTTTCCCTTTGACGTAGACTAATACGTTCGCTGTTCCTAAATCGATACCGATATCTTTACTAAACATAAGGGCCTCCCTGTACCATTAACATTGCTACATCTAATAATAGGATGATTTTCGTGGCAGGACAAGGAAATCCTTTAGAAAGATAAGACAATTTGACTATACACTTTCTTCTTGCTCCACCCTCACTTTTTTGCTTTTCCGCTTGTACTTGATTTTGGTCGCTTCTCCTCCCCGTAAATGTCGAATGGCTTTGTGGTATTCAAGAATCTCTTTTACCTGGTTCGCTAGTTCAGGGTTAATCTCTGGCAACCGCTCGGTCAAATCCTTGTGCACTGTGCTTTTGGAAACACCGAACTCTTTGGCGATCATGCGAACCGTATTGCGTGTCTCTACAATGTATCTCCCTATCTTGATGGTTCGCTCTTTGATGTAATCGTGCACACCCCTCGCCTCCCTTATCGGAATTGTCTGTTACAATATATGGGTAGGGGCGGACACATATTCTACGTTTCCAAGCCTGACAAGCTGACAACTCCAATTCTTTTTTAAAAAGGCGTGTACAACTCGCTTTAGCATTGAAAAAATTGAACGAAAAGGTGCGCACTGATCGAATAAAAGAAAGATACCTGCCGTTACGACAGGTATCTTTGCATGTATTATCGAGTTTGGGTAGGTTCTTGCGAAAGGAATTGAGTTGGGTTCACCGGATTGTTGTCTACACGAACTTCAAAATGCAGATGGTATCCAAGTGATTTCTCAAATACGTTACGGCCTGCTGTACCGATTTTCTGATCGGCAGTTACTTGATCGCCCACTTTGACAGAGACTTTCTCCAGGCTTTGGTAAACCGTAACCATTTTGTTCGCGTGTTCAATTTCCACAATATTTCCGACGAGTGGATCTGGATCGACTTTTGTCACTTTTCCGGCTAATGAGGCTGTAACATCAAAGGACTTGCCATCTGTGGACTTGATATCGATCCCTGTGTGCGGAATATAGGAGTCATCGTACTTCACGAGTGCGGAAGCTTGTTTCTCCTTGCTTTCCTGATCATCAAAGAAACTCATGCCTAATTCATACTTCACGTTCTTGGCAACTGGCCAAGAAATTGGTTGAGTTGTACCGCTTACAGGTACTGCCTCTGGATTCTTGTCGGTTAGAGCTTCATGGTCAGTTGTCTGTGGAGTGGTTTGCGACACACCGTTAAACAATTGAGACTTCTCGAGAATTTGGTTCGTCGCATTTCCTTGATACCACATCACAATAGCGAGAATGATTGCTGCAGAACCGATGTAGATTGCTGGAAAAGCCCACTTCTTACCCAGGAATGTCTTCCATGCTGATGCTTTCTTAAAAGGAATTGGTTGATTTGGATTTTTTTGATCTTCCATTTATTATCACCTCATCCCTCAGTATCGCCAGAATTGTGACGTATAAACCTGAGAAACAAGGGAAAATTAAAAAAATGTATTTTTGGGGTTATCCTTTTAAGACATTCTGATAGTTTTGCAGAGAGATTCCCTGGTAGAAGTACTTGACGATCTGCTCCGCTTTTTTCCCTAATTTGGCCATGCCATTCGCTCCCCACTGGCTCATCCCCACACCGTGTCCATAGCCGTGAGTCGTCACCCAAATCTGATTGCCGTCCCGCTCCAAAGTAAACGAGGCGGAATTCAGTCCCAATCGTTCCCTCGTCTCCTTGCCGGTAAACTCCTTATTTCCAATTCGTATCTTCGCAATTCGGTTGCCTGTTGTTCTCTCCAGAACCGTATACCAGCTTTGCCCAGTGCTTGCTGCTTGGTCCAGACGAACTCCCATTTTCTGTTCAAAGTCTTGGATCGATAAACTTATTTTTTCCTGATATCTAGGCGATTCACGATCCCACGGGCTTGCTACACTCCGCAGATACGGAATGGCTTGATTCCAGTACTCCTCCGCATTCTCGGTAAAACCATTACTGGTGGAAAAAAAGGTCGCGTCAATAGGTTCCCCCTTGTAAGTCAGAACCACTCCGGAGGTTTCCTTCACCGCTTCGGCAACTCGTTCTTTTTTCCATTGATACAGATTGCCCCATCTCTCCTTCAGCTGTTGATCATCGAGATAGGCCTGATGCTTGATCGTATCTACGACTTGGGCCCCTTGTGGAGCGTCGTCGATTTTTCCTTCCTTCAATCGGCGGATGATATAGGTTCTTGCTGCCAGAGCTTGGGCTTTCAGCGCTTCAAGTTCGAACTCGGCTGGCATCTCCGCTGAAACAACGCCTTCAATATACCTTTCTAAAGGGAGCGACTCAATCTGTTTTTTCTCGGTTCGGTAGACGGCCACCTTAATGGGATGATTGTCTAGTGTATGCGTCGGAGGGTTCTTCTTAACTCCCGGAGTTGGGCTCTCATTGGGAGAAAAATAGAAAACGAGGGAGGCAGGCATGATCACAAGGAGAATCGGAAGTATGATGACAAGAAATAGAATGCTTCGTTTCATAAAAAAATCATCCTCCTAAACGTTACTGGACAAACTGACCATTACAGTCTATGTAACCGTTTAGGAGGATAGAACGTAACAAGAGTTAGGAGAGTCGAGAAACGAAGCGGCCGATTCGTTCCATGGCTTTATCCAGCTGTTCTAGTGAAGTCGCGTAAGAACAACGAATATGTCCAACGCCGCTCTCGCCAAAAACATCTCCAGGCACAACTGCCACTTTTTCCTCTAGCAGCAATTTTTCCGCAAAATCATTGGCGGATAAACCCGTTGATTGAATAGATGGAAAAGCGTAGAAGGCTCCTTCAGGCTCATGGCAGGCGAGACCGATCTGGCGGAATGAATCTACCACGAAGTTGCGTCTCTGTTTATAGCTCTCAACCATTCTCTCTACGTCATGCTGACCATGGCGAAGGGCTTCGAGTGCCCCCATCTGTGCCATCACAGGAGCACACAGCATGGTGTATTGATGGATTTTTAACATTCCAGCCAAAAGGTCAGGAGGCGAACATATATAGCCGAGTCTCCAGCCAGTCATAGCGAAAGCTTTGGAGAAACCGGAGATTAAGATCGTTCTCTCTTTCATTCCTGGCAAGGAAGCGATGCTCTGATGCGATTGATCGTACGATAACTCGGCATAGATCTCATCGGAGAGAACGAGTAAATCATACTTCTCGATAATCGACAACAGAGGCTTCCACTCTTCATGACTCATCGTGCTGCCTGTTGGATTATTAGGGTAACAGAAGATAATCGCTTTGGTCCGGCTCGTGATCTTGGCTTCCAGCTCTTCCGCTGTTAACTTAAAGTTATGTTTAGCTGAAGTACGCAGAAAAACAGGTACACCGCCAGCCAAGCGGATTACAGGCTCATAGGAAACATAGCATGGCTCAACAATGAGAACTTCATCACCGGGATCGATAATCGTGCGAAGCGCAATATCAATCGCCTCACTTGCCCCTACCGTCACAATCACTTCTGTCTCCGGGTGATAAGAAGTGCCAAATCGTTCTTCCTGATAACGACAGATTTCTCTGCGCAGCTCAATCATCCCAGCATTAGAGGTATAGGCTGTATATCCGCGCTCAAGTGATGAGATACATGCTTCTCTCACTCTCCAAGGTGTCACAAAATCGGGCTCACCCACTCCCAATGAAATGACACCTTCCATCGAAGCGGCAAGGTCAAAAAATCTGCGAATTCCCGAAGGCTTCAATTCCGATACTGTCTGAGACAATCGGCTTTTGATAGACTGTTGCTTACTCATGGAGAAACCACCATTCTTCTGTCATCATCCCGATCTTCCAGAATAATGCCATCATGTTTGTATCGTTTCAAGATAAACGAAGTAGCTGTAGATACTACAGATTCCAATGTGGCCAGCTTCTGTGAGACGAAGTTCGCCACTTCAATCATCGTTTTGCCTTCAATAATGACCGACAAATCATAGCTCGCGCCTGACATGAGATAAACCGCTTTTACTTCAGGAAAACGACTAATTCTTTGGGCTACCTCATCAAAACCAACGTCACGCTTAGGGGTCACTTTTACATCAATCATCGCTGTAACGAACGGATTATCGTCAACCTTCTCCCAGTTAACAATCGCCGGATATTTGACAATGACTTTCTCTTCCGTCAACGCTTGGATTGTACGTTCTATCTCCTCAGGAGTAGTGGCTAACAATCGAGACATTTGCTCAACTGAGAGTCGACTGTCCTCTTCCAATAGACGAAGCAATTCTCTTTGTTTCTGTTTGTCCATTCTCTCACTCCATCCTGATCAATATCTAATAGACATCGTACAAATTTTACTGCTGAACGTCAGAAGATTCTAGTAAAAAACATTTTACAGGGAAAAGAGCTTCGTCCCCTGTTTCGCTCTGTGGAAGCTCGCAGGGGACGAAGCTCTTTTCTTGTGGGCTGGCGCGAATAGAAGAAAAAAGTAAACTCCTTTACCTAAAGTAAAGAAGTTTACTTTTTCCTAAATCCAATAGACAAATAAAATAGAAAAGGACTTCCACCATGGGAAGTCCTCACCTTATCGTTTTACGCAAAATTAGGAGATAAATTCACTTTCACTGCTTGTGTTTTGGTTTCACGTACTTCGGCGGCAGGTTGCTCTACGATTTTGACACGCTCAATGTTGGCGCCCAGCGCTTGGAACTTGCCGGTAATGTCCACATATCCACGGTCAACATGATGCAAGCCGCCTACTTCTGTTTCTCCGTCTGCAATCAAGGCAGCCAGAATCAAGGAAGCTCCTGCCCTCAAATCAGTCGCGCATACCTTGCTGCCTGTCAGCTTGATGCCACCCTCAATAATAGCACTTCTGCCTTCGATCTTGATATTCGCGCTCATACGGCGGAATTCTTCCACATGCATGAAGCGATTCTCAAACACGGTTTCAGTGACGATGCTTGTGCCTTCAGATGCCAAGAGCAAGGCCATCATCTGTGACTGCATATCAGTCGGGAATCCAGGATACGGTAAAGTTTTGACGTCCACTGCTTTCAGTGGGCCGTTGCGATATACGCGAACCCCGTTTTCTTGTTCCTCTACAGTTACGCCCATCTCTCGCAATTTGGCCGTGATTGGCTTAAGGTGATCACAGATTGCGCCTTCAACAAAAATGTCTCCACCTGTAATTGCGGCAGCTACCATGAAGGTTCCTGCCTCAATTCGGTCAGGGATCACGCAATGTGTGCAGCCTTTCAGACGTTCTACCCCTTCAATTCGGATAGAACCTGTTCCAGCGCCACGAATCTTCGCACCCATACTATTTAAGAAATTTGCCAAATCAACAATCTCTGGCTCTTCTGCAGCATTCTCAATCACTGTGATGCCTTCCGCAAGAGATGCGGCCATCATGATATTCTCAGTTGCCCCCACACTGGCAATATCCAAATAGATTTTGACCCCTTTTAGGCGGCCATCTACTTGAGCTTCAATAAAGCCTTGACCAATTTCAATCTTAGCCCCCATGGCTTCAAAACCTTTAAGATGCTGGTCAATAGGCCTTGTACCAATTGCGCAACCACCTGGCAACGCGATGCGAGCTTTTCCTTTCCGGGCAAGAAGCGGGCCCATTACGAGGAAGGAGGCTCTCATTTTTCTGACTAGATCATAGGAAGCTTCAATACTGTTAAGCTTCGTAGCATCAATTGTCAACGTTTCGTTCTCGTATGTAACGTCAACCTGCAATGTCCGTAGCAGCTCGCAAATCGTATAAACATCATCCAGCGCTGGTACTTCATGAATTACACTAATTCCGTCTTCCGCTAAAATGGATGCTGCAATAATCGGAAGTACGGCGTTTTTCGCGCCTGAAATTTTTACATTTCCCGCTAATGCCTTACCGCCGCGGACAACGATTTTTTCCAAAGTAGATCCCTCCGCGTAGCTTTAGTATTCCGCTGTGATGATCGGTGTCCCTACCGTGATCCGTGTAATGGAATCAAGTGAATCCAGATGAGTTGCCACCTGAAGATTCATCTTGTGTTGGCCTGTTGTGATCGCGGGGTTCCATAGCTCAGTATATGCAGAGATACTAAGTACTGTCTCATCTTGAAGACGCTCAATTTCATTCGCTTGCAAAGCAGCAAGGACCTCATGAATCTTGTCCTCCTGCTGATCAACACTCAGTTTATCACTGTATATTCCGCGAATACAAGTGCTAAATTGCGGAATCCTTGAAGCCTTTTTGAAGAGTGCAGTAATCTGGTCACGGAATTTTTCCATATCTTGTGCATGAATCCGTTTTCCTTTTAACCCTACTACTACATATGTATGAAATTTGTCGTTTTGTGGTACCCCAATCAAGCGCAAAACGCAAGTAATTCCGCCCATATTTTCCTCTGTTACATAAATATAGCGACTATCTTCCATCATGAGCTTGGGTTTCTCCGAAAAATTCAATCGTTTACTCCAACTGATCTCGGCCTCCGTTAGGTCTTTGGTCGTGTCAACCATCCCTAAATCTACTGTCGTTCTCATTTCAATGACAGTCGGTTCGGCCCCAGTTTGTTCTATAGCTTGGATCATTTGGGTAATGGTTTGATTTTCTGTAGCATGGGCAAATACAGGCATGCTTGCGAGCAAATAAATCATCACAAGGATGACAGGTGGTACCCAATACGAATACTTTTTCAACATCTTAACTCCCCCACTTTTCCCTACTATCTCTACAACTAGTTTGTACGGAAAAATGGTGGCTTATACCAATTAATCAAGAGAACAAAGATTTAAGCATCATCGACCAGCCCAAATACTCCATAAAAAAGCTAGCTACCCCATGACCGATAAAAATGGACAGAATGATGTGAAGCAGCTTGGATTGGCCACTCTCAGGATGTTTCACAAATAAATCAAACCGGAAAGCCTGTAAAGCCCACCAGCTGAACCCAATACAAAGAATGGAGACAATAATGTTGGTTACAGCAGAAACCGCAAAAGAATTCATGGAATTCACTCCTCGCTTTAGTCGTAATGACGATTATCATAAAAGCTATCTCCTAATTGGGCAAAAAGAAAAGGGGGCGGCGACTATGCCGTTCCCCCTTTGATTATACACGATTATTTACTTGGAACTACCATGTTTCCAAAGTCAAAATGCGCATTAAATGTGGTATGCAAGTAATTAGTCGCTACTTCCGGAACAATACCGAAAGCCAGCGTTGCGATTAAAGTAATCCCCACCACGAACACAACGCCCATCGGAGCCTTGAGTGGAGCTTCCGTTTGTCCTGGACGCATGTACATCTGACGAATAATCCCGAAATAGTAGTAGTAAGAGACTACGCTCGTTGCAATCATAACAGCTGATAGCCAGTAATGCTTCAAAGCCACTGAACTCAAGAAGATGTAGAACTTCCCGAAGAAACCAGCCGAAATTGGAATACCAGCCAACGAGAGCAAGAAGATCGTCATTGCAATCGCCAAGAATGGAGCTCGGTGATAGAGCCCAGAAAAAGACTTCAATTCTTCTGACCCTTGATCACGCGTAACGACCATAATAATCGCAAACGCACCAAAGCTCATCAGCAAGTAAGCGAACAGATAGAAAGTTACTTGTTCAAAGAAGAAATACGTAACCGATATAAATGGAACAAGCAAGTAACCAGCTTGTGCGATACCGGAATAAGCCATCATCCGTTTCACGTTTGTCTGACGAATCGCCATCGTGTTACCGATGATCATTGACAATCCTGCAACGAAGGAAAGACAAAGCGTCACGTTTTCGTTTTGTGCAATGACACCATAGAAGGCGATGAGCAACAAACGGAATACCAATGCAAATCCAGCCGCCTTAGAGACAACGGCCAAGAATGCAGTAACTGGAGTTGGTGCTCCTTGGTACACATCTGGAGCCCACATGTGATTAGGAACTGTCGCAATTTTGAAGCCCAATCCAACCAACATCATCGCAAACGACAAGATCACTAGGAAGCTGAAGCCGTTCATATAGGCCGCCGCAATTCGCTCTGTCATTTCATAGAGGTTGGTGGTTCCGGTCATTCCGTAAAGATAGGACATCCCGAACAATGTGACAGCTGTAGCAATTCCTCCAGAGACCACATACTTAAATGATGCCTCATTGGAACGCAAGTTGGTTTTACGCAAACCTACCAGCACGTAAGAAGAGATAGACAACAACTCAAGTCCCACGAACAGTGTAATTAGATCTGCGGAGGAGGCCATCACCATCGCACCAAGTAAGCCTGTCAACAGCAGGTAGTAGTACTCGCCTTGATGTGTGATATCTCCTTTTTTCAAATAAGACTGTGACAGAATCAAGGTAAACGCCACGCCGCTCAAGAAAAGCAGCTTGAAGACATTCCCATAATCATCGATGCGCAGCATATCCGCCATAAAGGTATATGGCTTATCAAGTGCATTGACATTGGAGATAACGAAGAATCCCGCTAATACCACTCCAACCACTGCGAGCCAACCAAGAACTGCACGGCTTGTTCTCTTTCCCATAAATAAATCGATCAAGGAAAGAAGTGTCGCAAATGCAAGAATCGTAATTTCCGGCAGAAGGTAGCTCCAATGGTACTGTCCCATAATATTTGTCGTCATGGTTGCTTACCCCCCTATCCCCGGAACAATTGGTACTATATTTTTTAACGTTTCTTGCAATGGATCACTGAGTACAGCCGGATAGATACCGATCAAGATGATAAAGCCTAACAAGATAACCATCGGGATAACCTCAATTGGTTGTGCATCCGCCAATTGCATGTATCTATCTGGTGTAGGACCGAATGTTGTACGCAGAATTGCGCGAAGCAGGTAGGCCGCTGTGAAAATCAATCCAAGCGCACCTACTGCCGCAATAGCTGGCATTACGCCGAACAGACCAAGGTATGACAAGAATTCACTGATGAAGCCGGACATACCTGGCAAACCAAGAGAAGCCATTGCCGCTGTTAAAAGAATTCCGCTCACGAACGGCATAGATTTCGCTAAACCGCCCAATTCCGTAATATCGGAAGTTCCGACTCTCTCCCAAATCACTCCGATCAGGAAGAACATGAGCGCGGAGATGAAACCGTGAGATACAACCTGGAAGATCGCACCTTGGAAACCAACTGTATTCATCGCTGCAAATCCGAAGAGGACTACCCCCATATGGCTGATACTGGAGTACGCCATAACCATCTTGAGGTCCTTTTGTACAAAAGCGAGAATCGCACCGTACAAGATGTTAATCAGACCGAGAATCGCCATCCATTTGGCAAAGCCATACGCTTGCTCTGGGAAGAATCCAATTCCCATGCGAAGCAAACCATACGCACCCATCTTGAGCAAGATACCAGAGTGGATCATAACGATCGAAGGAGGCGCTTGTACGTGAACTTTGAGCATCCATGTATGGAACGGGAAAATCGGCAGTTTGATACCGAAAGCAATAAACAGAGCCAAAAACAATCCATATCGAAGCGTTTCACTTACATGACCTAGCATTGGATTGTTGGCTTGCGTCAAAGCAGTCGTGAGTTCACGGATATTCATGGTGAATTCACCGTTCGCGTTCGGCACGTTAATGAAGATCGTAATAAAAGCGATCAACATAATCGCGGAGCCGACACCGTTGTAAATCAAAAACTTATTCGCTGCTCGTTCTTTGTCCGAGTAACCCCAAATTCCAATTAGGAAGTACATTGGAACCAGCGTCATCTCAAAGAAGATGAAGAACAAGAACAGGTTCTGAGTAGCGAACACCCCTAACATCCCCATCAACAGGATATGAAAGAGAATGAAGTACTCTTTTAGACGTTTTTTCAATTGGGTCGAAGCGATCGCGGCCAATGTGCCGATAATGGCAGTCAAGACAATCAATGGCATTGACACACCATCTACACCCATATCGTAATTGATTTTCATAGAGACTAACTGTCCAGCTTGATCAAGAGTTACCGGGATAGTAATCCAATGAGCGCTCTCGACAAATTGCATGCCAGCATTGTGATAATCAAAATGAGAAAACATCATTAAGGACAACACAAGCGGTAGGAGGGTTCCAAGAATCCCAATTTGCTTAATCACGCGACCCTGATGTTTCGGAACAAATGCCAACACAAGAATAGCAAGAAGTGGTGAGAACGTGATTAGCGTAAGCAACATGCTATTTAACACCAGGGACACCTCCAAACGCTGTAAGTCCAATGATTAAGAGAACAAGACCAACGAATACCACAAAACCATATGTTTGTATTTGACCGTTCTGAATGCGAGCGTGGGCAGCACCGATTGCGTTGGTAATAACAGCAACCAAGGTAACCAAACCATCTATTACATAACGATCGAACAGATCCAATACCTTGCCAATCCCTTTTAACGATTGAACAAAGACAACATGGTAGATTTCATCGATGTAGTATTTATTAAACGAAAGCTTATACAACCAAGGCATCGGACGAGCAATCCAGTCCCTAGAAATCGACTGTTTCGCATACATGAGATAAGCGAGCAGGATACCAGCGACAGAAACAATGATCGCCATTGCTGTTACCCAAACGGCCGTATGCCCTTCTTCATGAGCAGCAGCCGCAATGAATTCACCAGTAGTACCTGAAGTCATCCAGTGATGGAAGATAGGGTTGAACGGTGTATTGATGAAACCGGCTACCACTGCCAAAACAGAGAGAATCAGTAATGGCAAAGTCATAACCTTTGGAGATTCATGTGCTTTGTCATGACCAGTTCCTCTTGGCTTCCCAACAAACGTGAGGAAAAACAGACGGAACATATAGAACGCTGTGAAGAAGGCGGCAATAATCGCCATCCACAACAAATCCATTCGACCAGAGAGATAAACAGAGCCCAAAATTTCTTCTTTGGACCAGAAGCCCGCAAACGGAGGAACCCCGGAAATCGCTAAGCAACCGATCAAGAAGGTCCAAGCTGTAATCGGCATCTTTTTCCAAAGACCGCCCATCTCATGAATATCTTGTGTGTGCACAGCATGGATCACACTACCTGCGCCCAAGAACAACAACGCTTTGAAAAACGCATGAGTCATCAGGTGGAACGTACTTGCTACGTATCCAGCTGCTCCAGCGGCACCCAATGCAAGCATCATGTAACCAAGCTGAGAAACTGTTGAGTAAGCGAGTACTCGTTTAATATCGCGTTGTGTCAAACCGATCGATGCCGCAAAGATCGCGGTAAATCCACCGATGTACGCTACAACATTAAGTGCAGTTGGTGAAGCGATAAACAGCGGATATGTTGCTGCTACCAAGTAAACACCGGCTGCTACCATCGTTGCTGCGTGGATTAATGCGGATACCGGCGTTGGACCTTCCATCGCATCCGGCAACCATGTGTGCAACGGGAACTGACCGGATTTACCGATCGCACCGATAAAGATGAGAATTGCAGACAACGTAATCATCCACGGTTCCAGACGACCTGCGGAGATTGCATTAAAGATCTCAGAGTAGTCGAAGCTTCCTGTCCACCAGAACAAGAGCGCGATCCCGATAAACAAGCCCACGTCCCCGATACGGGTAACGATGAAGGCCTTCTTCGCCGCTGCTTTCGCTTCTGGTTTGAAGAAGTAGAAACCAACGAGCAAGAAGGAACAAACCCCTACAAGCTCCCAGAAGATATACACTTGCAACAAGTTAGGAGAGATAACAAGTCCTAACATCGAGAAAGTAAAGAGCGACAAGTACTGATAGAAGACTGGGAAACGCTCGTCTCCATGCATGTAGCCCTTCGAGTAAATTTGTACCAACAAGCTGACGAACGTAACAATTACCAGCATGAGTGCATTCAATTGATTGACTTCATACCCCATGCGAACAACTGTATCGCCGATTTGCAACCAATCGACTGCAAATTTGAAATCTGTTGCCCCTTCTTTAAAACGCTCCAAGAAGGTCATCAATGCCATAACAAAGGAGATTCCGACTGCCAGACCTCCTACATAAACCGATCCCTCTTTCAACTGACGACCAAACGAGACAATCAGGATGAAAGCAAAGAGTGGAAAAAGAGGGATAAGCCAGGCGTATTGCATTATCGTATCCATATGTTCACCTATCCTTTTCCTTTTCTAGCGTTTCATCGTGTCCATATCGTCGACGTCAACCGTATCACGGTTACGATATAACGAAAGGAGAATCGCGATTCCAACGGCTACCTCTGCCGCAGCCACTGTCATTGTAAACAAAGTGAAGATCTGACCAGTGATCGAAGCGGCAATTCCGTATTTTGCAAAAGCGACGAGATTGATATTCACCGCATTCAACATTAACTCAATCGAGAGTAAGACGATAATGGCGCTTTTTTTCGTTAAAGCTCCATACAATCCTACGCAAAACAGAATCAGGGCGACCAATAAGTAAGAGGATAATGGTACACTCATTCTTTGTCCCCCTCCTTCTTCGCCATGATAATCGCACCGACTAAAGAGACCAGCAACAAAACAGAAACCAATTCAAATGGAATCACATATTTCGTGAAAACTTCCAGACCGATTTGTTTCACGTTACTTACAGCTGGATTCGCGATTGGTTGTACATCCCCCGGCCATACAGTGTTTTGAATTCCCATGAAAACGATGACGAAGAACGCAGCTACACCGATGAAGGTAAGAAATTTGTTTTGAGCGCGATTTTTTTCTACTTCTGCTGCGTCATGTTTGGTCAACATGATTCCGAAAAGCATCAAGATCGAGATCGCCCCTGAATAAACAAGGACTTGAGAAATCGCAACAAATTCTGCTCCCAACAGAACAAACAGGCCTGCGATGCTAATAAACGTCACCCCGATGGCAACCACCATATGTACAACGCGTGTGAAGCTGATCATGAAAACAGCTCCACCGATTGTCAACAGGGAAAGAATAAAGAACGCTACAAATGAAGCACTCATTGTTAGTTTTCCTCCCTGACATTTTGGTTGTTATCATCAAGCCACTTCAAGTTCTTGAACAGTTCATCTCTACTGTAGGTAGCTAACTCGAAGTTGTTGGACATGACAATTGCATTCGTTGGACAAACCTCTGTGCACAAATCACAGAGAATACAAATCTCAAAGTTAATATCATAGGTATCGATGATTTTACCCTTTTTCGTTGGATCTGGATGAGCTTTACCAGTTAAGGAGATACACTCCGTTGGGCAAATCCTTGCACATTGGTTACAAACAATGCATTTCTCAGGTGAGAAGTGCTGAATCCCACGAAAACGTGGCGGCATAGGATATGGCACGTCAGGATAAAAGTGCGTCACTTTTTTCTCCGTCAGCTGCTTTAAGATAAATCCCAGCCCTTTTGCAAAGCCTAGCATGGTGTTTCCCCCCTTACGATTTGAATGGCTTTAGCGGCTTACTGCCCCAACGAGCCGTTCTGAATAGAGATAACAACGGCAGTTAGCAGTATGTTGAACAGCGCGAGCGGCAGAAGCCCCTTCCATGCAAATGACATCAGTTGGTCAGCACGCAAGCGAGGCATCGTAGCGCGAATCCAGAATTGGAAGAAGACATACAGCGAAAACTTCAAAATAAACCATACGATCCCTGGAATAAAGTTAAGCGCTTGGCATGGTGGAAGCCATCCACCAAGGAACAAGATCGTGATCAATGAACCCATTCCGAACATATACACATACTCGGAAAGGAAGAACATCGCCATACGGAAGCCAGTGTACTCCGTATGATAACCAGATACCAACTCTGATTCAGCTTCTGGCAAGTCGAACGGCGTTCTGTTCAACTCAGCCTGTGCGGCGATAAGGAATACGATAAACCCAAGGAATTGAGGTACGATATTCCAAACATCGCGTTGGCCCTCAACGATATCAATCAAGTTCATGCTACCTGTCATCAAGAGAATCCCAACGACGGACATGACAAGCGGAACCTCATAACTGATCATTTGGGCAGCTGAACGCAGACCACCGATCAAGGAATACTTGTTGTTGGATGCCCATCCACCCATGATGATCCCGATAACAGTAATACCGGATACCGCCATGTAATAGAGCACACCGATTCCTAAATCTGCGAAATGTATTTTATCCGTAAAAGGAAGGACAGCAAGAACGGCAAAGGCAGGTGCATATGCCATTACAGGAGCCAATGTGAACAATACCTTATCCGCATTTTTAGGGCGAATGTCTTCTTTTAATAAAAGCTTGGATACGTCTGCTACGGTTTGAAGCAATCCAAGTGGTCCTACACGGTTTGGTCCAATACGAAGCTGCATCCAACCGATTACTTTACGCTCAAAATAAATTGCGTACGTAACAAAACCAAGAAGTACAGCAAGCATGACTACTCCAGCTAACAGAAAGAGCACGACATTCAAAAAGGAAGGAGCCTGATGCAAGAGTTCATTCATTATCCGTCAACCTCCCCTAATACAATGTCAATACTTCCTAAGATCGCAATCATATTGGCCATGTTCTCGCCTACTAGTAAGCTCGGCAGAATTTGAAGGTTATTAAAGGAAGGACGACGCAGCTTCAAGCGCCACGGCTTATCCTTACCTTGGCTGGAAATGTAGACCCCGATCTCTCCACGAGGTGCTTCAATCCGGACGTAAGTTTCACCAGCAGGTGGACGAAGAACTTTTGGTGCCTTGCCCATGATCTCTCCCTCTTCTGGGAATTGATCAAGCGCCTGCTCCAGGATGCGAAGCGATTGTTCCATCTCAGCCAAACGCAGTTGATAGCGAGACATACAGTCGCCTTCAGTCGCAGTTGGCACATCAAATTCAAAACGATTATAAATGCTATATGGCTCGTCTTTGCGAAGATCCCACTTCTCTCCTGTGCAGCGAAGCATGACGCCTGACAAAGAATGATTGAGAGCAGTCTCTCGATCGTACTTGCCAATGCCTGTAATACGATGAATAAAGATTTCGTTGCCACTTACAAGCTGATGATAGTTAGGCAATTCCTTTTTAAAATATTGTACGAATTCTTTCGCTTTCTCAATCCATCCTGCAGGAGCATCCCATTTCACTCCACCTACACGCATGTAGTTGTACGTCAAACGAGCACCGCACAATTCATTGAATAGACCAAGAATCATTTCACGGTCACGGAAAGCGAACAAGAAAGGGCTCATTGCACCAATATCAAGCAGATAAGTTCCCCACCAAACCATGTGGCTGGCAATCCGGTTCAATTCCATAACAATGACGCGAAGGAATTCCGCTTTCTCAGGTATCTCCAATCCCATCATCGTTTCTACCGCATGACAAAGCACATAGTTGTTCGTCATGGAAGAAAGGTAGTCAAGACGATCCGTATATGGAATGATTTGCGTATAGTTAAGGTTCTCGGCTAACTTCTCGGTTCCACGATGCAAGTAACCGATCACCGGGGTCGCCTCTTTAATCGTTTCACCGTCAATTTTTACAACCAGACGAAAAACACCGTGTGTACTTGGATGCTGAGGACCAACGTTCAACAGCATTTCCTCGGTACGGAGACCAGTATTAGGATTAGAATTATTTCCTAGTGTTGTGATATCAAGACTCATCTCCTACACCCCCTCATCAAACGGTACATAGTCTTTACGTAGCGGATGGCCTACCCAGTCATCAGACAGCATAATTCGACGCAAATCGTTATGTCCTGGGAAATTAATTCCTAACAAGTCATACGTTTCGCGCTCATTGTAATTGGCGCCTGCCCAGATATCCATTACGGATGCTACAGATGGTTTTTCGCGATTTGTTTTCACTTTCACCGCAATACTTTGACGATTTTTGTAAGAATAGAGATGGTAGTAGACCTCCATATGATTCTCATAATCTACCCCATGCAGGTTTGAAAGATATTCAAAATGAAGTTCGCTATCTTCTTTTAAAAGTTTTGCTACATCATGCAACTTCTCATTTTTAACGATGATCGTCGGAACTTCTTTCGCCAATTGATTGATATAGGAGTCTTCTAATACATCTGCACCAAACTTGGCGGTGATTACTTTCACATACTTATCTAAGTACGGCTGATATTTAGAAGGAGCTTTCGGAGTTTCTTCGGCAGCACCTGTGTCTGCGGCGCCTGTAGCTTTAGCCTTTGCTGCAGCTGCTGCGGCCGCTTTTGCTTTGGCGGCGGCTGCGGCCTTGGCCTTGGCGTCATCATCTCCGCCTGCTTCTCCTGTTGCTCCACCCTCAGCTTCACGCGCTGCCTTGGCTTTCGCTGCTGCTGCTGCGGCCGCTTTTGCTTTAGCGGCGGCTGCTGCTTTCGCCTTGGCGTCTGCATCATCTCCGCCTGCTTCTCCTGTTGCTCCACCTTCAGCTTCACGCGCTGCCTTGGCTTTCGCTGCTGCTGCAGCTGCTGCGGCCGCTTTTGCTTTGGCGGCGGCTGCGGCCTTTGCTTTTGCAATTTCGTCAGAGTTTGCAGAGGATTCTTCTGCCTGTTGTGGGGAAGCTTTTGTTTCTGGAGCAGCTGTTTGGGTACCAGCTTCAGTTGACTGTTCCTTCAAACGACGCATTTCTTCAGCTTTCGCCTTGGCTGCAGCTGCGGCGGCTGCTTTTTCTTCTGGAGTTGGCTTGCGTTTTTCTTCACTCATTGACTGGTCACCTTCTTCCCAGTCTTCGCTTCATAGCGGATCTTCTCTTGTAATTTATTGATACCATAAATAAGAGCAACGGGACTTGGAGGGCACCCAGGTATGTACACATCTACCGGAACAATCTGGTCTACTCCTTTTACAACGCTATAGGACTTGATGTAAGGTCCACCTGCAGTAGCACAGGAACCCATGGCGATTACCCATTTAGGTTCTGGCATTTGATCGTACAGTCTGCGCAAAAGTGGAGCCATTTTCTTCGTTACAGTACCAGCAACAATCATAACGTCAGAGTGACGAGGCGACGCGCGGAAGATAACACCAAAACGGTCAAGGTCAAAATTAGAACCACCTGATGCCATCATCTCGATCGCGCAACAAGCCAAACCGAAAGACAACGGCCAAAGCGAGTTGCTTCGAACCCAACCTTTGAGTGTCTCCATTGACGTCAACATGACGTTGCGTTTTATTTCTTCCTGAAGTTCAGGGGCGACATTCGTAAGATCTAGCTCCATTCAAGCACCTTCTTTCTCCAGGCATACACTAATCCAACGACTAAAAGGAGGATAAATATAACCATTTCAATTAACGCAAAAAGGCCTAGCTGATTATATGCTACTGCCCATGGATAGAGAAACAATGTTTCAACGTCAAAAATAACAAACAGCAGGGCGAAAATGTAATACTTAACATTAAAACGTACCCAACTGTCACCTACTGGAATGTTCCCGCTTTCATAAGTGGTCTGCTTTTCTGGGTTTGGTTTATGAGGTCGAACTAACCGTCCGACAATACTAACCGAACCAACTGGAAGCAGTACACCTAGGAAAATAAAGACAGCAACAATCAAATAATTATTTGCATAGATTGCACTCATCGCAATTCCCCTCCGTTGTACTGAGTACAAGAAAATACCTACATTATTATAGCAAATGCCCATTCTTGTGTCTAACAAAAGCCTTACTATTGTTAAAAGTTGTTAGCAAAAACCACTTGACATAAAATAGAAGAGGCTTAGAGATATTGTCCCTAAGCCTTTACACCATTAACCCTATTTTAATACTCATACCCAATATTTAAGGTTGGAATACGTTATGACTACTCCTTAGCAGGCAGAGTAACATCGAATTTAATAATCTTATTGATGCTTGAATCGTAAGCAGAAGCAATTTTCACTTTAAGAGTTACTTTTGTTTCTTTCGTTGGCAATTCAAGCAAGATACCATCTTTGCTAATGTAGTTCTTTTTAGAGCTGGATATCACTTCGTATGTGAGATTGTGAACGTGTGTAGGCAAAGACAGCACTGCGTCGCCAACTACTTTGGTATTGACACTGTTTGGCACGAAGTTCGCGGCAGCTTTCGCAACATCTTTCTTTAACTGATCCTTGTCTATCTTTACCGAACTATCCTTAATTGAAAATGTTTTGTAAGCAGTATAATAGTTTTCAGTTGTTTTCTTTTCTGGATCGTATACATATCCGGCAATCACCATTTGATACTCTCCATTTGCCAGATGCTTCACAATCTCTCTTCCGCGACTATCTTTTGAACCATCAACATAGGAACCATCAATACCTTCAAATTTGATATTGCCCGGCTTGATATTTTTCCAAGTTGGTTCGCCGGCTTCATCAAGATCCATGTATTCAGCGAGCGTTCCAATAAACTTGTCGTCGTATCCATACACTTCCAAGGTAACCAAGTTGATATCATCAGCCTGCAATACAGCAGTCACGTCGATCGAATCGTCTTTACCATCACCGTTCGGAGTAATGAATCCATTAGACAATTCGTACTCGTCAAAGCCCGTAGAATTATCTTCGCGCTTGTCGCCAACATGAACGACAAATGGCAGGTGCAAATCAGGATTGCCATCTTTGCTCTTCAACAGAACTTCACCTTCATAAATGCCATCTTTTGTATTTTTGGAAGGTGACAACTCCAGATGGAAAGAAGTTGCCTTGCCTCTGGAAGCTTTAACAATATCCTGATCTACATTAACCTTGATATCTTCCGCATCATCACCGTGCATGACCACTTCGGCTTCATATGTCACCTGGTCGTCAGAGGTGTTTTTGATCTGAAGCTCTTTGGTGACTGGCTTGCTTCCAGCGGCCATCAATCCAAAGGAGATATTATCACCATTGTAGATAATTTCTTTGGTAGTATGGTCGGTATTCATTACTTTTACCTTTTCAACGGTCTCAAGCAGAGCAGGGGTTTTGATAGCGTTGGCCATGTTGACACGACCTGCGCCTTGCGTATAAACATCGTACAATTTATTGGACGGATCTTTAATTTCTTCCGCTGTATTGGCAAGAGCAGCTTTTACGTCGTATGGCGTCCACTCAGGATGCTCTTGTTTCAAGAGCGCGGCCAATCCTGCTATATGCGGAGCAGCCATGCTTGTTCCTTGGAGACGCGCATAAGCATCGCTGTAACTAGCATCCTTATTTTCTTTTCCATACGCAGGAACACTAGAGAGAATCGCCGTTCCAGGAGCGAGCAGGTCAGGTTTGATCGCATAGTTTCCATCCATAGCAGGACCACGGGAACTGAACTCCGCTACTTCGTCACCAGGTTTGGTAACCGCATCAAACGCCGCACCAAATGTAAAATTAACTGGCTTGTCTGGGTTTGCAAGCATTTCTTTCGCTAGCTTACGTCCTTCTGCCCCTTTCATGTTAAAGGCAGGTACAAAGCCTGGATCGTCTCCAAGGAATGTCTGAATATAATCGGTTCTTCCGGGGAAATCCAAATTTCCATTTCCATTAAACATTACAACTGCAACAGCTCCTGCTTTTTTCGCGTTGGTGATTTTGACACCCATGTCAATGGTTCCGCGTCCTACGAGTGCTACCTTGCCTTTTACATCTACTTTCTTGAAGTCGTCTTCGGTGCCAATGTTAGCATAAACCCCTGTCAACGGCTTCGCGCCTAATAATGAAGCAAAATTGTTGTTTCCTTTTTCCCAGCCCATGGCATATAGTTCAAAGTCTTGAGCTTTGCCACCGCCAAGGTTGACGCTCAGACTCGCTTTATACGTGTCAACAGGCGTGGTTGCAGCACCTACGGAAATCGGCAAAAGCGCATCCGCCGGTGTGCCAGCAGTATAGTATCTAGGGCCTGCGTTCCCATTCGCTACGCAAGCAACGACACCCGCCAATGTGGCATTCGTTAATGCGATTGAATCAGGCGAGAACGGATCATGATTGTCATCAGAACCAAGGGAAAGGTTAATGACATCCATTCCGTCTTTTACCGCATGTTCGATCCCGTCAATTACTTGTGCCGAACTGCCCGTACCTCCAGTAGGGCTTGGACCTAGAACACGATACACATACAGGTCAGCCTCATAGGCAATCCCTTTCACCGTCTTGTCAGAATCCTTGTTTGCATTGCGCCCTACAATCGTACCAGATACGTGCGAACCGTGTTCAGTCGGATATTCTTGCACTGGCATCGTTTCATATGGATCGTCATCATCATCAATGGAGTCATATCCACCCTTGAAAGCATCCTTCAAATCCGGATGGAGATAATCCACTCCCGTATCGATAACCCCTACTTTGACTCCCTTACCCGTCAATTTTTTAGCCCACGCTTCTGGTACTCCGATTTGTTTCAATGGATTCATGTCATATCTTGTCTTCGAATCTTGTGTGGTGACCGAACCTTCTTTTTCGATAGGCAACGCATAGTATGTGCTATTTTCATAGACGGAAACAACATTTGGGAGCTTGGCCAGCTCTGGAACTTGATTTGCTGGAACCTCGATTTCCATCGCGTTGATCAAATAGCTGAACTTCCGTTGGACATCCAGATCAATTCCAGATTTTTCAGCGGCTTTCTTAAACGATTTTTGTTCTTGATTTACAGCAGAATCAACAGATTTTTCCGAAAAACTACGTAGTTCTTTTTTAGAAGCCAAGGATTTGGCAACAACTACAGGATTGGTTTTAAATTGGACAATGACACTGATCTTCTTTTTTGATTTGGTGTCAATATTTTCTGATATTTTTGCACCTTTAACTTCCTGCTTTATATCAAGCAAACTTCCATTTGTTACGTGAGAGGACTGGATTTGGCTGAGCCCAGCAGCCGAAACGGTATTAAAAGGGATTCCACTTAAAACAACAGATGCTGCGAGAGAAAATGACGCAAATTTGGTTAGTGTTTTTTTCAAAGTTGTTTCCTCACTTTCTTTTTAAGAGAAAAATTATGAATTAAATGCCAATTCAGAATGATTCTACATAAAACACAAAAAACCTTTAGGTTACTTAAAAAAATTTTATAATTAAATATATTTTCTTTACAATTCTATCTAAATTAGCTGTAGAAACAAAAAAAGCGAAGAGTAATCTCCTCGCTTTGCCTTTGTTTTGAATTAGTTATGCAGTTAGGTGCTACGACAGCTATTGTACGGCTTGTGGGTTTGAATTTCCGAGGAAGTCTTCGTAAATGCGTTCCCATACAATGTTGATTTCCATTTTCTCGTCTTCTGGAATGTCTTGAATATTATCAATTGGTTCACTTAAGTATGGAACCAATTTGATTAATACTTCAATCAACAACATATCGTTTACATTCAGCATTTCTTTCAAGTCTGCTTTGGATAAGTGGAAAACCTCATCATCTTTCTCATGCAAGGTCAAGATCAGTTTGCTGAACACAGGATGAACCAGTGCTTCAAGTTTGATGGAGTTTAAAGCCAATTTCTCCACATCTGTCAATGTAAACTTCTCTTGAACGTCCGGGAATGGGGTAATCGGAATATCCCATGTATCTTCTTTATCCAAGACAAGCCCCCACTTCAGAAGAAGTTCAATTGCTTCCTCACGTGAAGTTGGATACACATACCCTGAACGCTCCAGGAACTCTTTACTTTTTTGAAGGTGATCAACATATCCTTCATAGGACTCTTCAGACTTAAAGAGCGATTTATCAAGTGGAGCGAATGTACTCTTCAATCCTCGGATATCATCAAGAGCCTTACTCATCTCATCTTTCGTCTCATATTTGGAAACGACATGACACAAGCTTTGAAATAAAACTTGCATCTCATGCGAGAGAACACTGACCCAACCGTTGGTAGTAAAACCATTCGGAATGACTGTATCTTCACTCACCGTATTGCGGATATCACGAATCGTTTGCATGTGGACACTCTCCTTGCTCAAATAGTAACACCATTGCTTGTAAGATTCCCCAAGGGGATTAGACTCACAACAAGATGCGTTGTGTTGGTTCATATGTATTAGTTTCTAAGGGTATCAGGTCTATTATATACATAATCGAGCCCAATTACTAGGAATCGTACAGGATGCATAAATGAAACAAACCCTGCATGCATAACTGCAGCAGGGTTTGTAACTTATAATTGTTTGGTGACATCCAGACGATTAATCGCACGTTGCAAAGCATACTCAGCACGACGCTGGTCAAGGTCCGCGTGTTTCTCACTCAGACGTTGCTCTGCACGAGCTTTCGCCGCTTTCGCTCGAGCTACATCGATATCTTCTGGAAGCTCAGCACTTTCAGCAAGAATCGTTAATTTCTCGCCGTGCACTTCCAAGAAGCCACCGCTAACAGCGATTTGCGTCTCTTTGTCGCCTTCAGAGATAATCCGAACTGGCGCAATTTTTAGCGGGGTAACCAGCGGCATATGGTTTGGTAAAATACCAACATCTCCATCTACACCGCGTGCAATTACCATTTTAGCTTGACCGCTATAGACAACCCGTTCGGGAGTTACGACTTCAACTGTTAACTTGCTCACTTACCGTCTCCCCTTTCCAGGGTTGTCTTACTTCATTTTGTTTGCTTTTTCTACGGCTTCTTCAATTGTGCCTACATAGAGGAAAGCAGACTCTGGAAGATCATCGTGTTTACCTTCCAGGATTTCTTTAAAGCTGCGAACTGTTTCTTTAACTGGAACGTATTTACCAGGGAATCCAGTAAATTGTTCAGCTACGTGGAATGGTTGGGACAAGAAACGTTGAATGCGGCGTGCGCGAGCAACAGTTTGCTTGTCTTCATCGCTCAACTCGTCCATTCCCAAGATCGCGATGATATCTTGCAATTCTTTATAGCGTTGCAAGATTTTTTGTACGCCACGAGCTACCTCGTAGTGTTCTTGACCTACTACATCCGGGCTCAACGCACGGGAAGTAGAAGCAAGTGGGTCTACCGCTGGGTAGATACCCAATTCGGAGATACCACGGTCAAGGTTGGTTGTTGCGTCCAAGTGAGCGAATGTTGTAGCCGGAGCCGGGTCAGTATAGTCGTCCGCCGGTACGTAGATCGCTTGAATGGAAGTAACGGAACCTTTTTTCGTAGAAGTGATACGCTCTTGCAAGCCACCCATCTCAGTTGCGAGAGTTGGTTGGTAACCTACCGCAGATGGCATACGTCCGAGAAGAGCTGATACCTCAGAACCTGCTTGTGTAAAGCGGAAAATGTTATCGACGAACAGAAGTACGTCGCGGCCTTCTTCATCGCGGAAGAATTCAGCCATTGTCAAACCAGTCAAGGCTACGCGAAGACGAGCACCTGGTGGTTCGTTCATTTGACCAAATACCATCGCTGTTTTGCTGATAACGCCGGAATCTTTCATTTCATGGTACAAGTCGTTACCTTCACGGGTACGCTCACCTACACCAGCGAATACGGAGATACCGCCGTGCTCTTGCGCGATGTTGTTGATCAATTCTTGGATCAATACGGTTTTACCTACACCCGCACCACCGAAAAGACCGATCTTACCACCTTTTACGTATGGAGCAAGCAAGTCTACTACCTTGATACCTGTTTCCAGGATCTCAGTCGATGTAGCTTGTTCAGAGAATGGTGGAGCTTGACGGTGAATTGGGTCACGACGAGGAACGTCGCTCATTTCTTGAAGGTCGATTGGTTCACCCAATACGTTGAATACACGACCCAAGGTAACTTCACCGACAGGAACAGAGATAGGTGCTCCTGTATCTACAGCATCCATACCACGCACAAGACCATCAGTGGAAGACATCGCAACGGTACGAACGATGTTATCCCCAAGGTGAACAGCGGCTTCTACTGTTAAATCGATGTCGCGCTCACCAGAGTTTTGGGCTTTGTACTGAATTTTGATCGCATTATAGATGGCAGGTAATTGGCCACGTTCGAACTCAACGTCTACTACTGGACCCATTACCGATACCACGCGTCCTTTCGCCATTTTGCTTCTTCCCTCCTAAAAGCGTACTTGTAAAGCTGATTTGACGAGATATTACTTATTTATGGAGCAAACTTGTGCTCATTTCCGTTCAACAATTACAGCGCGTTTGCACCGGCAACGATCTCAGAGATCTCCTGGGTAATTGCCGCTTGACGAGCACGGTTGAAGAACAAAGTATAACGGTCAATCATATCCGAAGCGTTATCTGTTGCACTACCCATCGCTGTCATCTGAGCACCATAGAATGCTGCTTTGGAATCAAGCAATGCGCTGTAAATCAAAGTCTCAGCATACTTAGGCAAGAGAACAGAAAGTACTTCTTCCGCAGAAGGCTCATACTCATAGTTGATCTTGCTGTCAGTGCTGTCCACAGATTGCAATGGGAGCAAACGTGTAACTTGAGGTACTTGAGAAATCGCACTTTGGAACTCATTGTAGCAGAGGAATAACTCGTCGATTTTTTCATCGGCGAACAGTTTCACTGCTTTGCTCGCAATATTTTTGATATCCGCGAAGGATGGGTTCTCAGGCAATCCCACTACCTCTTCCATCACTGGGAAGTTACGCTTGGTGAAAAAGTCACGACCTTTACGACCAATGACGAACAAAGCGTATTCATCTTGTGATTTATGGTTTTCACGCACGGTTTGAACTACTTTACGGATCATGTTTCCGTTATATCCACCAGCGAGACCACGGTCAGAAGTAATCACGATATAGCCAGTCTTCTTCACTGGTCTGGTTTGCAACATCGGATGCTTCGAAGCAGCAGATCCAGAAGCAATACTTGCGACTACCTCTTGGATCTTCTGTGCAAAAGGACGAGCCGCACCCGCTTTCTCCTGTGCACGGCGAAGTTTCGCTGCTGCAACCATCTTCATCGCTTTCGTAATTTGACGGGTGTTTTTGATACTTTTAATCCGACGCTTTATCTCACGTGTTCCTTGAGCCACTCATTTCACCACCTTGGGGATGCGTACCGAATAAAAGGGTCCGGTACGCAAAAGATGTCAATTATGCGGGAAGATTAGCGGCTTACAGCGAAGCCTTTTTTGAATTCTTCAATTGCCGCACCCAATTCTTTTTCATCCGGCAAGTCTTTGGTTGTACGAATATGTTCGAACAGTTGTGGCTTGTTGGAGTCAATGAAAGCGAGCAGTTCTTTTTCGAAACGGCGTACATCTTCCACTGGAATTTCATCGATGAAGCCTTTAGTCGCTGCAAAGATGGAGATAACTTGTTTCTCAACAGCCATTGGTTCGTATTGACCTTGTTTCAGGATTTCAACTACGCGCTCACCACGAGTCAATCGAGCTTGTGTCGCTTTATCCAAGTCAGAACCGAACTGAGCAAATGCAGCCAATTCACGATATTGTGCAAGGTCAAGACGGAGTGGACCGGCAACCTTTTTCATCGCTTTGATTTGAGCAGAACCACCTACGCGGGATACGGAGATACCTGCGTTGATCGCTGGACGTTGACCTGCGTTGAAGAGGTCTGTCTCAAGGAAGATCTGACCATCTGTGATGGAGATAACGTTGGTTGGGATGTAAGCAGATACGTCAGAACCTTGTGTTTCGATGAAAGGAAGAGCAGTCAAGGAACCGCCGCCCAAATCATCGGAAAGCTTCGCCGCACGCTCCAACAAACGGGAGTGCAAGTAGAATACGTCACCAGGATATGCCTCACGACCTGGAGGACGACGGAGCAAAAGAGAAAGCTCACGGTAAGCAGCCGCTTGTTTGGACAAGTCATCATATACGCAAAGAACGTGTCCGCCTTTGAACATGAAGTACTCACCCATCGCAACACCAGCATATGGTGCCAAGAAGAGAAGTGGAGCTGGATCAGATGCTGTCGCAGAGACGATAATGGTGTAATCCAATGCACCGTGTTTGCGAAGAGTTTCTACTACTCCTGCTACAGTGGATTGTTTTTGACCAATTGCTACGTAGATACAAACCATGTTTTTACCTTTTTGGTTGATGATTGCATCCAGCGCAACAGCTGTTTTACCTGTTTGACGGTCACCGATGATTAACTCACGTTGACCACGACCGATTGGAACCATGGAGTCGATTGCTTTGATACCTGTTTGAAGCGGCTCATGAACGGATTTACGAGCCATAACGCCTGGAGCGTTGTTTTCAACAGGGCGGAATTCAGTTGTGTTAATTGGGCCTAAGCCGTCAATTGGTTGTCCAAGAGGGTTTACAACACGACCAAGTAGTGCTTCCCCTACTGGAACTTCCATGATGCGACCTGTACGTTTAACAGTGTCGCCTTCTTTGATCTCGCGGAACGGTCCAAGGATAACCACACCCACGTTATCTTCTTCCAAGTTAAGTACCATACCCATTACGCCGTTTTGGAACTCAAGAAGCTCCCCAGCCATGGCATTTTCTAAGCCGTGTACACGTGCGATACCGTCACCGACCGTGATAACTGTACCTACGTCTACTACTTCGATTTCAGCTTTATAATTAGCGATCCGCTCTTTCAAGAGGGAGCTAATTTCTTCAGGTCTAATTGCACTCACTTAAAAATTCACCCCATTCATCCAAACGTCGTTATAGTTGATGCGCGAAGTGTTCCAATTTACTTTTGATGCTACCATCGTACAGACGGTCTCCGATTTTCACCACAACCCCGCCCATAATGGCAGGATCAACTACTGCTTGGATTCGGATCGTCTTATTCAACAACTTCCCGAATCTATCCGCCAATTCTGTTGCTTCTTCTTGTGTAAGTGGCTTCGCAGTGGTTACCGTTGCGTCGGCAATTCCACGTTCTTCATTCGCGACCGCTACATAGGAAGCAAGAATTTCAGTCAGGTTAGACTCGCGTCCGTTATCAATCAATACACCGATAAAGTTCATTGTCTCTACAGCAAATTGGCTTCCGAAAACATCTTTCAATAGCCCTTTCTTCGCTTCTGAGTCAATATGTGGGTGCATGAGAATTTTGGTAAGCTCAGCGTTTTGGTTAACAGCTTCAACGAAAGTTTTCAGTTCCGTCTCAATTTGATCGATTAGCCCACGCTCTTTAGCAACTTCAAACAGCGCGCGAGCATAGCGCTTGGCTACCCCGCTCATAGGCGATCTCCCACTTGTTTCAGGAATTGGTCAACACTTGCTTTTTGAGCAGTTTCATCCAATTCTTTCTCGATAATTTTGGAAGCGAGCATTACAGAAAGGCCAGCCATTTGGTCGCGCAATTCTGCTTTTGCTTTTTCTACTTCACGAGCTAATTCAGCAGAGGCATCTGCTTTTAAACGTTCGTTCGTAGCTTTCGCTTCTTCAATAATACGAGCGGATTCATCATTAGCTTGTTTGCTTACACGATCAAGGATCGATTTAGCTTCTACACGAGCTTCATCGAGGATTCGGCGTTGCTCAGCGAGAAGTGCTTCCGCTTCTTGACGATTGCGTTCAGCGGTACTGATTTCATTTTCAATATGCTGACGACGTTTTTCCATAACCGCCATCGCAGGCTTCATAGCAAATTTGCTCACCAAAGCCAGCAAGATTAGGAACATCAATAATTGGATAAGCATTGTGCCGTACTCGAGGCTAACAGCTCCTAAGTCAAACATTCTATTCACTCCTTCCTGGCTCTCAGGAAATTCCTAAGTTAAACGTTCACATAAGAGAGGCGAAGGTCTGACCCTCGCCACTTCCCGTTCAAACTGTTATTGATTCATGAATTATTTGTTCATGAACACGAAGCCCATCGCAACCGCGATGATTGGAACCGCCTCTACAAGACCAAGACCCAAGAACATAAGACCCATCAAAGATCCACGAGCTTCAGGTTGACGAGCTGTGCCTTCGATTGTGCGGCTAACTACAAGACCGTTACCAATACCTGCTCCAACAGCAGCGAGACCAAACATGATACCTGCAGCAACTAAACCATTCATTACAAAATACCTCCCAGATTAAATGTTTTTTGTCGAACAGAGTGTTATACGATTATTAGTGTTCGTCGTTCACTTTTTGTGAGATGTACACCATCGTTAATGTTGTAAAGATATACGCTTGTACGGCACCAACGAATACGGAATATCCGAGCCAGATTGGCAAAGCGATCACAGCAGCACCAGCAGAAAGAAGCACTCCGATCAAAACCTCACCAGCAAAGATGTTACCGAATAGACGCAAAGGCATCGTGAGCGGTTTAATGATGAACTCTTCCATCGCATGTAACAAGAACATGAGCGGATTCGGTTCAAAGTAATGCTTGATGTACTTGCCCACACCATTCTTCTTGATGCTTAGGAAATGAGCATATAACAGTACCATCAGGGCAAGAGAGAAGGTTACGCTCGGTGCTGCAGTTGGAGATTTCCAATAGGCAACAGGCAAGCCATGTTCACTCTTCAACTCTTCTACCACCAACTCATGCTTTTGTTGAGTCAATTGATCATTGCCTGAAAGCGTCAACATTTGCATGAAACGTGGACTAATTTCATCTTTGTACACAACGTTCACATTAAACAACAGACCAAGTTGGTTACCGATGAAAATGTAGAGGAACAGCGTTAATCCGAGTGTTACGAACTTGGCAGATATCTTCTTCTCCATGAATCCGCCTGCAATACCTGCAATGAATTCGACTACCCATTCAAGAAAGTTCTGCGCACCCCCTGGAACTCCCGCGGTCAACTTCCGGGTCAAACCAAGAATCAGCAAAAACACGATGATGGATGTTACCACAATCATGAGCATGGTTGGAATGTCGAATACCATCCCTAGCCACTCAAAACGCGGCGATAAATGCATGTATTTTCACCCCTTTCTTTTGTCGAAGATGTTTGTACCAAAAACAATAAAGAAGGACATTACTTCATCTATTTTAAGGAGCGATAAACAAAGGGAAGGCTAATAATTTGAACGAGGAAAAAACCAATTAGTTCACCAGAGATAATAAACAGATCAGGATAGCGAATGGTTAGATAGACCGCAAACGCAACCGTTATCAGACGCTGGAGCATAGCGGTGCCTTTCGGACGTAACGAGGGATTCTCTGCTACTTGCCCTACTCGCCATGTCTTCGAAACTAAGACGGCTCCGTTGATCAAACTAACTCCCATGCCTACAAGCAAGCTCTGCAAAAACAGTCGTTCACTAGGCAACAGTGCCCAGAGTATCGCAACAATACTCACACAATAAAAAGCATAAGCAAACGTCTTACGCATGGCTGTGATAAAGTTCTGCATGTCAAATCTCCCTATAAATAGGAACGTACCAAGCGATATACACTGTATACTCCTATTCCTAATCCAGTAAACAACCCAAGCATCATGAGCCATGGATCACTATGTAACAAACCGTCAAGATATCTCCCTAACCACACACCTGCAATACAGCATACCGCAAGATCAACACCGATTAAACTGACAAAAATAATCGCTTGCCAGGGATTATCCAGTTTAGCCATTCTGACACCCTCCTTATTCGATGACAAAACTTCGTTCATCAGCGGTATTCAACTCTGGTGAAACTAGCCGTTTAACAGTGGCTACCAAGCGAATGACACAAAAGGAGAGGGCGTGAACTTGCCTCATGCCCTCATCCATATTAACGAAAATTTATTAGATTTGTCAACTTTTCTGATCGTTCAGCCACAATCGTTCACAAACTTATCACATTTTTTCAATGATGGTCGCAACCCCTTGACCTCCGCCAATACAAAGTGTTGCTAAACCATATCTTACCCCTTCTCGCTTCTGTAATTCATGAACAAGTGTGACCAATATCCTTGCGCCGCTCGCTCCAATCGGATGACCAAGGGCAATAGCGCCTCCGTTGACGTTCAATTTTTCCGGATGAAAGCCCAATTCTTTTCCGACTGCCAAGGATTGAGCCGCAAACGCTTCATTCCCTTCAATCAGATCGATGTCATCAATCGTAATGGCCGCTTTCTCCAAAGCCTTCCGTGTTGCCGGCACTGGACCGATTCCCATGATTTTGGGGTCTACGCCAGCACTTGCATTCGCGACGATACGCGCTAAAGGCTTCAGCCCCAATTCATTGGCTTTCTCAAGTGACATAATCAATAGAGCGGCAGCTCCGTCATTAATACCCGATGCATTGCCTGCTGTGACACTTCCGTCTTTCTTGAATGCTGGACGAAGTTTACCCAGTGCTTCGGTGGTTACCCCGGCACGAGGAAATTCATCTACTGCGAATTGAAGGGATTCACCTTTTTTCTGCGGGATCGTTACTGGAACAATCTCATCGTTAAATCGGCCTTCTTGAATAGCCTTAACTGCTTTGGCTTGACTCCAAGCAGAGAATTCATCCTGCTCTTCCCGTGTCAATTCATAATGTTCACACAAATTTTCGGCTGTAATTCCCATGTGGTAGTCATTGAAAGCGCACCATAACCCATCGCGGATCATGGAATCAACCACTTTGTGATCTCCCATTCGATAGCCGTTGCGCGCTCCTTCCAGAAGATAAGGAGCTTGACTCATATTCTCCATCCCGCCAGCGAGAATGATTTCCGCATCTCCTGCCACAATCGCTTGGGTAGCTAAATGAACAGCTTTCAAACCAGAGCCACAAACCTTGTTAATCGTCATCGCTGGAACTTCCTGACCAATTCCTGCTTCGATGGCCGCCTGTCTTGCCGGATTCTGTCCGAGTCCCGCCTGCAGTACATTTCCCAGAATCACTTCATTCACCAGCGATTTATCTACTCCAGCCTTGCTCAAAGCCGCGTCACACACAACCGCACCCAGTTTGGGAGCACTGATTCCTGCTAAGCTTCCTTGGAAAGATCCAATTGCAGTACGAACAGCGCTGACGATGACCACTTCTTTGTGACTCATTGATTTCACTCCTCGGATAATTTTGAATAGATACAACATTCAATTCTCTTTACACTTAAATTATTCCTCCTTAATTTGTACACATAAGAAATGATTCGATGAGCGTTTGAAGCTCACACAAAAAAGCATCTTCCCTTTGCGCTCGGGAAGATGCTCTCTTCATTTCACTTATTATTTTCCGATTGTCATGCGGTACAGCGCCACGACAAAGACTGCCCTCGTGGTCGGCTTATTGGGTTCAAACTTATTGCTTATCGGGTCGATCAATCCAAGTCCCACAATATGATTGATTGGACCAACTGCCCAACTCGGCCATGATTTCTTGTCCGCAAGCAGTTTGTTGGGGGTTGCCTGTTTCTTCAGAACCCGATCCAGAATGACGGCAGCCTCGGCACGGGAAATGGTTTGGTCCGGTTTGAAGGTCTTGTCATCGTATCCTTTGACAATCCCCTTGGACAACGCTACCTGAACAGGTCCTTGCGCATACGCTGGAATTTGGTCTTTAAACATAAGCTTCGGTTTAGCCGGAAGCTCCCAGTTGTATACACGCGCCAACATGGTCACAAATTGTGCGCGAGTAAGGGGGTCCTCAGGACTGAACATATCCGGCGAAGTACCTTTTACGTATCCTTTGGCGGCCATGGCGGTAATCTCTGTTCTCGCCGGGTGGTTCAAAATATCGAAAAATGGTGTATCGGCTGGCGCATCCAAATAATAAGGAATGTAAGTGCCATAGGAATTCACCTGGTATACCCAATTGCGATTCGCATCCATCTGACCATTAAGCACATCATAGGTTTGGTTGGCCTGATTAACGTACAGGAGGCCAATTCCTTTTCCTTGAACCCATTGCTTCGGTGTAAAGGTTAGGGTTACTGGCGATGTGCTGATTTGATCTTGTTTTCCCGCTTTTACCGCAGTCGGTTTGATGCTAAAAGAATAATCGGCTGGCACATAGCCTGGTACCTGCTGATCCACGATGGATTGAACATCAATTCTCGCCTTATCCAGGAAGCTGGCAGCCTGCTGGAAGTTATAATTCATGTCCAGTTCGGAGCCTAGGGAGAGTTTACCTGGTTGAGTTGGAATGACATCTGTGCCTGTAACCGTATTGACGGCATTATGTGGATACAAGAGTGAAAGCTCGTCAAAATAAAGGGTTCCTTTTTCAGGTCGTTGATCCGTATTTTCTGGCGTGTTCACCACGTAAATGCTGCGCAAGGACAATGGATAGACGGCTTCTCCCGGGAATGAGCCCTTCACTTGCTTCCATCCCGTCCAATCAATTTGCTTGGCCAAGTCAACATAGTACGTTTTTCCTTTGGCATCCAATACTTCAGCTCGCAACCAATGATTGCTGTTATCTCCATATACCCAGACACCCAATCCAAATGGTTTGCCTGGAATCGCTACTGGGTTCGCGCCCAGTCGACCGTAGGCAATTCTCACATCATTCTTGTCTGCTCCGGCAAAGTTATACGTGAGCTTAGCGGATTTCTTGGAACGGTATACCGGAACATTGTCACCAGATACAGCGGCGAAAGAGCCTTGCGAGCTTAACGTATCTGGAATTGCGGTATGATACATGCCCACTTGATTATCAAAAGTCAACCAAGGTTGCTCTACCTCACCTACGACAATCGGTACAGATGTGCTTACTCCATCATAAGACAGTGTCAGCTTGGCGTTGCCCTCTTTATTAGAAGCAACAATTTGTAATTGATCGTTAAGACTGGCTACGTCGGAATCGATCGAGCCCTTCACACTTCTTGGATTAGCCGTGATGGTTTTTCCTGATTTGGTTTTCACTTTTACGTCAAGATCCATCGTTTGTCCGAGACCTATGTAAATCGGGTTAGGAGAAACGGCGATTTGTTGGACATCAGCACCACTATATACATGAATGTCTTGTTGCTTTGTAACTCCTCCGACTTGTGCAACGAGTCCGACTGTTCCGGATTTTGTAGCTGTAAATCGGTTGCGATCCACGGTTCCCGCATCCGTCTGGGCTGCTGTCCAAACCACATCAGATGGATTGATTTTATACGGCTGATAGTGGCTATCGTAGGCTTTACCAACTGAATACTCCGCTTCCTGACCAATCAATAACTCCGTCGGCCCGGTGATTTGGAAACTGGCTAGTGAACCTTGTGGAGCTGTGTTATAAACAGCAAGCCCGGTCGGCACTCTTCGCTCCGAGCCTTCTGATGGAGTCATCGCTACCTTGGCGGATGTCTCTCCGAGATTTCGGGCAGCCAGTGTTGTCGAACCGCCTCCGTCAAAATTCATTGCACGATAAGCGCCCAATTCAACCATGATCTGTCCTAATTCCGCGAGGCTGACTCCTCGGCTGTTGGCGCTTTTCTCTGCTGTGACAATCCACATGGTTTTCCCGTCTTGGGATACGCCAACTGCGGTATGGGCATTGATTCCCTTAATATAGTTCTCCGTCGGAAAATATGTAAGCGGTACTCCCCCATCTGCCAGCAATATGTGTCCGCCAACTGCTTGTGCCCAATCTTGGCTAGTTGGAGTCGTTTGATAATCTAGTTGAACGCGGGAGCCTATCGGAACATGTTGTTCAAGAAACTGTGCTGCCTGCCCATTCCCCCAAAGAACGAACCCATTAGGAGGGATGGGAGCCCCTGGCTTATCGACACGAATCTCTGTGGCTACTCCATCTACAAAGACTTCCTCTACCACATGAACGTAATTCGGGATAATTCCCAAACTTGTTTTACCAAACTTCGGTGTGTAAAGGTTCAACTGGTTAACGTGACTTTTTAAACCGTCGCCAGGATTGTATTCTTCCTTGTTTACACCACGCAGACTAAATACAGTTCCATCTGCCGCCGTTACTTTTCCCTGAAAACCAAAATTCGTAATGGCAGCCGTATGGTCACTGGTTACACCAAAGCTGTACCAATAAGGAATTTGACCCATGGAAGAGACAATCTCTTTGTCCTTCATTACGATCCCAAAAGGCGCCCCACGCTTGGTTGTATTGAAAAAGTCAGCGTTAACAGCAGCGATCGCTCCTGTTTCATTGGCCATCTGAGAAACAGATTGTCTGCTGGTCAATTGTTGATTACTTCCGTACACGGGTTTAACCTCGACGTATGGATTGTTCAAATCCACCTTGGTCACATACAGCAAAGCTGTCTTATCGCCAAACTGCTTGGAATATTTATAAAGGCTCGTCCCTTCCCCAATTGGTGTTTGCCATCCCAAAACAAGTTTGCTTGCGGAACTTTCTGCATGAGCTACGTTGGGAGCAACAGGAACAATTGCTCCCCATGCAAGAACTGCTGCTGCCACAAGCGACACCAGCTTCTGTGATCTTTTCTTCATTGTGAAGCTCCTCTCCAACTATCTCTCTATTCATCTAAATCCATCGCCAAGTTTTCTTTGTCGGATGGATAAATGGTTATATTCACTCTTAGTATGACGTAAGAAAATCATGGGAAGTTTCATTAGATCATGAATTTATCGTTTTACAAACCTTTTGACTTGTTTGCTTAGAAAAGACTTCGTCCCTTCACGCTCTGTGGAAGTTCGCGAGAAGAAATAAAGTCCGCTCTTTCACTACGAAAGGGAGTCGCCAAACGCTTCGCGCCCTACGGGTTGGGTGGCGACTCTTATCCCTTTCTCCGTTCTTCCCCCTCTCACCGGGGGGCTGGAACGTCGCTGAGTGTCACTTCCAAGGAGACTACAAGCGGACGAAATCTTTTCTTAGTGGGCTTACGCGAATGGATAAGTTTAATTACTTTACCACTGTAAAGCAATTAAACTTTCCTATATTATAAAAAAAGAAGGAGACGCCGTTAAGACGCCTCAAATTGGGACGAACTCTATTTCGTTTTGCCAGGACGGAATGGTTCCGGGCGCTCTTTGGAAACCCCAAAATGATACAAGATGGCTTCCACGATTCTATGGGAAGCTTCTCCATCGCCATACGGGTTGGCTGCTTGCGCCATTTGACGATACGCTTCGGAATTCGTAAGCAGTTCATCGGCCAAACCAAAGACTTGCTCCTCATCGGTACCCGCCAGTTTCAACGTACCAGCTTCAATCCCTTCAGGACGCTCTGTTGTATCGCGAAGCACCAGAACTGGAACACCGAGTGAAGGCGCTTCTTCCTGAACGCCGCCGGAATCTGTCAAAATAAGATGAGCGTTGCGCGCAAAGTTATGGAAATCAAACGCATCAAGCGGTTGAATCAGATGGATGCGGTCATGGCCTGCCAAAATCTCTTGAGCCACTTCCTGAACCGCAGGATTTAAGTGTACAGGATAGACAACCGCAATCTCTTCAAGCTTTTCTACCAGACGGCGAACAGCTCGGAAAATTCTACGCATCGGTTCACCCAGATTTTCTCTTCGGTGAGCTGTCATTAATACCATCTTCTTGCCTTTTACCTGATCCAGCACAGGATGTTGGTAATCTTCCCGAACCGTTGTATGTAGCGCATCAATCGCCGTATTCCCCGTGATGTAGATCGCGGACTCCGACTTATTCTCACGTCGCAAGTTGTCAGCAGACCCTTCAGTAGGAGCAAAATGCAAATCTGCCATAACTCCTGTTAACTGACGGTTCATCTCTTCCGGGAATGGCGAATACTTGTCCCATGTCCGTAAACCAGCTTCCACGTGACCTACAGCGATTTGGTTGTAGAAGGCTGCAAGACTTGCCACAAAGGTCGTGGTGGTATCTCCATGAACCAGTACAATATCCGGTTTGGCTGTGTTCATGGCTTCGTTCAAACTTTCCAAAGCTCGGACAGTTACATCAATCAGAGTCTGGCGATCCTTCATGATGTTCAAATCAATATCCGGTTCAATCGAAAAAATCTCCAACACCTGATCAAGCATTTGGCGGTGTTGTGCCGTTACACAAACAATCGGCTCGATTTGATCCGGGTATTTCTTCAATTCATGAACGAGCGGAGCCATTTTGATTGCTTCCGGACGTGTACCGAAGACAGTCATTACTTTAATTTTACTCATATCTGACACCTACTTGGTTCCGAATAAACGGTCGCCTGCATCGCCCAGACCAGGAACAATGTAGCCGTGATCATTCAATTTTTCATCCACAGCAGCTACGAAAATATCCACATCCGGGTGATCATTCTGTACCATTTGGACACCCTCTGGCGCAGCAATCAGGCACATTAATTTAAGATGTTTCGCTCCACGCTTCTTCAGAGCCGACAATGCCATCGAAGCAGATCCACCTGTCGCAAGCATTGGGTCAATGACGATCAGATCACGCTCTTCAATATCGCTAGGCAACTTCACATAATACTCAACTGGAGACAATGTTTCTGGGTCACGGTATAGCCCAACATGTCCAACCTTGGCAGCCGGGATCAGATCCAAAATACCATCGATCATGCCTAACCCTGCGCGTAAAATTGGAACCAAGCCAACCTTTTTACCCGAAATGACTTTGGCACTGCAAGGCCCAACCGGCGTTTCAATTACCGTATCCTCCAATGGCATATCACGAGTAATCTCATAAGCCATCAAAGTGGCCACTTCGTTAACAAGCTCGCGAAACTCCTTGGTACCAGTATGTTTGTCACGGATAAACGTCAGTTTGTGTTGAATAAGAGGATGATCAAACACATAGACACGACTCATAACATTTCCCCCATTTCTATTGTCCGAATGATTTTTACTGCAAAGTCAACTGTCCAAATAAATCCTGTCATGGACATACCTTTCTTATCATAAAGGAGCAAAAGGGTAACGTCAATTTTTCAGAAAGTAAGCAAGAAAAGACTTCGTCCCTCGTCGCTCTGTTTAAGCTCGCTTGTAGCATCTGCTATCCGTTCCGTTCACTACGGAAGGGAGTCGACAAGAAAATCACTTCGTTACTCAGTCTGATGTAAAGAGTGCCGACTCTTTTCCTTCCTATGTTCTCTACACTAAGTATCGCTTAAAATGAGCTTTAGTGACGAAGTCTTTTCTTGGATGAGCTGACGCGAAAGGAGAGAAAGTCGATAAAAAACCCGCTTGACTCTAGCTTGCGCTTTTGTCAGCGGGTTTACCATTTGGTTGGGTGCCAAATATTAGATTGTCAAACCTTCATACATCGGATAACGGCTGCACAGAGCAGCTACACGATCGCGTGCTTCTTGGTGCTTCTCGGCATTCTCTGGGTTTTTCAATGCCAATGCAATGATCGCGGCTACTTCTTTCATTGCTTCCTCGTCAAAACCACGAGTGGTTACAGCAGGCGTACCCATGCGAACACCGCTCGTTACGAACGGACTTTCTGGATCGTAAGGGATGGTATTTTTGTTGGTCGTGATACTTACTTCATCCAGCAAATGCTCAGCAACTTTACCAGTTAAGCCGAGGTTGCGCACATCAATCAGCACAAGGTGATTATCTGTTCCGCCAGAAACAAGTGTTAAACCTTCAGCGATTAAAGCATCAGCAAAAGCTTTTGCATTTTTAACGATTTGTTCAGCGTATTTTTTAAATTCTGGTTGAAGTGCTTCACCAAAGGCAACTGCTTTTGCCGCGATGATATGCATCAACGGTCCGCCTTGCACACCTGGGAATACGGATTTATCAATAGCTTTCGCAAATTCCTCTTTGCAAAGAATCAATCCACCGCGTGGTCCGCGAAGTGTCTTATGAGTAGTAGAGGTTACAAAATGAGCATGTGGTACTGGATTTGGGTGAAGCCCCGCAGCAACCAATCCAGCAATGTGCGCCATATCTACCATGAAGTAAGCGCCAACCTCATCAGCGATCTCACGGAATTTTGCAAAATCAATGACACGCGGGTAAGCACTCGCACCACATACGATAAGCTTTGGCTTGTGTTCAAGAGCTTTGGCGCGAACGACATCATAATTGATTTGGTGGGTATGTTCATCCACACCGTACTCAACAAAATTATAAAGGGAACCAGAGAAGTTGACTGGGCTTCCGTGAGTTAAGTGACCGCCATGGGAGAGGTTCATCCCGAGAACAGTGTCGCCCGGTTTCAAAATCGTAAAGTATACCGCCATGTTCGCTTGAGCGCCAGAATGAGGTTGAACGTTGGCATGTTCTGCTCCGAAGATTTCTTTTACGCGATCACGCGCAATGTTTTCGGCAATATCCACATATTCACAGCCACCGTAATAGCGGCGGCCAGGATATCCTTCAGCATATTTGTTGGTCAGTACTGTTCCTGCTGCTTCCATAACCGCACGGCTAACGAAGTTCTCGGAAGCGATCAATTCAATTTTGTCACGCTGTCTGCCAAGCTCCAAGCGAACTGCTTCCAATACCTGTGGATCTTGCTTACTCAAAAACTCAAACATGCCTATCTTCCTCCTCAAATATGTATCGTTTTATTTACAACTATTGTTGGCTTGCGTCACTTCATATACAGCTCTTGCTCCACCAATCAACTTCGGACGAGAATAGGCCGCTGTCACATGGGCCTCGCCAATGGCTCGCAAGCTTGGACGAATAGGAACAGCCACATGCTTCAAATGCATCCCGATAAAGGTGTCTCCAATATCAATTCCAGCGTCAGCCTTTACCGCTTCCACCACTACAGGGGCAGCCAACTGCCTGTAGGCATAGGCCGCCATGGATCCTCCTGCTGATGGAATTGGCACAACAGATACTTCCTCAAGTCGTAATTGTTCCATGGTGGAGCGCTCCATGACCAGTGCGCGATTCAAATGCTCACAACACTGAAACGCAAGCGCAAAACCCCGTTTCGTTGCGACCTCGTTCAATCCGTTGAATAAGGCAACCGCTACTTCTGAACTTCCAGCTCTGCCGATATGTTTTCCTAGAACTTCACTTGTACTGCAGCCGATCACGACCAGTTTGCCTTGTGAAAGCGCCGCTTGATCCGCTACTTCCTTCAGAATTGTTTCAGCTTGTTGCTGAATACCGGAGAGATCCACCTTACTTCACTCCTACGTGCTTCGCTTCAATCTCCTTGATCTTTTCTACACGTTTGGTATGTCGTCCGCCTTCAAATTCTGTTTCCAACCAGATTTTGACGATATCCGACGCCAATCCAGGTCCGATTACACGTTCTCCCAACGCAAGCACGTTGGTGTCATTGTGTTGACGGGTTGCTCTAGCCGAGAATGTATCATGTGCCAACGCACAGCGAATGCCCGGAACCTTATTGGCCGCAATGGACATCCCAATGCCTGTCCCACAGACCAGAATTCCACGATCAAATTCACCCGCTGCTACTTTCTCTGCCACTGGCAACGCATAGTCCGGATAATCAACAGATACATCACATTTACAACCAAAATCCTCAACTGCGATATTCATGGACTGAAGTAATTTGAGAATCTCTTCTTTGAGCTTATAGCCACCGTGGTCAGACGCCAATGCTACTTTCATGTTGACCCTCCGTTAGTTTTTTATTGTATTATACCTTATTTCTCGAAAAGGAAATAGTAAAAGTGACACTTTTTTCTCTGAAACTAAACAAAACCTGTACATTATCAGTATCATACACCGAAAATGTTCGTGTATAAAACAAAAAAGAGAAAAGCTCTTATTTGAGACTCCTTCCTCTTTGTTAGCTACTTCCTTGTCTTCAAGTTATTCCGAGCGAGTTTATTTGGTTACTTTTTGATAAAGCTGATTGAGCGCCTGTTCGATTTCCCTGGCACTTCTTTCATAGGTTCCCAAACTACCGCCAAACGGATCAGCAATATCCAGATCCCCCTGATGTCCCACGTACTCCTTTAACGTATAGGTCTTAATGGAAGCGTGCGGAAACCATTCCGAAATCATATCTTTATGGGTGCGTGTCATGGTCAAAATCAGATCAGCCCACGCAATTAAGTCTTCCCGAAGACGTTGAGATTTATGGTTGTGAATGATTCCACGGTCTTCTAATACTTTCCCAGCGTGAGCAGACGCGGAAGAGCCCTCCATTGCGGCAATTCCAGCGGATTGAACGGAAATCGGCAACCCTTGCACCTTGTCGCGAAACAATGCCTCGGCCATTGGACTTCTACATGTATTTCCCGTACAAACGAATAAAATCCGCATGGTAACCTCCTTGCAAGCAATTCTTTATTCCTAAAATACCAACCGGATACCGAAAAATAGGAGAATAATTCCTCCTAAGACCTCACTATATTCACCTAACCAACCGCCTACTCTTCTCCCCAATAAAAGGCCGCATCCGGCAAGCAAGCCTCCCATGATCCCAAACAAGCAGACGGCTAGAAACACATTTACTTCCAACAAGCCGCAAGAAAATCCTACAGATAGGGCATCTAGGCTTACACTAAAAGCAAATAAAAATAACCCCATTCCCTTCGTCTGCATGATACTTCCTTCTTCTGAGCGAAAAAAACCATTCCACAGCATATGCAATCCTAGCACCATCAGAATTCCTCCGCCGATCAGAACGGCAATGTCCCCTATCATTTCAGACAGATAAATTCCAATAAAGATGCCCAATAGCGGCATGCCAATATGAAAAAGACCAATTGTAACACTGACTTTTAGAATATCCTTGAAGCGCATTCCCACCATGCCTACCCCGATACCTAAGGAGAACGCATCCATACCAAGCGCACATGCCACCATTAACAGCGTAACAAACTGTCCCCACTGGAATAACGTTATATCCACGAATCGCCACCCTCCTCGTCATTTCACCTTATGCGGACAAGAAGGGAAAGATTCGCTTTATACGTTGATTATTCTGCCACCTGCTGCTTTTTCTAAACGATTCATAACCGCAAGGCCCAGACCTTCTCTAGAAAAGGCTTCCGCAACAATGAATTGCACGCCGCATTCGTCAAATTGACGAAGAGTTCCGTACAAATCGCGGGCAGCACTGCTTAAATCATGACGGGAACCGCAAACCAACACAATATCAGCACTCTCCTGCTGGTTCCAGTATTCCCCAGTTTCTTGGGTTGCCAATACTCCCGTTTTGCGGCCAAGCTGTTTGGCTTCTTGCAGCATGTGGTTCATCTGATTTTGGGTTTGCTCTACATTTCCTGCAACGATCCACAGTTCACCCTGTGGCGCATAATGAGTATATTTCATTCCAGGGGAACGGGGCTTCAGGTCTTCAGTAGCCAAGAAAACCGGATCAATTGTTACCTCCGGGATAATCTCTTGCAGTTGTTCCAGTGTAATCCCGCCAGGACGCAAAATCATTGGAGGTTCCACGGTGACATCAAGTACAGTGGATTCGACCCCAACGCCTGTACTCCCCGCATCGATGATTCCTGCAATTCTTCCGTTCAAATCTTCCATGACGTGTTGCGCGGTCGTCGGACTTGGGCGACCTGAGCGATTGGCGCTTGGAGCCGCTATTGGGACGCCCGCTTGACGAATCAATTCAAGGGCTACCGGATGATCAGGCATTCGCACACCGACACTATCGAGATTCGCTGTCACACGTGTGGCAACCTGATCGGTTTTGGGTAGAATCAAGGTTAGTGGTCCTGGCCAAAAAGCACCCATCACTTGCTTCGCATGCGGCGGAAGCTCTCTTGCGATCATTGAAAGCTGCGATTGATCTCCAATGTGAACAATCAGTGGATTATCGCTGGGACGCCCCTTGGCTGTGAATATTTTTTCCACCGCCTCATTACTCAATGCATTCGCACCGAGCCCGTAAACTGTTTCCGTTGGAAAAGCAACGACCTCTCCTGTCTTCAACAATTGGGCGGCATCCGCAATTTGTGTACAACTCGAATGATTCTCCACATGTTTATCCACATTCCATACTTTCGTTTCCATCTTGCAAACTCCTTCTATCCGTTGATTTCCAACGGTTCGTTTCCCTAGTATAGAATCTACTTGAAAAGTTTTCAACAGCCTGTGCATAACCTGTGAATAAGTCGTAAAAAAACCTACCCGGTTTAAAGGTAGGTTAGGGGGAGCAATCGTTAGTCTTCCTAAAATAAGGAGGCGAGCTTATCCCAAAGGTAGAATCGGATTTCTACTTCAGGGGCCTGGGATTTCAGGTCTACTTGCGCAACTTGTTGCTTCACTTCAGGCTGGGAATTTTCCGATTGAAAATTTTCTTTCACAAGGTTATCCACATTATCCACAGTTCTACGTGATTGTTGTACATCTTCGGTTGGCTTGGCCTCTTCTTCTTTTGGTTTTGCAGTTTCTTTAACCTGAACAGCATCACCGTTCGACATATCAATGAAGCAAAGCGGCGGGAACAATACACACCACCAATTCTGTCCCTTGGCTTCACCGATTCGTACGCGAAGCGCCTCATAATTACCGGCAGGGTACACATAAGAACCGTACAGCTTGGTTGGAAACGGCACCTCTCCAAAATCAACATCTGCTTTATAGGTAAATCCATATTGAGATATGGTATGATCCACAACTTTTTGTAATTCCGGCACCTTGGTCGCCACATAAGCGTGTGCCTCATCATAGGAATGCAAATCCTTAACCCATACGTTCATCTGGTCTACGATGGCATCTCGAACTTTGCGCTTTAACCATTGATCTTGGAATGAATCACTGTTGGCGATAATCCGTAAACGAATCGACTCTTGGGGGATTGGCCCCTTGTCTTGTGCAGTAGCAGAAGCTGCTTCTGAACGTTGCATCTCCCAACTCATCACCAAAAGAACTAGCGCAAAAAGAATCAAAAAGAACCGCTTCATCATGACCGTCTCCCCTCAAACTTTAACGGTAGGATTTGTTATCTCTCTAGCCGTCAGTATAGACAAGATTCAGATCATTCATACGCGATTCCAGTAAATTTACAGAAAATTATTGAGACTTGACCTTATAACCGATGACTACTCGATCAATTCCAGCGAGATCCGGAATAATCTCGACGTGTTCCATCTGACCAATTGTTTGTAAAAGGCTCGCAACGTCTTGTGCCTGATGAATCCCAACTTCAAAACCAACAAGTGAAGTCGGCTTCATCATCTGGGGAAGCGCCGTACAAATACGTCGATAGAAATCAAGACCGTCTTCTCCCCCATCAAGTGCTAACCGCGGCTCAAACTGGCGGACTTCTTCATCCAGTTCTTCTACATCAGCCGTAGGAATATAGGGTGGATTGGAGACGAGAATATCCAGCTGCGCCTTCTCATGGAGGAGAGGCTCGACCAAATCTCCATGCAAGAAGCGGACCTGATTCTCTACTCCGAGAGACTTGGCATTCTGACGAGCGATCTCAATTGCTTCAAGGGAAATATCGACGGTGGATACCCTCCACCCAGGCCGTTCACTACTAAGCGTGATCGGAATAGCTCCACTCCCCGTTCCAATATCCACAACCTCAAGTACCTGAGTTTCATCGGGCCAGAGACGCTTGGCATGGCGCAAGAGCTGTTCGATCAGGATTTCCGTTTCCGGCCTAGGGATTAACACTCCCGGAGCGACCATAAACTCCCGTCCATAAAACTCCTGAACGCCCAGCATGTATTGAATCGGTTCGGAATTGGCTCGGCGCTGACAAAGGTCTGCCAGCTTCTCTACAACCTCCGCCTCAATCGGATCGGGCATGGATACCAGAAAGGCTGTACGATCCATATTCAGCAGGTGCCGCAAGAGAAGTTCAGCCTCAAACTGCGGGTCTTTACTGCCCGATTCCTTTAAAAAAGAAGAAGCCGCAAGATGGGCTTCACGAATAGTTCCTATGTTCATTCCATTAAATTGCGGCTGCATGACTCTTCATCAACTCCGTCTGCTCGTGCAGAATCAATGTATCAATGACTTCATCCAAATCTCCAGCCAAAATAGCGTCTAGCCGATGCAAGGTAAGTCCAATACGGTGATCGGTTACGCGGCTTTGCGGGAAGTTATACGTACGAATACGTTCACTTCGGTCACCAGTACCGACCAAACTCTTGCGTGCCGCATCCTGCTCAGCCATCGCTTGTTGTTGATGGAAGTCAAACAGGCGAGCGCGAAGAACGCGAAGCGCCTTATCCTTGTTGGAGTGCTGTGATTTCTCATCCTGACAGGAAACGACGATTCCCGTAGGTACATGCGTTACACGAACCGCGGATTTGGTGGTGTTAACGCTTTGTCCACCAGCTCCACTTGAACAGAATGTATCGATACGAATATCTTTTTCATTGATTTCAACTTCAAGTTCCTCAACTTCAGGAAGAACGAGTACAGTAGAAGTAGATGTGTGAATACGACCGCCAGACTCGGTTGCTGGGATACGTTGTACACGGTGAGCTCCACTCTCAAACTTCAGTTTGCTGTAGGCTCCCTGTCCATTTACAGAGAAAATAACCTCTTTGTAGCCACCAATACCTGTAGCATTGGCTTCCAAAACCTCAACTTTAAAGCCGTGACTCTCCGCAAAACGAGTGTACATACGGAACAAATCAGAAGCAAACAAAGCAGCTTCATCTCCGCCTGCTGCCCCGCGAATCTCCACGATTACGTTCTTATCATCGTTCGGATCTTTTGGCAGAAGCAAGATTTTCAGCTTTTGCTCCAGCTGTTCCTTGCGCTCGGACAATTCAGAGATTTCCATTTTGACCATCTCGCGCATCTCATCGTCCAGCTTTTCATCGAACATGGCTTTGGCGTCTTCTAGTTGGGTTACAACAGATTTATATTCACGATAAACGGTTACCGTCTCTTCTAAAGAGGATTGTTCCTTGGAGAGTTCCCGCAACTTCTTGGTGTCACTGATGACGTCGGGGTCACACAATAGGTTTGTAACTTCTTCATACCGCTCTTCAACAGCAGATAAGCGATTTATCACCGTAATTCACCCCAATTTACAAAATGCTAGATAACAGCACAATTATAGGGGATACCGGTAAAAAAGTCAAAACATTCTTCAACGATGATAACCGTCGTTTGACGTAATATGGAAGTTGTATCGCGGAGCTTTTTGACTTAATTTCTGAATGACCTGGCGCTCAACACTCCTCGCTTGATTTGCTGTTACATTGTGGACTAAATCAAGAGTAACAAAGGCATTGACGCCGCTTACCGTGATACGGGCATTCTCTACGCCAGGTACGCTCTTGGCCATCATCTGCATATTTTTGATATCAACACCAGTATTTTGCACATCTTGGTGACCGATTACGAGATTGGGGTTAGCATTTCGTCCCATCAAAGTATCCCTATCCCCCATCGAACGGCTTGTTCCTGTCACATTCTTGTTGGCATCTGTTCCTGGGGTTGCAATTTGCTGACGGTCCATTTTCCGTACACCATAGCTCCGCGCATCGGGAGTAGAGGTAGAATTACAGCCAACGACTCCTGTTAAGAGGCAGCCAGCCAAACTGATCGATAGAAGCCCGCGCCCCACTGTTACGATTTTGTGCATAAGAAAAGCCACCTCCTGTTGTATGCCTAGTTTGTGCAGGAAGTGGCATGATTTATCCTTCTTTTACAGATGAGCTGATTAGATTCCTTGCGGGCAAAGTTCTTCAACCTCTAGCGTGTTGCTGGAACTGTCACTTGGAGGATTGTAGTAATGGCGGCGGCAAACACTGCTGTAGGTCTCTTCTCCGCCAATTTGAATCGTCTCTCCAGCATAGACGGGAACTCCGTCTTTAAATTTAAGAATATGAGTCGCTTTCTTGTTGCAGTATACACAGACGGTTTTGATTTCTTCGATTTTGTCCGCTTCGCATAAAAGCTTCTCGCTGCCTTCGAACAATTCGTTTTTAAAATTCTTCAATAAACCGTATACGATAACTGGAATCTGCAAAAGATCCACGATCTTCGTGATTTGTATTACGTGATGCGCACTTAAGAATTGTCCTTCATCAATTAAGACACAATCCGGTTTGCACTCTTGCTCCTCAACTAAACGAAAGATGTCCGTATGGGTCTGGATTGGATATGCTTCCCGACTAACACCAACTCGAGATGCTACCTTGCCGACGCCGTACCGGTCATCGATCGCTGGAGTAAGTACCATTACTTTTTTTCCAGACTGCTCATAATTGTGGGCTACCGTTAATAATTGTATGGATTTGGATGCGTTCATTGCTCCGTATCGAAAGTACAACTGTGCCACGTCATTTTCCCCCTAACAACCTACCCGCTCGACTTCAGATCAGCTAACTTGTACGTTTTGTGGTGATCATTGAACACTCGATCAAGACATTCAGGTTTCATCATACCACCTAACAATGATCACGCCAATGAGTTGTGAGAAAAGAAAAGAACCAGGCAGAATAATCTACCTGGTTCTTGGTTTGAATTAAGAAAGGTTGTATTTGCGTTTGAAGCGATCTACACGACCACCAGCATCCACGAATTTTTGTTTACCTGTGTAGAATGGATGGCAGTTGGAGCAAATCTCAACTTTAAGAGTTTGCTTAACAGAACCGGATTCAAACACGTTACCGCAAGCGCAAGTAACATTCACTAAATTGTATTTAGGATGAATACCTTGTTTCATTATTTCCACCTCTTTCCGCCCTGAATCGTTTGCCGAAACAGAGTTATATAAAAGCACATGAAAAGATATTAACACGTTCACATAGCGAATGCAATAGCAATGCCTTAGACCATTTTTTTGTTGCGCAGCTGATCGGCTGGCGGAAGGTGCGTAAATGAGCCAATCACCACATCTGGCAATTCTTGCTGGTAAATCTCAATCGCCTGCTTCATCCCAAATACTTCGCCCTGCGCTTTCGGAATCATTTCCAGGTAGCTGTCAGGGTCAATGTTCAGATTGCGAAGCTGAATCAATTTGATTCCCGTACGACGAATGAACTCAATCATCGCTTCCATCTCTTCTTCACGGTCAAATACTCCCGGGAAGCACAAATAGTTGATGGAGGTATAAACCCCTTGCTTCGAGGCATACTCGGCCGAACGCGCTACGTTCTCCAACGTGTATCCACGTGGTCGATAATACGCGTTGTAATGCTCTTCAATCGCACTAATCGTACTAATCCGCATTAAATCCAGACCCGCGTCCACAATTCCTTTGATATGGTCGGTCAAGCCCGCATTCGTATTGATATTAATAAAGCCCATGTCAGTGGTCTGACGCACTCGGCGCATCGCAGGAACAATGATGGACGCCATCGTGGAAGGCTCACCTTCACATCCCTGACCAAAGCTAATGATGCTTTCTGGAGTTTTCAGGTGGTTCAGCATCACTTCAACCAGTTCATCCTCTGTTGGTTTGAAGTTCATTCGTGTCTGCGGAGCGACAAATCCGCTCTCTTCTGGTTGTTCAGAAATACAACCGTAGCATCCAGCGTTACAGGTGTACGATACTGGCAGCGAGCCCTCCCAACGATTGAAGAAGTTATTGGAGGCTGTTAAGCATTCGTACTCCAACGCACAGTGGGACAGATGCTTGAGAATTCGATTCTCAGGGAACTGGTTCAGCGTCTGATCCACTAGTCCTCTTAGCTCATCCATCGGAAAGTTCAACGGATTCCACTTGTGCGGATTATCACTTTTGCGACCGGCAACCCAGAAGCCGCCGTCTTTCCACACCACTGCGGTATAGCCAAACAACGGGAATTTTTTCGTTTTGTCTGTCTTCACATAACCAGGTAAAAGTAAACGGGTGTATCCCTGCGGCAACAACGCTCCCACAGCTGTGTAACCCGATAGTTTTGTCATTTTGCCAGTTTCCGGATCCATCCCCACAGGCTCCGTATCAGGAAGACTTACCAGTGTTGCTCCCTCTGGCAATGGAATCAGTTCTTCCTCCAGGATTTCCGTTAACATCTCTCCATTTCTGGCAACGGACCAAATGGCGGGGTGATCGTATACTTTTCCACACGCATCTGCATAGACCAAATTCATTGTGTACAATCCCTTCCTCATCATGCTTAGGCCATTGTATCGTATTCGAAAGGGCTTGTAAAACGTTAGCGCAGATAGCGAATGGGATTCATCGGCACTTGATCTTGCCTCACTTCAAAATGCAAATGGTACCCTGTCGAATCTCCCGTATTCCCCATCAACCCAAGTACCTGTCCTCGCTGAACCACCTCGCCGATGCTCACAAGAATTTTGCGCAAATGGGCATAGCAGGTCTGTAATCCACCCCCATGATCAATGATGACCATATAACCATATCCTTCATGATTGGCTCCTGCTTCAATAACCGTTCCTTCCTTTGCCGCGACGATTTGGGTATTTCCCTTCGCTTCGTTCCATAGGTCCAACCCTTTGTGCAGCTTTCCCCACCTCTTGCCGAAACCACTCGTAATTGTCGCATGCTCAACGGGCCAGTCCATCTCTCGGCTTCGGTATGAACCCCGACTTGCTACCTGCGCTATTTGACGCCGTAACGGCAAAGAACCTGCCAACACAGTCTTGGCCTCTGGAATCGGAATGTACAGAACCTGTCCAACATACAGGTTATCCGGGATCACTTGCAGCAGGGGGTTGCGAGCAATCAGCTTCTCTTTCGGCACCTGATAGCGCTCGGCAATTTGATCGAGTGTTTCACCGCGGCTTACTGTATGCGTGATATTATTTTGTCCGATCATTAGCTTCATCCCAATGCCTACCAAATGAGGGTTGGTGATTTTGTTTTCTTCAATCAGCTCTCGTAGGGTAATCCCATATCGATGGGCAATCTCCGAGAGAGTATCACCCGGCTTCACACTGTACATAATGGTTGATCCTTGTGAAGTTGTGTTAGATGGCAAAGAGGCAAATGGATTAAATACTTGAAACAGTGTTTTTTCAATCACAGTTTGTTTCGCCTCATCTGCCGTAGAAAACGTCACTGGCACTTCCGAGTACACCATTCCGCTTCCTCCTTCTCATCACAATACCATCCTAAATGTATGCGTACGAAAACAAAAAAATGACGACCAAATTACTTGGTCGTCGTAGTTGTCGCCGCAGTTGCGGCGGTTTGCCTTGTTCTTGTTGTTTTGGTCGTTGTTTTGGTCGTTGTTTGGGAAGAAGTTGTCTTCGAACCGGGACGGGAATTCTTCAAATCCAGCGTTTTGAAAAACTCTTCATTCGTTTTTGTATCTTGCAGCTTTTTCAAGAAAGATTCTACGAACTCCTGGCTGTCCGACATGCTTTTGCGAATGGACCATAATTTGTCCAATTCATCCTTAGACAGCAACAATTCTTCTCGACGAGTCCCAGAACGACGAATATCGATAGCTGGGAAGATCCGTCTTTCGGATAGCTTGCGATCCAGATGAAGCTCCATATTACCAGTACCTTTAAACTCTTCGTAAATGACGTCATCCATTCTGGAACCTGTTTCAACCAACGCGGTTGCCAAAATTGTTAAACTGCCGCCTTCCTCAATATTACGCGCCGAACCAAAGAATCGCTTCGGTCTATGAAAAGCAGCCGGATCGATCCCTCCAGACAACGTTCGACCACTTGGCGGTATAACCAGATTGTAAGCTCGCGCCAATCGTGTAATCGAATCGAGCAAAATAACAACGTCCTTCTTATGCTCAACAAGTCGCTTGGCACGCTCCAGCACAAGCTCCGCTACTTTAATATGATTTTCAGGAAGCTCATCAAAAGTAGAAGCAATGACTTCACCTTTTACCGAGCGTTGCATATCCGTTACTTCTTCCGGTCGTTCATCAATGAGGAGCACGAATAAGGAGATATCCGGGTGGTTTTCCGAAATACTGTTGGCAATCTCTTTGAGCAGCAACGTCTTCCCAGCTTTCGGTGGGGCTACAATAAGTCCGCGTTGTCCTAGTCCAACCGGTGCCAACAGATCCATGATTCGGGCAGATAACCTAGAGGGCTCTGTCTCAAGAATCAGCTTTTGTTGAGGATAAAGTGGTGTTAACGCAGGGAAGTGAAGGCGTTCAGACGCCAATTCGGGGTCTTCTCCGTTTACAGCCTCGACTTGTAAAAGTCCAAAATAACGTTCATTTTCTTTTGGCGGGCGAACTTTACCCGAAACCAAATCACCCATCCGCAAATCAAATCGTCGAATTTGAGATTGAGAAATATAGATATCCTCAGAGCTTGGCAAGTAGTTGATCGGTCTGAGGAACCCGTATCCCTCAGGCAAAATGTCAAGGACACCTTCCATGAACATTAACCCGTCTCGTTCCGCTCTAGCTCTAAGAATAGCAAAAATCAATTCTTTCTTTTTTAACTGAGAGTAAGACGTGATTTGAAATTCTTTGGCAAGCTTATATAACTCAGTTAATTTCAGTTCTTCTAATTCAGACAACAACACGTATTATTCCACCACTCTTTACGTCTTCTCTTACTCTATTCTAGCCTAGAAATTATAATGCAAATCGTGGATTTCTCTCCAATCGATGGGTTCCTTCAATAAAACGAACGGTTCCTGTTTTGGCACGCATGACAACGGAGTGAGTTGTCGCCATTGTTCCACGGAAGCGGACGCCACGTAAGAGCTCACCATCTGTTACCCCAGTAGCCGCAAAAATCGCGTCGTCTCCTTTTACCAAATCATCCATGAGCAAGATTTGACGAGGGTTTGTCAAGCCCATTTGAATACAGCGTTGTTCTTCTTCCGGGCATTGCGGAAGTAACTTCCCTTGAATTTCGCCACCCAGACATTTCAAGGCAACTGCTGCTAACACACCTTCAGGAGCACCGCCAGAACCAAACAAAATATCTACACCTGTGTCAGGAAAGGCGGTATTAATCGCTGCCGCTACATCTCCATCCGAGATTAGTTTGATTCGAGCACCCGCTTCACGGATCTCATGAATCACACGTTCATGGCGTTCTCTGTCCAGTACGATCGCTACCAGGTCGCTTACATCCTTACCTTGTGCTTGAGCAACCGCTTTGAGATTATCAATGACCGGAGCGTTAATGTCAACTTTACCGACTGCTTGTGGGCCAACAGCAATCTTTTCCATATACATATCAGGAGCATGAAGCAGATTTCCTTTGTCCGCAATCGCAATAACCGAAATGGCGTTCCATGTTCCTTTGGCTACGATATTGGTGCCTTCTAGAGGGTCAACCGCTACATCGACATATGGAGGCACTCCTTGACCAAGCTTCTCTCCAATATATAACATCGGGGCTTCATCCATTTCCCCTTCACCAATGACGACAACGCCTTCCATAGGGACTTTCTCAAATTCCCTGCGCATCGCAGTAGTTGCTGCATCATCCGCTTCATCTTTTTTGCCCAAACCCATCCATCTGGCCGAGGCTAAAGCAGCCGCTTCTGTTACGCGTACCAATTCGAGTGTTAAACTGCGCTCCATTTCAATCTCTCCTTTAGTTGCCGTTCTCTTATCTCTATTTGTATTCTGTCTGCTTACGAATTTGACGAAGCATATCCGCACCAAGACTTCGTAATTTTCCTAGCAAATTCTCATATCCACGATCGATATGATGTAAACCGTCTATCTCAGTAATTCCATCAGCAAGCAAGCCTGCGATGACCAATGCAGCTCCAGCACGCAAATCAGTCGCCACTACTTTGGCTCCCATCAGCTTTTTTTCACCTTCAATAACAGCTGATCTGCCTTCTACCTTCAAATTGGCTCCCATGCGACGCAGTTCATCAATGTGGCGAAAACGAGAACCATAGATATTATCCGTTACAATACTTGTACCTTTGGCCTGAGTTAAAAGAGTCGTCATTGGTTGTTGCAAATCCGTAGGGAATCCGGGATATGGGTTGGTTTTGAGATCAATTGCCCGATATTCACGTTGTCCAATTACTCGGATACTGTCATCGTACACCTCAACCGTTACACCCATCTCACGAAGCTTAGAAGTAATAGGTTCCAAATGTTTGGGAATGACGTTCTCAACAGTTACATCTCCACGGGTTGCCGCAGCAGCAATCATGTAAGTGCCCGCTTCAATTCGGTCAGGAATAATCGTATGTCTGCAGCCGTGCAGTTGTGTAACGCCTTGTATACGAATCACATCTGTTCCGGCACCTTTAATATTGGCCCCCATATTATTCAAGAGGGTAGCAACATCGACAATTTCCGGCTCTCTCGCCGCATTCTCAATAATCGTTAAACCTTCTGCGCGAGTAGCCGCAAGCATAATGTTAATGGTAGCGCCAACACTTACCATATCCAGATAAATTCTAGCGCCTGTCAACTTCTCCGCTTTGATCGTCATGACCCCGTTGCGATTCTCAACACGAGCGCCCAGCGCTTCAAACCCCTTAATATGTTGATCAATCGGACGCGGCCCCAAATCACAGCCTCCTGGCAAGCCAATTTGAGCTTCCCCGCTTTTGGATAGCAAGGCTCCCCATAAATAATAAGAGGCGCGCAGTTTTTTTATGCGTCCATTCGGCATAATGACTGGTTTAATGGATCGGCTGTCGACTTCCATCCAATCCTCTTCAAACAGAACTTCGACTCCCATTTCACGCAATAGTTCTACAAAGATTTCGACGTCTTGGATATGGGGCAAATTCTCAATCACAACTGGACCATCTGCCATCAAAGCGGCAGGAATCAAGGCAACTGCACTATTTTTCGCCCCGCTAATGGACACTTTTCCAGAAAGCGTCTTGCCTCCTCGAACGATCAGTTTCTCCATCGTTAGCTCTCCCCAATGTACTTTCATGTCTATTTAGCAGGTATCTCGAAAGGAGCACCTTCTCCTGCGGGAAAAGGTGCTCCAAACATACCACTTCAAACATTATTTCTGCATACCTGCCCAGTCGGCAAGGAATTTTTCAATTCCAATGTCTGTCAATGGGTGTTGCAGAAGTTGTTTGAATACTTTATAAGGAATCGTTGCGATATGTGATCCACGGCGAGCTGCTTCTGTTACATGCAATGGGTGACGGATACTTGCAGAGATAATTTCAGTTTCAATATCGTGGATCGCAAAAATATCAGCGATTTCAGTAATTAGCTTAAGCCCATCCTGTCCGATATCATCCAAACGGCCCAAAAACGGAGAAACATACGTAGCTCCGGAACGAGCAGCCATTAAAGCTTGATTGGCATTAAAAATGAGCGTGACGTTTGTTTTGATTTTACGTTTGGATAAAGCTTTTACCGCCTTTAATCCATCTTCTGTCATCGGAATCTTGACGACAATGTTTTTGGACAAGGAAGCCAGCTTCTCGCCTTCTTCAATCATTCCTTTGGCATCTGTGCTGATTACCTCGGCGCTGATCGGTCCATCTACAATGTCGATGATTTCCTTTAACGTCTCAATAAAATCACGGCCTTCTTTTGCAACAAGTGAAGGATTGGTTGTTACACCAGCCACTACACCCCAATCATGAATCTCACGTATTTCCTCGATATTGGCTGTATCAATAAAAAAACGCATAGGTACCTCCTAATTATGCACGGTTGCTGCTGCCGAACAAACGAATTTTACCTTTAACCGTTTCTTTGATCGCATCGCGAGCAGGTCCGAGATATTTGCGAGGGTCGATTTCATTTGGTTTCTCAGCCAAAACTTTACGAATAACGGCAGTGCTAGCCACTTGGTTCTCAGTGTTTACGTTGATTTTACCAACACCGTTGCGGATTGCTTCTACGATCGCTTCGTCTGGAACCCCAGAACCACCGTGCAATACAATCGGAGCTCCGATGTTTTTCGCTACTTGATCGATGATATCGAAGTGAATTTTTGGCACGCCTTTGTACACACCGTGAGCTGTACCTACAGCGATTGCCATATAGTCTACCTTGGTTTCTTCCCAGAAACGGATCGCTTCTTCAGGTTTAGCCAAAGCTGCGCTTTCTTCATCTACAGAGAGGTCATCTTCCACCCCGCCAATTGTACCTAGCTCACCTTCAACGGAAACACCAACAGCATGAGCTGCTTCAACCACTTGTTTGGTCAAACGGATGTTATCTTCAAATGAGTGATGAGAACCGTCAAACATAACAGAAGAGAATCCAGCTTGGATACATTTCATCACAACATCAAAGCTGCTTCCATGGTCTAAGTGAAGGGCGATTGGAACACCCGCACGTTTAGCCGCTACTTTCGCCATAGCTACTGTGTAGTCGAGTCCCATGTAACGCATTGCGCCTTCGGATACACCAAAAATAACCGGTGCTTTTTCTTCGATTGCAGCATCTGTAATGGCTTGAACGAATTCAAGGTTGTTGATGTTGAATTGGCCCACCGCATATTTATTCTTCTTCACGTCTTCAAGAAACGCGGTCATAGGTACTAGTGGCATAATGAGGTTTCCTCCTTGAGTTATCTAGTAACAACTTGGCTTATTATACCACAATCATTCTTTTCTTAGCAGGGCGTAAACAATAAATTTTGTCCAAAGTGTATATGTTATTAAAGCGCTACAATTACCAATTTTCCCAACAGTGGTGCACTATCCAGCGAGTTGCTGATTCACTGCGTGACGAAGCTCATCGATATCAAACGGCTTCGTAAAATGTGTAAGCGCACCCAATTGCGTCGCTTCTTTAATCATATCTAATTCACCATAAGCAGTCATCATGATGACTTTGATGTTTTGGTCAATTTTTTTAATATGCTTTAATATTTCAATTCCGTCCATGCCTGGAATTTTCATATCCAGAATAACCAGATGGGGTTGTTCTTTCTGTACAATCTCTAACGCCTGTTTGCCGTTGGCCGCTTGGAAAGTCGAATAACCTTCCTTGCCCAATACCTCATATAAGAGGATGCGAATTCCATATTGATCATCTACTACTAAAACCTTCTTCTTTTGCATGTATTTTTCCCCCTAGTGAAGATGATTAGGATCATTCTGCATCAAGCGCAAAGTACTCGCTTTTAAACCTTCTCCAACTTTCAGGAAAATCCTGCCTTATTTGCTAAGAAAAGATGAAATTAAACAGAAAAGACTTCGTCCCTTTTCACTCTGTGGAAGTTCGCATTGATGCGGAAAAGTCCGCTTATCCACTACGAAAGGGGAGTCGCCAAACGCTTCGCGCCCTTCGGGTTGGGTGGCGACTCTTTTTCCCTTTCTCCGTTCCTAAGCTAAGTATCGCTTCCAAGGAGTCTAGAAGTGGCCGAAGTCTTTTCTGTTTTGGGCTTACGCAATGAAAATCAGCAATCACCTTACTATAGTAAAGTGATTGCTGATTTATAAGAAAAGAGAATGCCATTTAGCATTCCCTTTTCCTGTGAAGCTCGATTATTTTTGTTGCAAAGCCGCTTTTACAAATTCACGGAACAAAGGCTGTGGTCGGTTCGGACGGGAAGTGAACTCAGGATGGAATTGAGTAGCCAAGAACCAAGGATGGTCTGGAACTTCCACAATCTCAACCAAGCGTCCGTCTGGTGAAGTTCCCGCAAAGGAAAGACCCGCCTGTGCCATTTGGTCACGATATTCGTTGTTCACTTCATAACGATGACGATGACGTTCATAGATCAAGGTATCATTGTACGCACGAGCAGCCAAGCTTCCTTCTATCGCTTTCGTTGGTCCAAGACCAAGTCTCATTGTACCGCCCATATCTTCAATATCTTTTTGTTCAGGCAATAGATCAATTACAGGGTACTTCGTTTCCGGATTGATTTCGGAGCTGTTCGCGCCTTCGAATCCAAGCACGTGGCGAGCATATTCGATTACTGCGATTTGCATACCCAGGCAAATTCCCAAGAACGGGATTTTGTTCTCACGAGCGTAACGAGTCGCTGTGATTTTACCTTCAATACCGCGATCCCCGAATCCGCCAGGAACGAGAATACCATTTACGTCTCCAAGGAGTTCCGCAACATTATCACTTGTCACTTCTTCAGCATTGACCCATTTAATCTCCACGTCGGAATCATTAGCAAACCCTGCGTGGTACAAAGCTTCCGCTACGGACAAATAGGCGTCATGAAGCTGAACATATTTACCAACGATTGCGATACGAGTAGAGTTGCTCAAGTTCTTCACCTTGTTAACCAACGATTTCCACTCGGTCATATTCGCTTCTTGGCAAGTAAGACCTAAATGACGGCAAACATACTCATCCAATCCCTGTTCTTGCAACATAAGTGGTACTTCGTATAATGTATCCGCGTCTCTTGCTTCAATAACGGCATTTTTATCAATATCACAGAACAGAGCAAGCTTGTCCTTCATGTCTTGAGAAAGAGGTTGTTCATTACGGGTTACGATTACGTTTGGCTGGATACCCAAGCTGCGCAATTCTTTAACACTGTGTTGGGTAGGCTTGGTTTTCATTTCACCAGCCGCATTGATATAAGGAACGAGTGTAACGTGGACGTACATAACATTATCTCGTCCAATGTCACTTTTAATTTGACGAATTGCTTCCAAGAATGGCAGGCTCTCGATATCGCCAACAGTTCCTCCAATTTCGGTGATGACTACATCTGCGCCAGTTTCACGTCCCGCGCGAAATACGCGTTCTTTGATTTCATTGGTGATATGAGGAATAACTTGTACGGTTCCTCCCAAATAATCACCACGGCGTTCTTTGGCGATGACAGCAGAATAGATTTTTCCGGCAGTTACGTTCGAGTTTGCATTCAGATTGATATCGATGAAGCGCTCATAGTGTCCCAGATCCAGGTCAGTCTCAGCTCCATCATCTGTAACAAACACTTCTCCATGCTGGTACGGACTCATTGTTCCCGGGTCTACGTTAATGTACGGGTCAAACTTTTGAATCGTTACTTTAAGACCCCTATTTTTCAGCAGTCGTCCCAGTGATGCTGCTGTAATTCCTTTTCCAAGTGAAGACACAACCCCACCTGTAACAAAAATGTACTTCGCCATTGAATTCCGTCCCCTCTTTCCCTGTACCGTTCAGTAAATGTGCGTATATAAACAATGAGGATAGCTCCCAAAAAAAGAAAAAACAAAAGAGGTTCCTATCCCGTTATAAACGAGTAGGGGTCACTTTTGTTTTATAGCTTTCCATATTTGGTATTCCTTCATGTGAAGCCCAAGCAGTATTTTATAATGTCTTTTACACCAAAGTCAAGACAGATAAATTAATCTTCTTCACTTTCTTCATCATACTCTTCTTCTGCGAGTTCTTCTTCTTCAAACATTTCTTCCTCGTCCAGTTCTTCATCGAGTTCTTCGTCGAGGTCCTCATCTTCGTCTTCTTCGTCGGTTGCTTCATCGTCAACGAATTCTTCATCATCGTCGAACGCTACGAGATCATCTTCCTCTTCAAACACTTCTTCAACCTCGTCATCCATATCATAATCATCATCGAAGTCATCGGTAACAATTTTCTTCTTCTTGCCGCCGCCTTCTTGGGTCTCTTCAACGGTTTCAGTAGGATACCAGCGTTTCAAGCCCCAATTGTTTTCACCCAAGCACACGAAACGACCATCAATATTTACTTCTGTGTAAACCTGAGCGATCATTGACATCACTTGCTCTTCGGTCATATTACGCAGCGCAGCGATTTCACCCATTAATTCACGAAAGTTATACGGGCGGTTCTGTTCTCTTAAAACCTCATATGCGATGTCCACCATCGCCATTTCGAAAAGTTTCTCTTGGTCGATATTTTGGAGTAATTGACTCAAGCCGTGCACGTCCTTTCACAACAATAAGTTGGCTATCATACAGTATTCCTCATTTTAACCTAAAATGCAAGAGTTTCAAACTAAAGCAATTGACTTCACTTCATACTGGATTGGCTAAGCCGTGCGAAACCGAAAAACCCCCTTAAAAAGCTCTTAAGGGGGTACATTCATTGAAATTCGCTTATTGATGAAGAGACTTACATGTTGCGTCGGTATTGACCGCCCACCTCGTACAGCGCGGCTGAAATCTGGCCGAGAGAAGCAACCTTAACCGACTCCATTAACTCAGCGAAGATGTTGCCTCCAGACACAGCAACCTCTTGCAATCGCTTGAGGGCTGTGCCCGCTTCATCGCGATGAGACTCCTGGAAGGCGCGCAGGTTATGAATCTGTTGTTGTTTCTCTTCTTCTGTAGCGCGAGCCAATTCAATTTCATAGTCTTCTTCAGATGAGTTCGGGTTCAAGAACGTGTTGACCCCGATGATCGGCAATTCTCCCGTATGCTTCTTCATCTCGTAGTACATGGATTCGTCCTGGATTTTGCCACGTTGATACTGGGTCTCCATTGCGCCCAATACGCCTCCGCGAGAACTGATCCGTTCGAATTCCTGTAGAACGGCTTCTTCCACCAGATCGGTTAATTCCTCGATGATGAATGAGCCCTGAAGCGGGTTCTCGTTCTTCGCAAGGCCGAGTTCCTTGTTAATGATCATCTGAATCGCCATCGCGCGGCGTACAGAGTTCTCAGTAGGCGTCGTGATCGCTTCATCATAAGCATTGGTATGAAGCGAGTTGCAGTTGTCATAGATGGCGATCAGCGCTTGCAGGGTGGTCCGAATGTCGTTGAAGTCCATCTCTTGGGCGTGCAAGGAACGGCCAGATGTCTGGATATGGTATTTCAATTTTTGACTGCGATCATTTGCCCCGTATTTGTTCTTTAACGCAGCGGCCCAGATTCTGCGGGCTACACGTCCGATTACGGTATATTCCGGGTCGAGTCCGTTGGAGAAGAAGAACGACAGATTTGGCGCAAAATCATCGACTTTCATGCCACGGCTTAAATAATATTCAATGTAGGTAAAACCATTTGCCAACGTAAAGGCCAATTGGGAAATCGGATTCGCTCCCGCTTCCGCAATATGATAGCCAGAAATGGAGACAGAGTAGTAATTGCGAACCTTGTGATCGATAAAGTACTGCTGGATATCTCCCATCATGCGCAGAGCAAACTCCGTGGAGAAGATACAGGTGTTCTGCCCCTGATCTTCTTTGAGAATGTCCGCCTGAACGGTTCCGCGTACAGTAGAAAGGGCGTAGGCTTTAATTTGAGCAAACTCTTCCACGTTTGGTTGTCGACCTTCTCGTTCCACAAACATCTCCACTTGTTGATCAATAGCCGTATTCATAAACATCGCCAGAATCATCGGTGCCGGTCCATTAATGGTCATGGAGACAGAGGTGGCTGGAGCGCACAGGTCAAAGCCGGCATACAGCTTCTTCATATCGTCCAGCGTACAAATACTTACGCCGCTGTTTCCAATTTTCCCATAGATGTCCGGACGGTAATCCGGGTCTTCTCCATATAAGGTCACGCTGTCAAAAGCCGTACTGAGACGCTTGGCGTCGTCGTTCTTGGACAAGAAGTGAAAACGCCGGTTGGTACGCTCTGGAGTTCCCTCTCCAGCGAACTGACGTCTAGGGTCCTCGCCCTCCCGTTTAAACGGAAATACACCAGCCGTATACGGGAATTCTCCTGGAACATTATCCTTCAATGACCATTTGAGGATTTCTCCCCAATCTTCAAACTGTGGCACACTTACTTTGGAGATGCGCGTTCCAGACAAGGATTCGCTAAACAGCTTCGTTACGATCTCTTTATCGCGAATTTTGGTGACGAGCTGATCCTGAGCGTACTCCGCTTTAAGAGAAGGCCATCTGTCCAGAATGCGACGGCTATCTGGGTGCAGCTTTCCTTCGAAATGAGTAATTTGAACATCAATCGCGGCCAAGAGTTCCCCATCATGACCAGCAGAGGCCAACGTCTCCTTGGCACCATGGAGTTGGTATAGCTTGCGGGCAACAACTGCTTGCTCCTCGGCAAACTGGCGATAACTGCGCACAGTATTGGCAATCTCCTGAAGATAATTAATACGTTCTACGGGGATCACCGATTTCTTCATGACAGCGACTGGAGTATCATCCAGTTGATCTACTTGCCAGTCGACATTCGTCTTTTGCACAACTTTTTTCATTAAAGCGGCGAACAGGACATTGGTTCCCTTATCATTGAATTGGCTGGCAATCGTGCCGTAGACCGGAATTTGCTCATCCGTGAGTTCAAACTGATTGTGATTGCGGCGATACTGCTTGCGTACTTCTCTCAGCGCATCATCAGAGCCTTTGCGATCAAACTTGTTGATGGCGATCAGATCAGCAAAATCCAACATGTCGATCTTCTCCAACTGAGAAGGCGCTCCGAATTCACTGGTCATCACGTACATGGCGATATCACAAATGTCTTTAACCTGAGCGTCGCCTTGACCGATACCACTGGTTTCTACAATGATCAGATCGAAGCAAGCGGCCTTAAGTACCTTCAAGGAATCCTCTACGGCCATCGACAATTCGGAACCAGATTTGCGTGTTGCCAAGCTGCGCATATACACTCGTGGTGTGTTGTTGGCATTCATGCGAATTCGGTCTCCAAGCAGCGCTCCGCCTGTTTTTTGCTTCGAAGGATCAATGGAAAGAATGGCTACGGTTTTATCTGGATACGTATGAATAAACCGACGGACCAACTCATCTGTTAGCGAGCTTTTGCCTGCTCCGCCCGTACCGGTAATCCCAAGGACAGGAATGGTCTGTTCTTGCGTTCCAAGCTGCTCTTCCACCTGTTGAAAAAAAGAAGCATCCGAAACAGCATACTCCGCTACCGAAATCAATCGCGCTACAGCCTTGTGGTTCTGTTCACGCAATTCATTGATTTCAGATTCGACCTGCTTCACTGTTGGAAAGTCAGTTTCTTGCAACATCTGGTTAATCATACCTTGTAGACCTAAGGCGCGACCGTTGTCAGGCGAAAAGATCTTCGCAACCCCGTACTCTTCCAATTCACGGATTTCACGTGGTACGATTACTCCGCCGCCACCGCCATATACACGGATATGACCGGCTCCACGCTCCTTCAGCAGATCTACCATGTATTTAAAATACTCGACGTGCCCCCCTTGGTAGGAGCTAATCGCAATCCCTTGGACGTCTTCCTGGATAGCCGCCGTGACAACTTCATCAACAGAGCGATTATGACCCAAGTGAATAACCTCGGCACCTGATGCTTGCAGAATTCTACGCATAATGTTAATTGACGCATCATGACCATCATACAAACTGGCAGCCGTTACAAAGCGAACTTTATTTGTCGGACGATACACTTCTGTTTCCATTCTCACGTGCCTCCTTAATTAGCCTTCATCAATCTACTCAGCGCTCACTTCACGGAGTAAAAGGGCAGTTTGTTTATCAATATACTCATCTAAGCTATAGTTTCTCTTCAAAGACCAACGGCGGAAAACCCACATCTCACCCAGCACGACAATATTGGCCGCCATTAATTTGACCTGCTTTTCGTCTACTCTGATGGAACCATCTTCTATTCCCTTTTGCAGAATTCCCTCAAAAATAGACGTAATCGCCTCTTCTTTTCCTAACACATAGCGCAGCGTTTCACGCGGCAGCGACTTGGTTTCTTGGTAGATCAGCATAACGCGATCGCTCATCTGATCCATTACGCGGAAGAAGCTTCGCAGGGCCATCTTGAGTATTTTCAGTCCCGTTCCTTTAAATGTGATCGCTTCACGCAAGCGGTTCTCCACTTCACCGTGAATCGCATCACATACGAGATAAAGCACATCTTCTTTGGACTCGATATATTCATATAACGTCCCGATGCTAAATCCGGACGCTCTGGCAATTTCGCGTGTTGTGGTTTTGTGGAAACCCTTGTGGATAAATAAATCCACCGCCGCTTCAATAATTTGTTCACGGCGTTTCTCTATCAGTTTAGGATCCTTCACTAGGGAAGGAATCATTTTTTTCTTTTCAGACACCTAAGACTCCCCCTGCTTCTGACTGAGCGTTTAATCAGAGAACCTTGGAAATATAAAGATTGCGGCTCCCTCTTCGTATTATACCCACAGAGGAAAATCAGCGACAATCTTTAAATCTCTTGAGACTGTGAATGTCATACTATCTTCTATTCATGGAACCACTTGCTGACGATCTCATTGGCTACGCCATAAGGGTCTTCACGTCTTGATGCCACATTAGCCAACTCCTGTGCAAAAGCTCCCGATTCAATCCCACGGATCATCCGTTGATAAATCTGATAGTTGACGATTTCGATAACTTCCTCACGCAAATGTCGGGATCGTCTCGCTTCCCATTCACCGCTTGTTTGAAGATATTCATGATGGCGGAGCGTTTCTTGCCAAAGCTGGTCAATGCCTTGACTGAGAGTGGAGATTGTTTTGATGACAGGGGGACGCCATGGAGCATCATGCTTGACGAGGTCGAGCATCTGCTCCACTTCAATCTCCAGCTTATCCGTCCCTGGCAAATCCGCCTTATTGATAACGAACAGATCGGCAATTTCCATGATTCCCGCTTTGAACGCCTGAACAGAATCTCCACCGCCGGGATTCAGTAAAACAATGGTTGAATCGGCAATGTTCATGACATCGAGTTCAGACTGCCCTACACCAACCGTCTCAATTAAGATGACGTCACAGCCGTAGGCATCGAGAATTCGCACCGCATCCTTGGTATTGCGCGCCAAACCACCCAGACTGCCTCTCGTTCCCATACTGCGGATGAACACCCCAGGATCTGTCGCGTGAGACTGCATCCGTACACGATCCCCCAAAAGCGCACCGCCAGTAAACGGACTAGTCGGGTCAACGGCAACTACCCCGACCAGTAACTCCTTCGCCCGCAAAAAGCTGATCAAAACGTCTACCAGCGAGCTTTTACCGGCACCGGGAGTTCCTGTGATTCCAATCAGCCGGGCACGTCCTGTATGAGGAAAAATCTCTCGCAAAATCTGTGTCCGCTCGGGATAATCGTTCTCTATACAAGTAATGGCGCGAGCTGCCCCGCGCACATCACCTGCAAGAATCCGACGAGTAATTTCGTGCATACTGTCGTTCCCTCTATTCTTTCAAAAGGAAGTTACTAATGACCACACGTTGGATCTCGTTTGTTCCTTCATAGATTTGTGTAATCTTCGCATCACGCATGAATCGCTCGACTGGATAATCTCGGGTATACCCGTATCCACCGAAGACTTGTACCGCTTCTGTGGTAACTTCCATCGCCGTGTCACCAGCAAATACCTTGGACATTGCCGATGCTTTACCGTACGGCAAGCCTTGATCCTCCAACCATGCCGCTTGATAGGTTAAGAGACGGGACGCTTCGATTTTGGTCGCCATATCAGCCAGTTTGAATTGGATGGCTTGCAAGGCAGCAATAGGCTTGCCAAACTGGTTGCGTTCCTTCGCGTAGTTAAGCGCATGCTCATAAGCACCTTGAGCGATGCCCAATGCTTGTGCGGCAATTCCGTTGCGACCGCCGTCCAAGGTCATCATGGCGATTTTGAAACCTTGCCCTTCTTCACCCAGCATGTTTTCTTTAGGAACTCGCACATCTTCAAAGATCACTTCAAGCGTAGTAGAAGAACGGATTCCCAGTTTCTTCTCTTTTTTACCCATTGAGAAGCCTGGCATACCTTTCTCTACGATGAAAGCGCTGACGCCTTTATGTTTCATTGCAGCATCTGTTACCGCAAATACGATATAAGTATCCGCTTCACCGGCATTGGTGATGAAAATTTTGCTTCCGTTGAGGATGTAGTCATCGCCATCTTTTACAGCAGTCGTGCGCATACCTGCCGAGTCAGAACCCGAACCTGCCTCCGTCAAGCAGTAAGCACCCATTTTCTTGCCTTCTGCGAGTGGACGAAGGAATTTTTGCTTTTGTTCTTCTGTTCCGAATTTATAGAGTGGCCAGCTAGCCAGCGATACATGAGCGGAGAGTGTTACCCCGATGGAGGCATCCACGCGGGACAGCTCTTCCACAGCGATCACGTAGCTCATATAATCGGCTCCGGCTCCGCCGTATTCTTCCGGCCACGGAATACCGGTGAGACCCAACTCTGCCATCTGTTCGAAGATGGAACGGTCAAAGCGCTCTTCTTCATCGCGCTCAGCGGCTGTTGGCGCAACAACCTCCTCGGCAAATTCACGAATCATTTTACGCAGCATCTCTTGTTCTTCGGTTAAATGGAAATTCATTACTCCCACTCCTCTGTTTTTTATGAAAATAAATGCTTGGCAATAACGATTTGTTGAATCTGATTGGTACCTTCGTAGATCTGTGTAATCTTGGCATCGCGGAACAATCGCTCTACCGGATACTCTCGGGTATAGCCATAACCGCCCAATACCTGAATAGCTTCCGTTGTAACTTTCATCGCAGCGTCTGAGGCGAAGCGTTTAGCCATGGAGGCTTCTTTGCCGCATGGGAGTCCTTGACTGCGAAGGAATGCCGCATGGTAGACCAAAAGTCGAGCTGCCTCTACCAATGTCGCCATATCGGCTAACTTGAAGGCAATCGCTTGCTTGTTGGCGATAGCTTCACCGAACTGCTTGCGTTCCTTGGCATAATCCTTGGCGTATTCCAAAGCCGCTTCAGCTATCCCCAACGATTGTGCCGCGATTCCAATTCGTCCGACTTCCAGATTGGCCATCGCAATGGTGAAGCCGTCACCTTCTTTGCCCAACAAATTCTCGACTGGAACTCTTGCGTCTTCAAAAATAAGCTCAGTGGTGTTGGAACCGTGAAGTCCCATCTTTTTCTCTTTTTTTCCGACGGTAAATCCTGGGGTGTCCTTCTCCACGATAAAAGCACTGATTCCTCTTGAGCCTTTGGAGGGATCCGTTACAGCAAACGTCAGATACGTATCGGCTTCTCCGCCATTCGTGATAAATACCTTGGAGCCATTCAAAATGTATTCGTCGCCTTTGCGAACGGCCTGCGTACGGATACTGCTTGCGTCCGATCCGGCACTTGGTTCGGTTAAGGCAAACGCGCCCAAGAGCTCACCCGCTGCCAATCGTTTGACGTATTTATTCTTTTGCTCAGGTGTTCCGAAATAGAGAATCGGATTCGTTCCTACGGATGTATGAACGGAAAGAATTACGCCCAGTGTTGCGCTGACTTTGGAAATCTCATGAATAGCCAAGATATAGGAAGTGAAATCGGCTCCGACTCCTCCCCATTCTTCGGGAATTGGAATCCCCATCAATCCCATCTCGCCCATTTTCTTCACAATGTGTCGAGGAAACTGTTCAGTCTCTTCCATAACCGGAATGAATGGCGCAATCTCCTTTTGAGCAAAATCACGAACCATTTTGCTCATCATTAGTTGTTCTTCGGTCAAACGAAGATCCATGATTGTCCTACCTTTCCCACAGGAGATAGGGAGACACCTGAAGAAGATGCCCCCATCCGCTGATTACTGATATGAGTAAAATCCGCGACCGGTCTTCTTGCCCAACCAGCCGGCTTTCACGTATTTGCGCAAAAGTGGGCATGGACGATACTTGGAATCGCCGAACCCTTCATACAGAACTTCCATGATGTACAGACAAGTGTCCAAGCCGATAAAGTCTGCCAGCGTAAGCGGCCCCATCGGATGATTCATCCCCAGCTTCATTACTTCGTCAATCGCTTCTGGTGTCGCTACGCCTTCATAGACACAATAAATCGCTTCATTGATCATCGGCATCAGGACACGATTGGAGACGAAACCTGGGAAGTCGTTGACGCTAACAGGTACCTTGCCCATTTGTTTGGACAGATCTTCGACTAATTGGTACACTTCATCAGCTGTTTGCAACCCGCGAATGATCTCAACCAGCTTCATCACGGGAACAGGATTCATGAAGTGCATGCCAATCACTTTCTCTGGGCGTTGGGTCATTGCGGCAATCTCGGTAATTGGCAAAGAGGATGTATTGCTTGCCAAAACCGTATGCTTTGGACAAACTTCGTCCAGCTTCTTGAAAATTTGAGCTTTCACTGCCATGTTTTCAGTTACGGCTTCTACGACAAAATCAACATCTTTTCCGTCTGCCAAGTCTGTGGATAGTGTAATGCGAGCCAGAATCGCTTGCTTTTCTTCTTCTGTCAGTTTGCCTTTTTCTACATTGCGGGTCAGATTCTTCGTGATGTTGGCAAGCCCACGGTCAACGAATTCTTGCTTCACATCATTCAAAACAACTTGTAAGCCAGCCTGAGCAGCTACTTGGGCAATCCCGCTGCCCATTTGTCCGGCCCCAACCACCATAAATTTGTTCACGTTCATCTTCTTACCTCCAAACAATCAATAGATTTACAACTCTTTCTTTTAAGGAATTCTTAGTTTACTTGTATTAAAACCGCATCGCCTTGAGCTGCTCCGCTACAGATAGCCGCAATTCCAAGTCCACCGCCACGACGACGAAGTTCATAAATAAGGCTCATAATAATCCTCGCACCGCTGGCTCCGATCGGGTGACCGAGAGCGATTGCTCCTCCGTTGACGTTCACCTTCTCTTCATCCCAGCCAACGATTTTGCCGCTCGTCAATGTAACAGCCGCAAAAGCTTCATTTACCTCGAACAAATCAATCTCTTCTAATTTGACGCCTGTTTTTTGAAGCAATTTGTTGATCGCGTGTCCTGGTGTGGTCGCAATATACGGTGCTTCAGCTCCTACTTCCGCGTGTCCAAGAATTTTGGCTAACGGTTGAAGTCCCAGCTCTTGCGCTTTTGTCTCGGACATCACGACCATCGCAGCAGCACCATCATTAATCCCTGGTGCGTTACCTGCTGTAATCGTTCCATCTTTTTTATAAACAGGAGGCAGCTTAGCTAGAACGTCTAATGTGGTTTCAGGACGTGGTCCCTCGTCTTTATTAATCGTGATGGAGTTGCCTTTCTTCTGCGGAATCTCAACCGGCACAATCTCTTCATCGAAGATTCCGTTCGCTACAGCTTGCGAGGCGCGTTGCTGACTCCGATAAGCCCATTGATCCTGCGCTTCACGGGTAATACCATATTCTTCCGACACATTACTGCCGTGTACGGCCATCGGTACAAAATCAAATGGACAGGTAAGACCATCAAACATCATCAAATCTTTCACTTGGCTGTCTCCCATACGCATTCCGTAGCGAGCTTGCGGCAACGCATAAGGAACATTGCTCATGCTTTCCATCCCACCAGCTACGAGAATATCGGCATCGCCAGTTCGGATGATTTGATCGGCCAACGTGACGGCACGCATGCCAGATGCGCACACTTTGTTAATGGTTTCACTCGCCACTTCCCACGGCAATCCAGCTTTACGCGCGGCCTGGCGGGATGGGATCTGTCCGGCTCCAGCTTGCAATACCATCCCCATGATGACCTCTTCCACCATGTCACCACTTACTCCAGCCCGATTAAGCGCTTCTTTGATAACAATGGCTCCCAAGTCTACCGCAGCCAGATCCTTCAATGCTCCACCGAACTTGCCAAATGGCGTACGAGCAGCACCAACAATCACTGAACCCATCCACGCTCACTCCTTTTATCGTGTTTACTCTTTTTCGTTTGAGTTGTCTCAAACTGATTGAGCGATCGCTCACCTTACTCCCCTCATCATATCAAAACTGTGGTCAGACTAGAAGGGGAAAAGGGAAAATTCTATGAATTTCAAAATCTCCTTCTCATGGCTAGTGATAAAGAAGCCGTACCGCTTTCTAGCGCAGTACGGCCTATTTTTCTCAAATTGCATCCGCTAAGATTTCAGCGATGTCTCTTGTTTTTACTTCTTCATCCTTTTCTTTCATCTTTACGCCGTCGCTCATCATGGTTAAGCAATAAGGACACGCACTGGCAATGGCAGTTGGCTGCACTTCCAGAGCCTGTTCTGTACGAGCCACGTTGATACGGCTACCTTCATGCTCTTCCATCCACATCAAACCACCACCGGCACCGCAGCACATACTGTCGCAGCCGCTGCGATTCATCTCCAGAATCTCAACTCCTGGAATCGCTTCAAGAATCTGACGAGGTTTATCATAAATTTCGTTATAACGTCCCAAGTAGCAGGAATCGTGGTAGGTAATGCGTTCTTTTACTTCCTTGGTTGGTTTTAAGCGGCCTTCTTTTACCCATTGAGCGAGCAATTCTGAATGGTGGAACACTTCTGCCTGCAAACCAAACTCAGGATATTCGTTTTTGAACGTATTGAAAGCGTGTGGATCACATGTGACGATTTTCTTCACGCCGTATCCTTCAAACAACGCAATGTTCTCTTGCGCCAATTGCTGGAACAAGAATTCGTTACCAATCCGGCGTGCAGTGTCCCCGGAGTTCTTCTCTTCGTTACCGAGAATGGCGAACTTGACGCCCGCTTCATGCATCAGCTTCACGAAGGCGTGGCTGATTTTCATGCTGCGATTATCGTAAGAGCCCATGGAACCTACCCAGAAAAGGTATTCAAATTCTTCTGTGTCTTTCACTGTTGGCACTTCTGCTTCCCCATTCAGACCTTCAATCCATTTCATGCGGTCTTTACGGTTGATTCCCCAAGGGTTCCCTTGACGCTCGATGTTGTTCAAGGCGCGCTGCGCTTCAGCTGGCATGCTGCCTTCTGTCATGACGAGATAACGACGCATGTCAATGATTTTGTCTACATGCTCATTCATTACCGGGCACTGGTCTTCACAATTGCGGCAAGTCGTACAAGCCCATAGCTCTTGTTCTGTAATAACATCTCCCACGAGATTTACGTTGAACTCGAACGTGGATGCTTGCGAACCCTCTGCTGCAGCGGCTACCTCTCCGGATTGCATCGCAATTTGATTGGCTTGAGTATTGGAGAATGCGAAGCTTGGCATCCACGGTGTACGAGAAGTAACCGCAGCGCCTTTTTGCGTCAAGTGATCGCGCATTTTCACAATCAAATCCATTGGAGACAGCATCTTACCTGTGCCAGCTGCCGGACACATATTCGTGCATCGTCCACATTCTACGCAGGCGTACAAGTCAATTAATTGGGTTTGTGTGAAATCTTCAATTTTTCCGACACCGAACACTTCTTGGGTCTCGTCTTCAAAGTTGATCGTAGACAATTTGCCAGGAGGGTCCAGCTTCTTGAACCAAACGTTAAACGGAGCAAAAATCAAGTGTGCATGCTTGGATTGCGGAACATACACAGCGAATGAAAGCAAAATCAGTAAGTGCATCCACCAGAACACATAGAATAGTCCGGCACCAACCGTTTCTCCAACTCCCCCGAATGCGGCTGCAATCAAGGATGAAACTGGTGCGAATGGAGACGCTTCTTCATGGAGCCAAATCCGTTCAAATCCTAGGGACAAGAGAACGGATGCCATTAAGCTTGTAAGGAAAATCAGAACCAAACCGGATTTGAGGCCGCGCTTGAGTCGTTTGAGCTTCTCGATATAGCGACGATAGAAGGCGTAAGAGACAGCGAGCAGAATCAGGAGTGTCGTAATCTCCTGCATCAAGCTGAAGTACTTGTGAGCGCTACCAAAAGGGAGTTCAAAGCCATTCACCAGCCCTTTGATAATTAGCTCGATCGCACCAAATTGCAAAATGATAAAGCCGTAGAACATGATGACGTGCATAAAACCGCTTTTCTTGTCTTTCAACAGCTTCTTCTGAAACACGACGTTCTCAAGTACCAAATTCAGGCGTGTACCAAAATCGTCCTTGATGTCACCCTTCTTCCCGAGCTTGATGAAGAGGTAACGGCTGTAGACCACGTGTGCGAACAAATAAAGTCCATACGCCAGCACAAGGAAAAATGCAATAAGGTTCAATAATGGCAGCAATGTTCTCAGCTCCCTTTTCCAAATTTCTTTTTGTCTATTTTTTCATATTACCAGAACTACCCCAGAAAATGAATGACTATTCATTTGAATTTTCCCAAAGTTGCAAATTCCAGTACAACCAGAATGATAGCCTTCTATTTTGACTGAGCGTTCGTTCAGATTTATTAGTTTGAATATAGCATATTCTCTGAGAAAGGGCTAGGGATAAAAAAGACCCTGCTAGTTGGCAGGGTCCTGAGTGGAGTTCGTTATTTACCCGAGACGTCCAGTTGCTTATTGGATTCGGGTTTCTTATCTTTTTGCTCTTTGCGCACGTCGGCAAGCGACTTGACTTTGGTCTCATGAATCCGCTCGTTTCGCTTCAATCTTGAAGGCTCCAGGTTATCGCCTTCGTCCTTCATCAGAGAAGCGACGCCGACATGCGTACCCTTGGCTGTCTGGCAGAATTCGCAGTTCTCTTCATCGTGAGCATGGTAGTTTTTCGGTTCTGGATAGGAAGTGATCACGCCTTCAAAGTTACGGAGCACCACTTTGTCAGCGGACTGTGAAATCATATAGTTCGGCATCACTGGAATCTTGCCGCCGCCATGTGGTGCGTCTACGACGAAGGTTGGCACAGCGTATCCGGAAGTATGGCCGCGAAGGTGCTCGATGATTTCGATCCCTTTGCTGACAGGGGCACGGAAATGTCCGATTCCTTCAGAGAGGTCGCATTGATAGATGTAGTATGGACGGACGCGAATCTTCACCAGATCTTGCACCAGCTTTTTCATCACGTTCGGGCAATCGTTGATACCGGAGAGAATGACGGACTGATTCCCCAGAGGAATCCCGACGTTGGCGAGCATTTCGCACGCCTTTTTGGCTTCTGGCGTAATTTCGCGCGGGTGGTTGAAGTGCGTGTTGAGCCAGATTGGATGGTATTTTTTCAGCATATTACAGAGATTCTCTGTAATGCGCTGCGGGAATACGACCGGAGCACGTGTCCCAATGCGAATGATCTCCACATGTGGAATCGCCCTCAGGTTGCTGATGACATATTCCAAAATACGGTCATTGATGAGCAAGCCATCCCCACCTGAAATAAGTACGTCGCGGATCTCAGGAGTACGACGGATATATTCGATGCACGCATCCAATTGCTTCTTCGGCACGCCCATTCCTACCTGTCCGGAGAACCTGCGGCGCGTACAATAACGGCAGTACATTGAGCATTGGTTAGTTACGAGGAACAGGACGCGGTCGGGATAACGGTGGGTAAGTCCCGGAACTGGAGAATCCTCATCCTCATGTAGCGGGTCTTCCATATCATATTTGGTTCTCACCATTTCATTGGAAAGCGGAACGGATTGCATGCGAACCGGGTCATGTGGATTGTCAGGGTCCATCAACAAAGCGTAATAGGGGGTAATATTCAATGGAATCGTCGCATTGGAGATTCTGACTCCCTCTTCTTCTTCCGGGGTCAAGTTGACAACTTGCTTCAGTTCATCAACTGTGCGGATGGTATGGGTTAATTGCCACATCCAATCGTTCCACTGATCCTCTGTTACGTCTTTCCACATCTCAATTTGTCGCCAGTCTCTTACTTGCGTTATCGTCATGGGTAATCCCCCTTTTGGCTTAATAAGGCTCTCTTGTAAAACCTCTTTAGCCAAAAGAGATTGCAAAACTCATGCCAATCAAATCAAAAAATTCAGAATACTGTAACAGCAAGCTTTTAGCCGATTACATCCACAGAAAGCGGCTATTTGCCTGCCGAATTTTTGGCACTATTAGGTTGATCGGCTGATAGCCCCAGCTGAGTCAGCTTATATTGAAGCGTTTGACGAGGAATCCCCAGCAATTGAGCGGCATGCTTAATGTTACCTCGCGTCTCGGCTAACGCTTGGAGGACCAGCTTTTCTTCAGTTTGACGCAGGGCCTCGCGCAGATTCGGCAATTCTCCTGTAGTCGGCTGATAATCTACAGTCTCTCGCTTGATTAACGCTCGCTCCACAATATGCATGGGCAGATGCTCCAGGTGGATCATGTCGCCCTCGACCAAATTCATTGCGGCTTCGATCGTATGCTCCAATTCACGCACATTCCCCGGCCACTCATAGCTGTTCAAATATTTGCATGTCCGATCGTCTACTCCAGTAACCTTTAGGTGGAATTTCCGGTTGAATTTATCAATAAAATGACGAGTGAGAAGCGGAATATCTTCCCGACGGTCGCGAAGAGGCGGCAGAGCAAAAGAGACTACATTCAGCCGATAATAAAGGTCTGGCCGCAACGCTCCCTGCTTCACAACCAAGGATGGTTCCTCGTTGGTGGCGGCAATCACCCGGACATCCACCTGTACCGATGACAAGCTGCCAATCCGGCGAATTTGGCCGTCTTGCAGGACCCGCAACAGCTTCGCCTGCAATTCAAGGGGCATACTGTTCAATTCATCGAGAAACAGTGTTCCTCCATTCGCTAACTCAAAGAGACCAGGGCGATCCTCCGCACCAGTGAAACTCCCTTTGGTCGTCCCAAACAGGATGCTTTCCAAGAGAGATGCCGGCAAGGCCGCACAGTTTTGGGCGATGAACGGCCGACTGTTTCTGCCTGAGGCTTGATGGATCGATTGGACGAGCAACTCTTTTCCCGTTCCTGTCTCCCCATAGATCAAAACAGGCGAAGAAGTACGCGCCGCTCTCCTTGCCCTCTCAATAATCATCAGAAGCGCAGGACTACACGTAACGATATCTTCAAAGCGATACACGACCTCGTCTGTCTCTGATTTTTTCAGTTTCTTGGGGTTCCCCACCTGTGCTTGCAGCTTCAGCAACCGATCCGACAGCTCCCGAAGTTTGCGAATATCCTTCGCTACCTCTACCGCTGCCACCAACCGCTGTTCCACATAAACAGGCAATGTAGTATTTACGGCTTCTACATGGACTCCGCGCCAGTTCGTATAGGTTTGGTGCTGATTGTAGATCGGCTGGCCATTGTCGATTACTTGCAGGAGTGTGCTCGATTCTTTGGACAAAGACGGGAACACCTCTAAAAGCGGTTTGCCCAGCACTTCGTCCGGTGTTAGACCATCCAGCTTGGCAGCTACATGATTGTAAAAAATAGAGATACCCTCCGCATCCACAACATGGATCCCCTCATCGATTGTGCCTAAAATGGCTTGAAGCATTTCAACCGTATCTGACATAGGCAATCTTTGCATGAAGCCCTCCCCCAACAAGAGTTACTGATTTACGATCAAAAGGAACAAACTGCCGAAAAATTGTCAATAGTGCCAAAAATCCGTCACTTATGTGTAAACTTCTTGATTTGAAAAGCGAGAAGAGGGTAAACCTGTTGACCACATAACGGGGTATGGCAAAGCTGCGAGGGTAAAATCAGAAGAAATAGTCAGGAAAGCGATTGAAGCGCTGCTCCCCCGACTCGTCCTGAGCTTCTACGTCCACTTCAACGAATAATGAAGCTCAACATCACTAGTGTATTGATCATTTAACCATAACTGATACCCTACTGAAATTTCTTGAGGTTGACCGTTTTCCTCTTTTATACGCAAGTGATGAGTATGTACCTCCATAAGGTAGGAGCCATAAGGGCTAACATAGCGGGACGAGCTGCTCAACCCTTTCTGAAAGGATTGCTTCATCTGCACCGCTCCTTGGCGTAAAAGCGTGAAATCTTGCTTCCCAACTTTCAAAACAGCATTCACTTCCAGCTGGTCTTCCAGTTGTTCTTTATACGTAATGAACCACACGTCGTGCTTCAAAACCGCTTTGGCTTCATAGTTGTGTCGGCTCACATCTGACTGCCCATTGATTTGTTGTTTGCTCGTTAATTGCAGGATGACTTGCTGCATAGATGTGTCTCACCTTTATTCTGATCCAAATTCGCTTGGCTCTATTGTACCTTATTGTACACTCACTCTTCTACCGTATTGAGATGAAGCGCTTGATCACTGTCTTCCGTCAATAATGAGCGCATTGAGAAAAAGCATCCGAGGGCTCCAAGGATAACCAAAAAAGCCAATACCAAATAGGCTGCCCCTGCTCCTGTGATGTCAATCATGAGTGTGAACGATCCTAGCAAAATCAGACGAACGAACATGCCAACCGATTGAAAAAAGCTCAACACTCTACCCATATGCTGTTTGGGTACGATGCGCATGTACACGTTTTGACGGATTAAGCGAACAGAAGTATTTCCCCAGCCGATAAAAGTCGTGAGAAAAACAAACATCCAACCATAGGGCAGCATCACAATGAATCCTAGCACCAAAGAAAACATCACCATATTCCCGACCATCGCAGCAAGCGCTCCGAATCTTCTCGTCATGTGCATGACCAAAAATCCTGCGGCAACAGCTCCAACAGCATATGTCATCTCATGAGTAGAGAAAATGATAACATTGGCGTGCAGCGTCTGATTGACCCACACCGGAGCAAGCAGGTTTCCTACCATAACCGCAACAAAGGGCAACATAGCCGTTGTTCCAAAAACCAGGAATCCCCTTTTCCCGCGAATGAATAACCAGCTGTCATGAAGCTGACTCCACCAGTTCTTCCCTGCATTGGCTTTTACGTGATGAGCTAACGTGAATCGATAGTCCAACGTCGAAATCAATCCAAAAGCGAACAAATAAGTTAACCCATCAAACAACAGAACAATGGGCAAGCCTAGCTGTTCCAAGAATATTCCGGCAACTCCCCCCGCAAGTACTGATGCAGTCTGTGATTCAATCTCCAGCAAGCTGTTAATGTCGTTGTAATGGCGATCAGTGAAGCTCTCCTGAACCAACGCGGATTGAGTAGGATAATGAATCTGATTGATGAATAGCGTGACCATATAAATGAGAATGAGCATCCAATCCTGATAAGGAAGGGCGAAACCCCAAACCGCACAGAATCCCAGCACAACAAAGCCTAATCCGTTCACGAACAACAGCAGGTTTTTCCGAGAAAAACGATCAATCAAGGTTCCCAGATAAGGACCGATGAAAAAGAACAGAATCGATGAGATAAACATCGTGGTTCCCAATACGTGAGCTGACCCAGCCTGATTCACCAGGTACCACGAGATCCCGATTATGCTCATCCCTTGGCCAAAGCCTGAAAATAAATTGGAGAAAAATATTTTTTGAAAACTCCGCTGTCTGAACACTTCCCTCATCCGTACACCCCCATTTATTGCCACTTTCATATCCTACCATTAAATTATCGGAAAGAAAAAGAGTTCGTCCCTTTACGTTCTGTGGAAGTTCGCAATGTAGCGCCAACTGTCCGTTCACTCACTCCGAAAGGGACGCCGCCATATACCCACCCGACTATAGCTAACGCTGCCGTCGGGCGGGGCCCCTTCTTGCTGGCGCCCCTACGGGGTTGGGTGGCGGCTTTTTTCCCTTTCTCCGCTCCCTCGCTAGGTGTCACTTCCAAGGAGGCTACAAGTGACGAACTCTTTTTCTTGGTGGGCTTGCGCGAAATGAAAAGAAAGATAAATTGTCTTATGTGAGGCAATTTATCTTTCTTTTTTAGCGGAAAAAGTGCCCTCATTTCTGAGAGCACTTTTTCCATGTTCTATAGCGTATTCTTGAGGCCTTATTTCACGAAGCTAAGAATCATTTCACGCAAAATCTTCGAAGCGACGATTTGCGTCATTTCACTGCTGTCATAGATTGGCGCTACTTCCACGAGGTCGCATCCGATTACATTGGCTCCGTTTTGGGCCATGAAATGGATGGTTTCGAGCAACTCACGGGATGTGATGCCGCCCGCTTCAGTAGTACCGGTACCTGGCGCATGTGCTGGGTCAAGTACGTCGATGTCAATCGTGAGATAAATTGGACGGTTCCCGATGGTAGGAAGAACTTTCTTCACTGGCTCAAGAACGTCAAATTTATACAGGTGCATGTTTTCTTTGGCCCACTCGAATTCTTCTTTCATTCCGCTGCGGATACCAAAAGAGTAGACATTTTTGCCGCCGATCAGATTGCAAGCTTTCTTGATCGGAGTCGAGTGAGAATACTCATAGCCCTCGTAGTTGTCACGCAGGTCTGTATGAGCGTCGAAGTGGAAGATAACCAAGTCTTTGTACTTCTCATATACCGCTTGAATAACCGGCCAAGTGACAAGATGTTCTCCACCCATACCGATTGGCATTTTGCCGTCTGCAAGCACTTTGCTTACAAACGAACGAATGGCATCCAGACTTCCTTCTACGTGTCCGAACGGAAGTGGAATATCTCCTGCGTCGAAGTATTTCACGTCTTCCAACAGGCGGTCCAGATAAGGACTATATTCTTCAAGGCCAACAGAAACCTCACGAATACGAGGAGGACCGAAACGGGAACCTGGACGGAAGCTTACCGTCCAGTCCATTGGCATGCCGTAAATTACAGCTTGGCTTTCTTCGTAGTTTTGGTGGCTTCGGATAAATACATTACCAGAGTAAGCTTCATCAAAACGCATCAATTACAGCCTCCTATTCGCGAGTCAGCTCAGCCACGAAATTAGGCAGCTTGAACACGGAATGATGAATCTCAGGGGAGTAGTACTTGGTGTCAAGATTTTTGATTTTAGTCGCATCTACTTCCAATGGGTCGTATTGTTTAGAAGCGATGGTGAAGCTCCACAATCCGGATGGATAGGTTGGAATGCTTGCTGTGTACAAACGAGTCACAGGGAAGATGGATTTCAAATCTTTAAATACGCGCTTGATCAAATCGCGGTTAAACCAAGGAGATTCCGTTTGCGCAACCATGATACCATCTGGTTTCAAAGCGTCATGAATGCCTTGGTAGAAGCCTTTTTCGAACAAGCCTACTGCTGGCCCAACAGGTTCTGTAGAGTCAACCATGATCACGTCATATTCGCCTTTGTGGTCATGGATGTGCTTGATTCCGTCGATTACTTGCACATCTACACGAGGATTGCCAGTCAAAGCGCTTGCGATATTAGGGAAGTACTTTTTGCAGGATTCAATTACGCCGCCGTCGATTTCAGCAAGAACTGCTTTTTCAACAGACGCGTGTTTGACGATTTCACGGATTGCTCCGCCGTCTCCGCCACCGACAACCAAAACTTTTTTCGGATTTGGGTGGGTGTTCAATGCGATGTGAGTGATCATTTCATGGTAAACAAACTCATCCACATCCGTTGTCATAACCATTCCATCGAGCACGAGCATGCGGCCAAATTGCTTGGTCGTGAAGACATCGAGTTTTTGGAAGTCAGTTTGTTCTGTATATAGAGTTTCCGTAACTTTCGTTGTAATGCCGTGATTTTCAGTTTGCTTCTCGGTGTACCACAATTCCATATCCATTTTCTAAAAACCTCCTCTTATGTAAGGGAAACTTGGCCGTTAAAGCCGCCATGTGTTTCTTCATCCGGGGTATTTTATGCATATCAAATTGAATTATAGTGTCTACCACCCAAAAAGCAAGTAAATTTTTCTTTGAAAAACGTCTCGACGTTTTTCATAAAAATTGATGTGACTGCATGGCGGTCAGCATAAAACGGTCATGACCGTTTATGTAACCAAGCAAAACCTGTTAGAAGAAGTATATCATCCGATAGATTTTTCCATACTGATTGAGAAGTGACTTTTCTAGTATGCCCAAAAAAGGGGAGTAAATCCCGCTCGGATCTCGCAGCCAGTTCGAAGGTAAAACCTGTTCAACGTAAGGATGTGATTAAAGTATGGAAGTAGTACGAGAGCCGAGGATAATTCGGTGGCTTAGACGACTCAAACAACTCCTCAAATTAACCGTAATGTCCACGCTTGTGGGAGCATTTGTTATCTTAATGTTCATTTTATATCTTCGTTCACAGCCCTTGCCTGCAACAACTATTCATCAAACCACCACGATCTACGCGAGTAACGGACAATCGCTGGATGAGATTCATCAGGGAGAAAATCGAACCGTGGTACCCCTAAAGGAGATTGCTCCCACTCTCGTTCAAGCCACCATCGCTATAGAAGACCGCTCCTTTTACAGTCATCTTGGCTTTGACTTTAAGCGTCTCGGAATGGCTGCCTATACGGATATCGTTAACATGAGTAAAGCTCAGGGCGCCAGTACGATCACCCAACAATTGGCCCGAAATCTTTATTTAAGTCACGATAAAACATGGGAACGCAAACTCAAGGAAGCCCTTCTCACCGTACAGCTGGAGCTTAACTACTCCAAAGAGGAAATTCTTGAGTTGTACATGAACCAAATCTACTACGGCTACTCGGCATATGGAGCTGAGGCGGCCGCCCAAACGTATTTTGGAAAAAGCGCGAAGGATCTAACCCTGGCCGAAAGTTCTATGCTGGCTTCCGTCCCCAAAGGACCTACTTATTACAATCCTTTCGATCATTATGACAACGCGAAAAAGAGACAAAAAATCGTCCTGGATTCCATGCAAAAAATGGGCTTTATCTCAGCGGACCAAGCCAATCAAGCTCTCACAGAAAAGCTCGTCTTCCAGAGCCGAGAGCAACTGAAATCACCGGCAACCGCTCCGTATTTTCGGGATTACATTTCTTCTCTTATCAAAGACAAATACGGCATCGAGGAAGACTTGTTCGCCAAGGGCGGGCTGAAGATCTATACAACGCTTGATTACGACATGCAAAAAAAGGCAGAAGAAATTATCGCCAAAGAACTGCCGAAGGACAAACTAGACCTGCAAGCCGCATTAATCGCCATAGACCCTTCCACCGGACAGATCAAGGCACTGGTTGGGGGCAGAGATTATCAAAAAAGCCAGTTTAACCGTGTGTTTGCCAAGCGGCAGCCTGGTTCATCCTTTAAGGCCTTCTTGTATTTAACCGCACTTCAGCAAGGCTTCACACCTTTGACACTGATGAAAAGCGAGCCAACCGTCTTTACGTACGACAATGGCAAACAGTATACCCCAAGCAATTTTGGCGATCATTACGCGAACGATTACATTACACTTGAGCATGCAATTGCTACCTCTGACAACATTTATGCCGTAAAAACCATCCAACAAATTACGCCGGAAAAGGTTATCCAGCAGGCCCAAGCTCTAGGGATTACGAGCGAGCTGCAAGCTGTTCCTTCGCTTGCGTTAGGCACATCTCCCACTTCACCTTATGAGATGGCGGCAGCCTATGGAACCATTGCCAATCATGGTGTCAAAGCAAAGACAATCGCAATTACCAAAATTGAAGATAGTGAAGGAAACCTGCTCGCCGAAGAAAAACCGGAAAGTACTCAGGTCGTTGATCCTACGTTCACATTTTTGCTTACTCATCTCATGCAAAGTGTATTTGAACCAGGTGGTACCGCTTATCGGGTATCTCAGTTCCTCAATCGTCCTGTAGCGGGCAAAACCGGATCAACCGATTACGATGCGTGGTTATGTGGATTTACACCCCAGCTTGTTACAGCGGTGTGGGTGGGATATGACGAAGGGAAGAAGCTAGATTCCGTTACCGATGCGAGACTGGCCGCTCCAATCTGGGCAAAATTCATGGAAAGCTCCTTGAATAAACAGCCCCCTACCTTGTTTGACGTTCCCCCTGGGGTTGTCCCCGCCTACATTGATCCGATAAACGGCAAATTGGCGACAGAGAGTTGTCCCAACCCGCGGTTTATGTACTTTCAGGCAGGAACTGAGCCACAGGATTACTGTACAGAACACCTGCCGAACTCCAAAGCACAGCCCAAACCAATCAAGACTCCAGATAAACAATCGATCTGGCAGCGGATGGGTAAAATCTGGCGACCCTAAATAAAAGAAAAAGGGATGTTTAATTGCTTTACGGAGGTAAGTAATTGAACATCCCTTCTATTTGCGTTAGCCCGCTAAAGAAAAGACTTCGTCCGCCGTCTTTTCTTATTCTTCGCCCCCACCAACGATACCGTTTCCATCGGTGAAAACATGATCATTTAATACGGTGATCAAACCCGCTTTGTCAAGATTATCAAGTACTTCGAACAAGCTGTCCCTTTTTCCAGCCGGAAGTTTGCGCACATAGTTATTAATTTCTTCGGAGGTTACATTGTTGCGAAAATGAATTCCTCCATGACGCGCGAAATGATCGTTATCGGTTGGCATCTGGATCGCACTCCTTTACCCAATTGTTTTGGAATACTCGGCTCTCACAGAGTTATGCTCTGACGAAGCCCGCAGAATACAATTGTAGTTTGTCTCGATCGCAACAATTGTAAACATAGGGAAAAACTATGTACACAGTCAGAAAGCCAACCATTATAAACAAAAATACATCCCTAAAAAAGACAAACAGAGAAAGATGACGGAATCTTCCTCTGCTTGTTGATCTACTGCTATTTTTGTATGCTTTGTACCAATAGTTTACAAAAGTTAAACGGAGTTCACAATCGGTTTCCTCATTTGTTCACATTCCGTTCAAGATTCTTCTGGGCTTGTTAAAGCCTATGCTAATGAGCTTTTCAACTCGTCTGTCGAGTTTTCCCAGATTGCAGGATTGTTCTCGATAAGGAGTTTCTTCAATGCGGCTTTGCTTACTTCGTCCAATTCGGAAACCAGGATTCGTCTCTTCATGGAATAATCCATTCGGTTAACATGATCGGCCAAAATTTTATAGCCCTTCCGTTCTTCGCGATCTATCTCCATGTAGCATGCGGTTACTCCAGCGTAGTAGGCTCCCTTTTCATTCCGGTCCACAGTTACCCACACAAGCCAATATGGTTTTCCGTTAGGAACTTCGTCTTTATTCGTAGTCCATTTGATACCTTTTTCAACTGCGCTTTTTGCATGCAACGCTCCCATATCAATATAGGCATCTTCGCCATCAATAATTACTGAGGTTACTGCATTCAAGTCAAGTACGCCCTGACCATATCCACCATGTACATCTGTTTTGGCAGAGATAATCGTGAAACCGGCTTTCTTCTTGTCGTTATTTAAGAGATCCACTCTCCCGCCTCCTAATGAAACATTTTCACTTACTATGTATTGTACCCTGAAATAATCATCATGTGCAATTTAATGGCTGTACACTTCATGTTTTTTCATCAGGAGGGCAGACTACCGTAGATGACATTAGACAAGGTGGGATTATTCCATGACGGATGGACCTCGCGAACGAGATGTTCAACTGAACCGTGAACGGCAACTTCAGGAACCTTACCCCAACCCCGCTTTTGTTGTGGACCAGCTGTCTGCGGAAAAACAATCTCAAGCAACTACACCACCCCCTCAAGGACCAGTACCCTCTGGTGAGAATCTGGGCCTAAAAACGGGCGTCCCAAGTAACTATGAAAACAGCTTGGGTGGAGAGCCTCGTCACCTAACCGCTTTCGAAGTGAAAAGACCGCCCGGAAGATTATAAGTTGAGGAAGGGAATCCACTATGTGGAGGTATACCCGCCCAGTATTGACTTTTGGTGCAATGCTGGGCGGTTTTTCGCGGTCACAAAAGCATGAAGCTACTCGATAATCGATTGTCCATTTGATTTAATCGAGTGGTTGGTGACATTATCCTTATTGGTTTGTGTGTTGACATGATGTCTTTCAATGATTATGCCTGAATTTTTTTGTACTTGATATTGCGGGACCATACGAACTTGACGATTGGCATCTTCCAACGGCAAAAAGATCACGATCACATTGCCAATGTAATCGATTTTCATATCCTTGCTTTCCTTGTTCCGAATCTCTTCTTCTACACGTTCCTGTTCTGTCTGGTTCTTAAAGACTCGCTGTTTGCCTGCGATATCAAGGGAAAACTCGGGGAATTCCCCATCCTCACGATAAATGATCAGATAGTCCTGTTGATTGAGAACTGGTTGTGGCTTGTCCCGCATGCCTGTTAATGTGGTTTCAATTCCTTTTAACAGGTTAACTACCTGTTCAATCACATTTTTATTTTTTACTAGGTCCAAATGTGAGGAATTGATATAAAACTTCTTTTTGATCTCGTCTTTTAACGAGAAGCTGCTGCTTATAACCGGTACAGTTCCATCTCCTTGTGCCTTATCATACATTGGAACGAGCTGGTTAGTTGCTGCCTTGACCTCGTATCCTACAGGAGTATATTGACCTTCCCCGATAATGGCATACTGCGGTACCGTCACCATCCTCGAATCCCATTTGGCATGCTGTGCATCAGCATATTTCAGTAAAGGCTGGTATATGGAGTTCACATGTCGGTTACTGTATAGGTCTTGGTACGATAGCGGCTTAAGCTGTTCCTGATCCCGAAGGTAAAGAAATTTTTGTTTTTCTACAAACTGACGTGAAGGTAAAAGCTCGAAGACAGCAGGTGCAAACTGAGAAATCTGTTTGCCTGTTTTTTCGCTAAAAGGTGGAATGTCAAAATTATACCCCGATGTAAGTGCTTCAAAAGCCCGTGGCGCACCTAGAAAGGGGGTCCCTATATAGATGACTTTACGTACCTTCTGCTGATAACTCGGATTAGAAAGGAGAGTTTCTTTAATCAGTATGCCTCCCATGCTGTGAGCCACTAATTGGACTTGTTTGGCTCCAGAATTCTGTAAGGCACGATCAATTGTCTGCTTGAGTTGTGTTGAGTTTGTACTGCCGCTTAACCTCCAATCGTAAGGAAACCCGAACAAAGTTCTTCCCTTCTGGTATCCAATGGACTGTAGCTTTTGCGCCATGGAGAAGTATTCCTCCGACAGAGACTGCCCAACCCCATAGTCTAAATATTCAATTGCATGAAAACCGTCATCCCCCGCTTCAGGTAAAATCGATATTTCAGGATGTAACTGGACAACTTGATTACTTCCTGGCTCTTTTGGCTTTAGAGACAGGCTTCGCATATGGTTACTTTCGTTAAATACCATTCCAGACAAATTTAGCCACGATTCTGACAGAATTCCTTTTTCAAGCATACTTAATCGAGAACCGCCAATACCGGGGACGAGGATAACCGGGATTGTTTTCACCGCTACTCGTAATTGGTACTTGTTCATTACAATTGTGGAACGCTTGTTAAACTCCACTTTCACATAATAAGTACCCGGATCTCCCTGATAAACAATCGATTCGTCAGAGTTTTTAGCATTACACGATTTCATCACAGGTTTGAAATTACTGTCAAGCAGGTACAAGTCCAGGTCCATGCCTTCGGGAATATCCGTTAACGATAGGTTGATAGTTGAGCCCAGGGCATGGCTCATTTTGTAATAATCAACATCTGCCGCATCATGAATGGTTGCTTCGATAAAATCATTTCCCGTAATGCCCTTGGCCTCTTGCGGACTATTGTTGGGTTCGTAGGTATCAGGATTTACCGTCAACCCTACTGGTATGTAAGTAAGTCTAATCATGTAGTAGAGCTTATTATTAAAGCTTCTATTACTGCTGCTAACCGCTAAGTAATACCAATGGTCTTTTGTAATGGGAATCGAATCAATTTGCTCCGTGGTCGACCCTTCCTGATCGGAGTGAGTGATCTCCTTTTTGTCTTCCCCATACACTTGCAGTCTGTAATTTACGTCTTTCGGCATCTGAAGAGTAACGGACAAAGCCCCATCTCCCGGCGCTTTAAATTTCCAGAAATCAATATCATCTGCCGTTTGGATTTTCCCATAAACAACACGGGCAGCATTTATCCAATCGGCCTTGCTAGAATCATTATTCGGCTCCAGCTCATATCCTACATTTACGGAAGTACCCGATTCTGGATCGTCTATCGTTACGGGAGTATCCGAACCTGGTTTATCCGCAGATACGGGAATTACCCCACACATGATCGAAGAAAGCAAAAGGAACATACAACTGAGTACATAGACAATTCTTGGCATACAAAACCCCTCCCATCTCTACCAAAATGGTAATAAAAGACAGAAGGGGTCTGCAAATTAATTTATTGCTTCGTGTGATTGCGAATTCCCTGTCGCTCCCAAGCATTGGCTATAACCCTAAATGGTAGTTTGTAATCGGCTTGATTATGCCCGGAATACGCAAGTTTATTGTAGGGAGCATAGCCTTTGGAGACTCCAAACGCAAAATTGACCTGGAAGTAAACCGCATACTGACCGCCTTTGGCGAATCCCTTCATCTTGTCCCCCATTTCAGGAGTATCCACGCCTGCTTCTCTTTGGCCAAGCTTCTGGACATTCTGTTTGGGCCCGACCCATAGCTCGTTTACCTTCTTTACTAGGGACAATTGAGATTGAAGGCTTTCTCCGTTCTTTCCGGCCTCCGAAATCCAAGACGAAACAGCCAAAATCTGAGGAAATTGCTTGCTGAACGGGTGTCGATGCCGATCTGTCATTTGAAGATGGGCAATGATCCTTTCACCCGCATAGAAATCATTCGCCTGACTACCCGGATATCGATCTCTTGCGTGATACTCCGCCCATTCCGCCGTATGATTGAGCAGCCCATTCGCGTTAGGCTCATAAACTTCAAATGAGGTCTGATCCCCTTGAACCGTAATTGAAAATGAGTTGCTTATCTGCCCAGAATCTGTTCCCGGTGTGCATTTCTTAATTTGCGGAGGAGTCGAGTTAGGATCATTCGGGTCAGGTGTCCAATTCGGGTCATTTATCATCTCGCACTTCTCATAGCTGACGTTAAACTTGACATCGTATGGCACATCAATCGTAAACGGTTCTACCTGTACAGCATAATCTCGATTGTTTAGCGTACTGCTCCATGTTGTGAGTGTTGGAGTGATCGTACCCGTGTAAATGCTGGATTGTGACGGTTGCTTGGGATCGAGATGAAAGCTACCGTCAATTCCTGGCCCGGTTACGGTAAGTGGTACCAAAGCTGGCCATCTCGTCAGCGCATTCGATTGCGAATTCCAGGTTGGGGGTTCTGCGGTGACGACTACATTTTCATACTCTGGAGCCGGGTATTTTCCTTTTAATTCAGCGATCTTGTCATTAATAGCTTGATTGATTTTCCCGTCTATGGAGGTAAATGCGGTTTGAATATTGGTTTGATCAATAACTACCTCGATCCGGGCTGGCTCCCTCTCCCAAGTACCATCAGCAGTACTAACCAATTTGCGATTAGAGGAGTCGTAGATGTTGATCTTCATTTTTCCGCCGTCTATGTCACCACCTGGAGCTGGCGTACCTCCACCACCGCCTGCCCCTACAATTACCGTTACGTTAAAAGTACAACCAATCGCATTGGGAAACGCTGTATCTGTTATGGTGGCTGATATCGTGTAGGTTCCCGGCCCGACATTACTCATCCGATAACCTTGTGGCCCACCTATCTCATTCGGTTTGGTTCCATTAAAATTCCCCTTTATACCTACACCGATATAATCAGTTGGACTATTGTTTGCAACTAACCCGATTAGGTCGACATGATCGGCGTTGACGGTTACTGTACTTCCGTTTGCCACATCTAAGGTCCATTGATTTACCGAATCATACAGATGATAATGAACACCGCCGCAACCAATTTGACCATCCTGAATTTCGAAGGTAAACGTGAACTGACAGCCCGCAAGCTGCGGATAGCTTGGGTCATTGACGGTTGCCGTTACGGTGTAAGTTCCCTTCGGTGTGGCTTTATGCTCATAGTAGGTAGCTGGGGTTGAAGACTGATTGGATAATGTCGCTGTCCAGCTGACCTTAATTGGCTTTCCGCCATAATCCGGGGCGTGCCCATCGGTGACAACCACTTTCCAATCAAGAGGCGATTTTGCAAGGAAACTTGCCTTACCATTCGATACGCTGGTCCATGAGCTTTTTTCAGAATGGGTGTAATACATCGTCAAGTCAGCGCATTGAATTCCCGTTAAGTTTATGGTGACTGTATGCGGACATGTCATGGTACCCAGTTTGACATTGACCGTGAGCGTATAAGTGGCAGGGGCAGTATCCGTAAACGTATAGGAAAACGCGCCTTTACCAACGAGAGTGTTGCTTCCTGTCGAACCATTTTTCTTCAATATCCAATCGGCTGTTACACCCGTAGAACTTCCGCTGTACAACGCTTTGAAGTCCACATTGTACGATGGAGCTTTGCCCAAAACAAGATGCAACGTATCATTTTGCATACTCACACTACTTCCATTTACATTTGCGGAAATAGATGTTTCGCTGCAGGAGTACGGTGAGAAGGTAACATAAAAGACCTTCACGCACGTAATGCCTCGGTAAGTGATCGTTGCTTTTATTGTATAGGTTGTGGGAGTTGCGAGCGGTGTAAGCCATACTTGATAGAATTCCCGATTATTCACTGTGATCGGGCTTGATAGGTTTCCGCCTGTTATCTCCCAGTTAGCCGGAATCCTGGCCCCTTGATAGCTTGCTTCCAAGGTTGTCCAGACTTTCTCACCAGCATCCCTAGCCCCTGTGTACGGATCACTTATGGGTCCGCTTCCCGTGTATGTAAAACCTGCTGTAGCGCTATAGGCAACTGCTTGAAGATCGCTACAAGAAATGCTGTCATCAACGTTAATCGTAATGGACCAAGAGCATTTGTCTTCCCAATCAGGATATCCCGTGTAGTCATGCCATAACGTATAGGTTCCTGTTTGATTGAGCAGCACCGAAATATCATGGCCGGGTCCTGGTACAAAAGTTCCTCTGTCGTTGATACGTCCACTGACCTTTTTAATCGTGTGGTCTGGATATTCCATCATCCACGGAATATCGGCATCCAGTTTTTGACTTGTATTCGGATTATAATACTTGGAATAAAGTTTCAAAGTATCCCCAAGGTGTCGATTGAGCGTTGCACCTTTATCAATCATTGGATCGAACGTATCATTTGCCCAACCGGTATCGCTAGGTTGGTAAACTTTTGGACAATCTGCCGGCTTGTTGCTTGATGAAACTACTACAAATGTTTTGTTCCAGCAGCGTTTGCCAGTTGAGCTGACGAACTTCACGTTCAGATTCGAACTTGAACTAAGTGGAATGTTATTAAATGTGCTCTTGCTTGTGGGGCCATTCAACCATCCTGTTGTATCTGTCGAGCTTCCTCCGTACTTGTAGAAAAAATCCCCTTGGATAGTCGATTCAATGTCTACTTGCACACCTTCATCGACATTAAGTGTCCCTCCGCTAGCCTGTGTGGTGTCAATTGCGCCTTTCCAAACTTGCATGGTGACATCGTTGGTAAGGCACTCGACTGTACCGCCACCAGTCGGAACAAGTGTAAAAGTCATCGGACATTTTGTTTTGTCAGTGGGCGTGAATTCAAACGTAGTTGCCCCATTAATGAGGATATTGTTGAACTGTGTATTAGCGGGAAGTTGTGTGCTACCGACCGTTAGTGTGCCAGGTACGGGGAAAGCCAGTGAAATGGTGTTGATGTTCGCGGGTAGGTTTTTGGTATTCCCGGAGTTTATGGATTGGTCTGGGTTGCCGGAGACTCTTAATGCGGCTGAGATTGCGGTACATGGGCCGCCGCTGTTGTCTATCACTTGAAATGTGGTTTTGACCGGCAGTGCCGTACTCATGTCCGAAGATCCTTGTGGGGTTCGGCCGTGTTTATCGGTGTAGATCCACGTGACTTCGTAAGTTCCGGGTCCGTAGGTTGGATCTATTGTGTACGATTTAATGGATTGTGTAGACGCGTCGAGGAGTTGTTCAGAGCCTTTTCCTAGGGTTTTGTTGTATACGGAAAAGCTGATATGTTTTAGGCCTTTGTCGTAGATGGAGTAATCTGTGGCTTCATGGAGTGTAAAGGTGATCTGATCGCCTAGGTTGTAGGTTGTTTTGCTAGGAAATAATTTGATGGAGCCGTAACTAGGGCGTGGGGTTACTTTGTAGGTGGTATAGTTGTACCAATTTCCTGCTGCATCTTTCTTAAAGCCGAATTGATCTCCCATGCCGCCGCATTCAGCAGCGATTTCGGCTAGGTTATAGGCCTGGTATGAAATAGTATCGCTAACATTATGAATCGTGTATGTTTTGACAACACTTCCTCCAAAGACATACGAAGGGTTACCATTAAATACGTCAATCCATTTTAATGCTTCTGTCTGGTCAACCATGACATAGCCATTATCCGCAGTTTTATTAGCATCTGAAAATAATAATGCCTTACCAGTAATGGAATCTATAGTAATTCCATTTCTGTCAACACGATTAACTGTAACGTCATTACGCACAACGCCATAGTCAGATTTTGGAAGACCGTCGATAATGAGTATTGTGGAATTCTCAATAGTTTGATTACTATTTAATGAACCAACTTTGAGTTTATGTAAGTGATTACTATTCAATTCATTTTCTGTGACTGGGGAAGCAGATGGCCATTGGTATCCATCTGCAACCGTCACAGTCCTAGCTAATACATAATCTGTATTAATTAACTGACTTAATAACAATGTAGCCAGCAAAAAATACTTATAAAAAAGCTCTTTTCTCCTCATTAGTAGTCGGTCACATCCAGTGGGGCAAGATCTGGTAAGCTTCTATACGAATAATGACCCAATCTTTTTCCATTCTTTCGGTCATAAATTACATAAGACAACGAACTTATTTCCTTTACTGGATACGAAAAACTATCCGCTTTCTCTAATATTTTGTCTTCAATACCCTCTTTGACAAAACTTATTTCCAAGTGAACCAAAAGATCCTCGGTAGATTTTATCGGCAACTTCCCTGATAGAACTCCGTTTTTAATCTTTAGACTAGCCTGGAACTGTTTATACAACTTTGTCCCATAGGCGTCATGTACTTTAGGCTTTGTGACAATATAAACATCCTTGTGTAACTTATCCCAGATCACCTGCGCCCCATAAGCCTCACTTACAAACCGCAAAGGAACAAACGTCCGCCCCTCTTTAATCGTAGCCGCTGTATCAAACGAAATCGTCTTACCATCAACTGTCGCTTTCTTTTCTCCGATCTTCAAAGCAATATTCTTTCCCGCCCTCGTAATCGTAACGGTTCTCTTCGCATCGTCCCAATTCACCTGTGCACCAAGTGATTGACTCACAAAACGAACGGGTACTAATGTCCGAGCTGAAGCGGAATCAATGAAAGGCTTAACATCCGGAAGTTGGATAACCTTATCATCCACATAAACTTTAATTTCATTTTCAGCCGCATTTCCCACTCCTACAAGGGAAGCTACCGTTAGGAGCGCAGCAAACATCACGGCGGATAATACACTACTTACGAACTTGCCCATCATTTTTCGGATCATCTTTTTTCCCTCCTTTCTCTAGTAGATTTGCTTCTACCATACCATCCATTTTATGTAAAAAGGAAGAAACTTCTGTGTACGTTACAGGCGTGGTGATATCCCCATTGTGCTTCACCCATGATTGAACATCTTCTAGCTTGACCAACTCCTTCCCGGCCTTCTTGTTAATGGCCCGAAAGATAAACTTGCTGGCATCGAGAAACGTAATCTTTTCATCCGGTTTGATCTGGCAAGAGCAATCAAAAAGCGCTTCATTTTGAGCGGTAGCATAAATTGGCGCAGCCCAGTGATTCTCTGCACCATGAGGGACGATAACTCCTTGCTGAGCTGGCTTGTATACGGCTAACAGCATCTTGAGGAATTCTGCCTGAGTCATAGACTGATTGCCTGAAGAATTGGCTGATACCAATCCCTTACTCATTGCCCATTGCAGGTCACTAAGGGGCTGATTGGGTTGCTCCTTGACTACTTGGGGTAAAGTCCCTTCACTGGCTACCACAATGCCTCCCGCAAAAAAGCAAATGCCGATCAGCGTAACGAGCAGCAACAATCGCTTGTCTTTCCACTTCGAACTCTTTGTCCACAACAACTTTCCCACTAAACTCCCCCCTACATAATCATTCTATGGCCTTCCCTCAGGCGATTATCTGGTACGAGAGTGGGACAAAAAAAGAGAAGAAAAGACTTCGTCCCTATACGCTCTGTTTAAGCTCGCTCTGATGCTGGTTCTGTCCGCTCCGTTCACTGCGGAAGGGAGTCGGCAAGAAAATCACTTAGTTTCTCAGTCTGATGTAAAGAATGCCGACTCTGTTCCTTCCTTCGCTCACTACACTGGGTTTCGCTTAAAATGAGTCTTCAGTGACGAAGTCTTTTCTTTGGTGGGCTTGCGCAGATGGGAGAAACCCCAAAACACTTTACTACTTGAAGTGTTTTGGGGTTCCTATATTTAAACAAAAAAGAGACCAATCCTGATCGATTAGTCTCTTACTTGCACTCGTATATCCTAGCTGCCAACTTCCTCTGTTTGTCCGGGCAAATCTCGCAGCTCTGCCAAAAACCCTATGGCTCGCTGGATTTCATCATCTGTGTAGCGTTGCATGCTTTTGAGCGTTAACACCTTGTTACACATCTCTTCATACGAAAGCTGTTCAAAATATAGCACGGTCGATACCAGCTCAAGGAAGCGGGAGTTTTCCTCATTCATGCGACGAATCAGGTATGTACCATGACCCAAGTCTACATTTTGGTAGCGTAGAAAATCCCTGCCCGCTTCGTTCAAGGTGTAACGATAGGTATCCACTGCCCCTTTGGATTCTTTACACTCGTCCAGTAACCCAAGGTTGCACAATTCATCTACCTTCATCGTCAGCTCTTCTGAGTATGGTCCATACATATGAAACCCAAAATGCTCATCAAAATCAACCTGAAGCTTCTTGGCGATGTACACCATCTTGTGAAGCTTCTTGCGTCCCGTCACTTCGCCGACCAATTCGACAAGGCGCATGATTTTGGCATGATCCCTAAACATCCTCCATCACCTCTAGGCGTTCTCGTATCTTAGAAGACATATTTTCTGGCAGAGACAGTATTTTATCAAGTGGAAAAAATAGTTTATAGTCAAAACGTCGTTTCCCGCTGATCGATTCTACAATTTCAGATTTCGTGGACAGCTCCTGCAACTGACCGGAAGGCATAAGCAACATGATCGGAATGCGTTCTTCTTCGCCCGGACGGTAAAAGTCATAGGGAAGATCCGAGGTAGAATCTACCTCCATGTAATAGTCTGGATCAATTCCCGCTTCCGCCATCAGTTGCTTGCATTCCTCAAGGACTCGATAATGCCTTGGATTAAATTCGACGTATTTAAATAATTTCCTGTCAAGAAAGCGATTACATAGATCCGATAAGATCGGGTCTTGTTCCTCGCGCCATTGATGCATATAGAAAAAAGCAATCGATTCATCCAGCTCCAGATAGTTGCGAAGTACAATCTGTTCCTTGAAAAACGGAATGAAATGTTTGGGTTCGATCTCGAATGAATAGCCTTCCAGATAGAGCTGCTTGGCTCTTTTAAAGATTTTGTTCAGCACGACCTCCGCGCTTCGCGTCACTGGATGAAAGTATACCTGCCAATACATTTGATAGCGAGACATGATGTAGTCCTCTACGGCATGCATGCCGCTGAATTTGATCACCGCTCCATCCTCATGAGGACGCATCACCCGCAAAATCCGCTCAATGTCAAAGTTCCCGTAGTTGACGCCCGTATAATACGCATCGCGCAGCAGGTAATCCATTCGATCAGCATCAATCTGGCTGGAGATCAGACTGACAATCAGTTTGTTCTCGTAGGTTTTGGCAATAACCTCCGCTACCTTCTGTGGAAATTGTTCTCCCACCGTACACAAAATCTGGTTGATCTGCGTATCCCCAAGAAGAATCGCTTTGGTCCAGTCTTCGTGATGAAACCGAAATACTTTTTCAAAAGAATGCGAGAATGGCCCGTGACCGACATCATGAAGCAGAGCCGCACACATACACAACAGGCGTTCTTCACGGTTCAAATTGGCTCGTCCCTCAAAGGTCTCCAGGATTCGTCGCATGATCTCATACACACCAAGGGAGTGATTAAACCGGCTATGCTCACCGCCATGAAAGGTAAGATAGCTGGTTCCCAATTGTTTGATCCGACGCAGACGCTGAAACTCTCGTGAATTAATTAAGTCCCAAATGAGTTTCTCGCGCACGTGAACATAGCGATGAACGGGGTCCTTAAATACCTTCTCTTCTTGTAATAGCTGAGGCTCCTGCATACCATGGACACTCCCTTCTCTTACCCGAGCTTGCGCTTGACACACTTGTTAAATCATTATACCAAAACTTGTCTGAAAACCTACCGAAAAGACTTCGTCCCTCTATGCTCTGTTTAAGCTCGTGTAGCATTTGCTGTCCGCTACGTTCACTACGGAAGGGAGTCGACAAGAAAATCACTTCGCTTCTCATTGACGCAAAAAATGCCGACTCTTTTCCTTCCTACGTTCACTCCGCTTTGTTTCGCTTAAAATGAGCGGCGAGCGGACGAAGTCTTTTCTTGGCAGGCTGGCGCAAATGGAAGGAATGCTTAATCACTTTACTTCTGTTAAGCAATTAAGCATTCCGATATTATGAAAAGACTTCGCCATCAGACGAAGCCTTCTTCTGGTTAGCCTATGAGTACAAGTCAGCATCAGGACCATATAAATCCGGTCGCTTCGCTGCTTTCTTCGCTAGTTTCTTTTCTTTACGCTGTGCCAGTACGGTGTAGAAGGATGGTACAACGATCAAGGTCAGCATGGTAGAGAACAACAGACCAAAGATAATCGTTACCGCTAATGGCCTGAATAATACGTCTCCAGAGAGTGCGAGGGGCGTTAAACCAGCGATAGCCGTCATCGTGGTCAACAGGATGGGACGAAGGCGAGCTTCACCCGCTTGAATAACCGCTTGCTTCAACCCGACTCCCTCATGTCGCGCGTCTTCGATAAATTCAATTAACACGATACCGTTCCGAACGACGATACCAGAGAGCGAGATCACTCCCATCATCGTCATAAAACCAAGCGGAGTCTGGGTGATGAACAGACCGATCAAGCTGCCCGCAAAGGCGAGATAGACCGTGCTCATCACAAGCACAGGGATGGTAAGCGAGTAGAATTGCATCGCGATCAGGATAATGATCAGGAAGACGACGATAATAGACAGTTTCCCCAAATCAATGAAAATATCAGTCTGTTTGGAGGTTTCCCCAGCCACTTCCCAGCGATACCCTTCTGGGAACTTCATGCTTTGTATAAGCGGCCGAACTTCTTTCATGACCTCCGTAGCTGTCCTCCCTTTTACATCAGAGGATACTGTGACGATGCGCGATAAATCTCGGTGGGGGATTTTTTGAATGCTAAAGGTTGGTTTGAGATGGGCGATCTCTGAGAGCGGTATCTGTTCTCCTCGCGCATTGGCCACCGTCAAGCGTTGGAACACCACTTCTGGGTCTTCGTTCTTGGACTGAGAGTACAATTTGATATTGATTAAATCATTTCCGTTATCAAATTCACTCACCGTAAGCCCTTCTCCCAAAAGTCGAATCGTTCGGGTCAGATCCGTGTAGTTGACTAGCTTTTGATCCATCAAATCCTTATTAACCTCAAACTCAACGGCATAGCGCTCGATCCCAAAATCATCCTGCACATCAAACGTCCCCGGAACCTTGGAAACCTTGCTCTGGACTTGCTGAGAAAGACTCCGAAGCGTGTTGATGTCCTCTCCATAAATACGGATAACAACTGGCATCCCAACTGGAGGACCGGTTTCCAATTCTTTTGGAATGATGCTCGCTTCCGGGAACCGTTTTTTAAATTCTGTACCCCATTGATCAACTGCCTGTGCTGTTTTCAGATGAACCTTATCGACTTTTACGACCAATTGAGCAACCGTGACTCCACTTCCTGCACTCACATCTCCGCCAAACATTTTCGGAGCACTGCCGCCTACATAGCTGGCAACCATCGTTACGCCTGGCTGCTTCAAGATATAGTTGGTTACTTCTTGTGTCAGGGAGTCTGTCTTTGCGATGCTGCTGCCCACTGGCACGCGAATGTTAACTAACATCTCGGCACGGTCATCAATCGGGAATAATTCAACCGGAGTCATTGGAATTAACCCGTAAGCAGCCGTTCCGATCAATACACCAACCATTCCTGTAAATAACGGCCGTTTCAGCATACGAGGCATCAGGTTATTCGAATACCATTTGATTAATTGAGCGATTTGATTACCTAAGAGTCCTGCTGGCTTACGGTAGCCTTCAGCCCCTTTGGAGAATCGTTGTTCATGCCACTGGCGGAAAATCGGTATAATCGTAAGCGACATAATCATCGAAGCCAACATAGTCAATGAAATAATCGTCGGGATCGGCCGGATGAATTGCCCTACATCGCCCTGTAAGAAAAGCAACGGAGCAAACGAGGCGATCGTAGCCAGGGTAGCTGTCAGAATAGAGATCGACACTTCCTTAGCCCCATTTACGGCAGCTCGAAATGGCTTCTCACCTAGTACGGATAGACGCCGCTCGATGTTGTCATTCACAACTACTGCGTCATCCACCAGGATACCCAGTACGATGATGAGTCCGACAATAGTCATTTGGTTCAGAGTAATATGGAGCGATGGCAGGAAGACTAATCCGATGGCCAGAGAAATCGGGATCGCCAAGGCAACCACAAGTGCTGTCGTTATATTGAGACCAAGCGTACATACAAGCAGGACGGCAATAATGGCAATCACCATTTCCCGGGTAAGCTGGCCAAACAATATATCGACGCGTTCATTCTGCGAGAAAATCGAATCTTTTTTCGCCCATGCCGGCAGACTCTTTTCCAAGGTCACCATCATATCGTCCACTTGTTTCTGTAGAGCTGGCACATCGCTGCCCATTTCGGCATTAATGCTCATCGTTACAGCCGGTTTGCCATTGTGATAGGCCAGATAATCAACCTTTTCAGTCGCTAAGCTGACTTTGCCGATGTCTCGCAAATAAATCGGGAATCCGTCTTTCGAACGGCTGACAATGACCTTCTCCAATTCCAGCGGGTCTTTGCTTTCTTGAATTTTCAACTGATAGGTACGATTTTTTACGTCATAATTGCCGAGTGGAATCTTCTCATTTTCTGTCTTCACGGCATTTAATACCTGACCCCAGGTAATTCCGTATTGTTGAAGTTTTTGCGTATCAACATCAATTCGAATTTCCTGCTTAGGAAGTCCATCAATCGTGACATCTGCTACACCATGAATGGTGCGAAGCTGATCCTTCCAGGTTTTTAACATGTCGCGAAGACTATACAGCTGCTCGCGGCTATCCGCCGTAATATTGATGGTCTGAACAAACGTACGGTTCAGGTCATCGTTGATGATGGGCTGTTTAGCGTCAGCGGGAAGGTCTTTTTCCGCATCTTTTACCTTTTTGCGCAGTTCATCCCACTTCTGCTTAGCGTCTACCTCTGGTTTGGCTTCGACAAGAATGAAGGAAACACCGAAGCTTGAGGTGGAGGAAACATAGTTGAGACCTTGCAATTCGTTGATTTTTTCCTCGATTTTCTTCGTGACTGTCTGCTCTACCTTTTCAGGGGAGGCACCGGGAAGAACTGTTGTAACAGTTGCCATGCTGACGACGATCTCCGGAATCTCTTGCTTGGGCAATTGAAAGAAGCTGAGGAAGCCAACCAGCATAATCATCACAAAGAATAGCAGGGTGATCTTCCGTTTGCGGACGATGTATTCAATCACGGTTACTTCCCTCCTGTTGCCTCGATTGGATCACCGTCAAACAAACGGTCTACTCCCTTAACGACAACCTGCTGGCCCACTTGCAATCCTGAAGTAATTTCGAGCTGGTTTCCGATCAGTTCCCCAATCGTTACTGGGGTTTTAATCACTTTATTTTGGGATGCGACAAATACGTAGGGTTTGGCTTCTCCCCGGCTGATGACCGCTTCAATTGGCAGGAAGATTCCCTCTTTGGATTCAAGCTTGCGCGTGGCTTTTACCACTTGCCCGGCGAACCAGTCATGCTTCGGATTGGCGATGGTGACTTCTACTCCGATTGTGCCTGTGCTTTGATTGGTGGAAGGAAACAGCTTCGTTACTTTCCCTTCACGGCTTGAGTCATACAAGGAGAGGGAGACTGAATCCCCTTCTTTCCATGAAGTAATTTCTCGATCTGGAACCGGGAGCACAATCTTCAAAGAGTCAATGTTCCCGATTCGATACACGGGAGCTCCTACGGACGTCAACTGACCGATTGAGGACTGTTTCGCAATCACGGTTCCCTCGATTGGAGACTTCAATTGAGTCTTGGATAAGGTCAAAGCCGCCATTTCCTTGCCGATTACGGCTTGATCATAGCTCGAGCGCTGTGCTTGCCGATCCTCAGAGCGGGCACCTTCCACGGTGAGCGCATACGATTGCTTGGTAGACAGCAGGTCTTTTTCGGCAATCGTCAAACGATTCTTCGCATTCTCATAATCATTTAAGGAAATCGCCTTTTCCTGATACAGCTTCTCCATACGCTTGAAATCGTCCAAGGCTTTTTGATAAGAGACGGTAGCTTTATCGAGTATGGATTTCGATTGAATGATTTCTTCCTGTCTTGCTCCATTGATCGTCTTGTCTAAAGCGGCTCCGGTTTGTGTTACGGTAGAGTTAGCCCTGGCGAGTTGAAGTGAGTAATCACTTGTGTCAATACGCGCAAGAATTTCGCCTACCTTGACATGATCCCCCTCGTTTACGCTTAGTTGAGTAATTCGACCTGCCACTTCAAACGACACGGTTGCTTCTTCTCTCGGAGCCAATGTTCCTGATAATTCTGACACGCGGGAAGCTTTTCCTGAAGTTACAGTTTGTACTCCCACCTGCTTCGCTTCCATCTGGGGTTGCGCAGTTGTTGCAGGTTGATTACTGTTACAAGCTGTTGTGGCTAAAACAGTTGTAGCCATCAAGACGATCAGCCACTTCTTATTCATCCGTACCTCTCTCCAATCGCTATGGGGATTCATCAAACACTACGGCCAACATCCAACATAATTTCAAGAAACTTGCAACGCTCGGATCAATATATCGACAGAGCGATCCAAGAGACGCTTCTCGTCAATCGCAAAATTCTCAATACCCGCTTGAATTCGGACGAAAAAAGCCGAATAGAATGAGGAAATAAGCATATGCGCGGCAACTGCCAAGTCACAGTCCACAATTTTTCCGGCTTGATGTAAGAGAGCAAGTTTGTCAATCAGAACGAATATTGCAGCGCTTGGCAGCTTGTAAAAAATACAGTGCGTTTCATCCATTAGATTCTTGGCCTCGATGAAGGTGATCATTAGGATTTCCTTTCGTTCCTGAAGCGCTTGATTAAACACTTCCGTATAGCTGATTAAGAAATCTCTTACGGTTGGATAATCGAGTGGATTCAACACTTCCAACTGCGGCTGGATCGTAGAAACCTCCTCCAGCAAAGCGGTAATCAAGCCTTCCTTGTTGCCAAAATGGCGAAAGATTGTGACTTCATTCACCCCAGCTTCTTCCGCAATCAGTCGCGTTGTCGCTCCCTTAAAACCCTTCTGAGCCATCAGATGACGAGCGGCTGCAAGGATTTTCTTCCTGGTTTCCTGTTCCTCTGCCTTCCCCTCCGTATGATGCTGCTTGTTTTGATCCATGATAACCCCCGCCATGCAAGTACTTACTTACAATTTTTTCAACACTGCCAATTATAACCACAAAAGTTTATGCATGTAAATACTTGCATGCAGTTATCAGGCTATCCGAAAAAAAGGAGACTTCCTCTAGATCGCTCTAGAGGAAATCTCCTTTGGCTGTGGCAGATAGTTGCTGTTGAAAATGGTTCTGAAAATAGCTTTGAAAATCGTTCGGCAGTGTCGCCTCGACACTGATCGACTCCTGCGTCACGGGATGGGTAAATGCTAGCTTGCTCGCATGCAAAGCTGCTCGGTAGAATCCTGATTTCTTCCCGCCGTACAGCGTATCACCCAGCAACGGATGGCCTAACCAGGCAAAATGCACGCGAATCTGATGGGTTCTTCCCGTTTCCAGCTCTACTTGGACAAGGGAGCCGCTTTCATGACTTTCCATCACCTCATAGTGTGTGATAGCCGCATCTCCATTGGGATGAACTCGTCGTCTGGTCGAGTGATTCGGATCGCGCGCAATCGGTTGATTGATGGTCTCTTTTGCACCCTTCGCTTCTGATACTTCACCCGTTACGATTGCGAGGTATTCACGGTGCAGTTCATTGGCTCGCAAAAGTTTATCGGCCAGTTGATGAGCATAGCTGCTTTTGGCGATGAGGACCGTCCCTGTTGTCTCTTTATCCAAACGATGAACAGCATGCGGAGTGGCGCCCTGAGCTTCCAGGTAAGCAGCTAATTGCTGAACGAGTGTGCCTGTCTGACTTGGATTGGTCGGGTGTACAGGCATTCCAGCAGGCTTGTTCACTACGAGAAATAGTTGATCCTCAAACAAAATCGGAACCGGAGCCTCTATAGCTCCCGCATGGACAGGCGGAATTGCACCTGGTGGCTTCTGATCCGTGATTCTGACCGATATTCGATCACCCACTTTTACTTCACGCTTCAAAAAGGGAGCTTTTCGATTTAATTGAATGCCCTTGCTTCTCGTCAGACGTTGAATCATTCTGCCGGAGATATTCAGCGTTTCCTTCAAAATCTGTTCAACCGTGCGGCCTACGTCTTCATCTGTTGCCGTATATTCTAACCACGCCTTATTCTTCATGGAAACCTCCCGCTTACATCACTTCTTGCCCATTGTATCCGAAACCAGAACCAGAAGAAAAGCCCAGGTCATCACACGCACCTGGGCTTCCATTCCTATTGTATAATCTTCGCTTCTTAACCTTTAAGATTTTCCGGGTTCAAGCCTAGCAATTCAGGCAGAACGAACAAACCATCTTTACGAATTAGTTTATCGTCAAACCAAATTTCGCCGCCACCGTATTCTGGGCGCTGGATGTTGACCATGTCCCAGTGAACGGTGCTTTTGTTGCCATTGTTGGCGTCTTCATATGCCTGACCTGGAGTGAAGTGGAAGCTTCCCGCAATCTTCTCATCGAAGAGAATATCATTCATTGGGTTTAAGATATACGGATTCACACCGATGGCGAACTCCCCGATATAACGAGCGCCTTCATCGCTATCCAGAATCTCGTTCAGTCGTTTGGTATTATTCGCAGTCGCTTCTACGATCTGACCATCGCGGAAGGTGAGGCGGACATTCTCGAATTTGGTTCCCATGTACTGGGTTGGCGTATTATAAGAAATCGTTCCGTTGACGGAATCACGCACAGGAGCGGTGAAGATTTCCCCGTCCGGAATGTTATTCTCGCCAGAGCAGATCACATTCGGGATTCCTTTGATGGAGAAGCTCAGGTCCGTTCCCGGTCCAACCAGACGGACGCGATCCGTACGATTCATTAATTCTTTCAGCGGCAGGAATGCCTCGTGCATTTTCTTGTAGTCGGTTGAGCACACATCAAAGTAGAAGTCCTCGAACGCCTCTGTTGACATGTTGGCACTTTGCGCCATTCCAGGTGTCGGGTAGTTGAGCAGCACCCATTTCACATTGGATGTAATGTAGTTGTTCATATCTTTCAGCACTTTTTGATAAGCTTGGCGTCGTTCAACCGGTACGTCAGACATCTCGCTGTCATTGCTTGTTCCTGCGATCACGACCATCGCGTGCATGTCTTTCCACATGGGCTCTTCCCATTTCAACACACGATGAGCGCGTTCTTCTGTTGTGCCCATCATCAGTTCACGCTGGATCGATGGATTAATGAAGCGTACAAAAGGGTGAGCACCCAACGCATACGCTTGCTTCACCAACTCACCCGCCAACACGTCACCTTCCCCGCGCACTTCAATCATGACGTTCTCGCCAGCCTGCAAGCGGACAGAATGGTTGAGAAGATTCTGTGCCAAGGTAACAATCCGTGGATCTTTCATCAAACATACCCCCATATCATTATTTGTCCATATATTTCTGACAATTATTGTAGCACACAGGGGTACCGCGAAACAGACTTGTTAAAAATTTTTCTATCGACAGAAAAAGCCAATCCTACTCAGAAAACCGCTCCTGCAAAAACTGGCGGACTTGTTGCTCTGCCATGTGAAGGTCCGCTCCATCTATTGTTAGGAATTCCCCTTGGTAGTCTCCAGAATGACCAGAATATCGCGGATCATAATAGTCAACGAGCAAAGAAGCAATAGCGGTAGAATAATCACCTTCAAGCAAAGCTCGTTTAATCAAATTGGCCTGGTCGGTAGGAATTTTTCGATAGATCTTTTGGAACGAATCCAATACATTCGATTGGAAATCTGGCCGCCATTTGAAGGGGGCAACATAATCTTCATACAAGCGACATACTCTTACATCCAGAGGCGCTTGCACGAGCAGATGGATGGTCGCCGATGTTTTGGCGTTTAGTAAAAATTCCGGCAACGTCGCATTGCCAATCCGTTTACTCTCCGCTTCCATGATGATGTAGGGCGCATTCTCCAATCGGCGAAGACCCTCAAACAATCTTGCGTCGAACATCTTTTGATTGGCTGGTTTTCCTTTGCCCAAATGACCAAATACAGACCCGCGATGACCAGCCATCCGTTCCAAATCCAGCACGGGCTGTCCGCTTGCCTCCAGCGTTTGAAGCAGTGTGGTTTTGCCTACTCCCGTCATTCCATGCACGAGCACTAAGGGAGCCTTTAGCTCATATGGTTCAAAGGTCTGCGTAACATACTTGCGATAGGCGCGGTAGCCTCCCGTTAGACGCTGAACTTCCAGCCCGGCAAAAGTGGAAAACGTCGCCATCGCCCGGCTGCGCATGCCGCCCCGCCAGCAAAAAATGGTCGGGATCTCTCCCGTCTCCTCCGCTCGGCCTTTAATCGTCTGCATCAAAAGCTCTATTTTCGGCGAAACAAGCTGCATGCCAAGCCATTGTGCCGCTGCTTGGCCTTGTTGTTTATAGGTAATTCCTATTTGGGCCCGTTCCTCATCGCTAAATAAGGGCACATTACAGGCACCGGGAATTGTATCTCGGGCGAACTCTCTTGGCGAACGGACATCGATTAGATTACTGTATCCTTGGTGAAGGATTTCCTGAATATTAACATCTCTCAATGAACAAACACTTCCATTTCTGATATGCTTACACTAGTCCGTGAAAAACAAGAAGACTCTATAATCATATCATTCTATCCAATCAGGCAGGAGGTTATAATATGACAACATCGGTTAAGTTAACATCACTTACTAGTAAAGGGGGCTGCGGCTGCAAGATTAGCCCTGACGCCCTTTCTTCTGTCCTCAAAAGTCTCCCTCGTCCCGGCAGCGATAACCCTCGACTACTAGTGGGAGTAGAAACCTCGGATGATGCGGGTGTCTATCAAGTGACAGACGATCTAGCTTTGGTCCAAACATTGGATTTTTTCACTCCGATTGTGGATGATCCATACTGGTTTGGACAAATTGCGGCAGCCAACGCCTTAAGTGACGTGTTTGCCATGGGTGGACGGCCGATTACAGCTTTAAATATTGTCGGTTTTCCGATTACGAAGCTTGACCCATCCATTTTGACCGAAATTTTGCGCGGCGCTTCTGAGAAAATTGCAGAAGCTGGTGCTGCACTGGTAGGCGGCCATTCGATTGATGACCCTGAGCCGAAGTTCGGTCTTTCCGTTACGGGGCTCGTTCATCCAAAGCAAGTACTGACGAATGCAGGAGCCAAACCAGGCGATGTCCTAATTCTCACCAAGCCAATTGGTGTTGGTATCCAAACAACAGGCATTAAGCGAGATGCGCTTCAACCTGAACAAATCCAGACCGTGATGAAAATCATGGCCACCTTAAATAAGCAAGCCGCCGAACTGATGGCAGACTACCCTGTCAATGCGTGTACAGATGTGACGGGATTTGGCTTACTGGGACATTCCCTCGAAATGGCGGAAGGAAGCCAAGTGGGAATCCGCATCCATTCCACGAATGTGCCGATTCTGCCGGGGACTCGCGAATTGGCAAAGCAGGGAATTATTCCGGGCGGCAGCAAATCCAATGCCAAATGGGTATCGAATCGAGTCGAGTTTGCCTCAGAGCTGGATGAAATTGATCGGATTATTCTTTGTGATGCCGTAACGTCCGGGGGACTTCTGATGAGTCTGCCTGCTGACCAAGCCAATGATTTACTTGCGACTCTACACGAAAATGGAGTGGAGTGGGCAAGAATTATTGCCGATGTGGTTGAGGATCATCCTGGGCGAATAACGATTTTGTAAAATTTTCCTTGCATTTTTAGAAATTACTGGCGTATGATAGTTAACAAGTCATTTCCCAATTTAATGAAAAATGTTGAGATGTACTTCTCATAAAACGAAACGGAGTGTTGGATATATGATTCGTCCTGTAGATTTCACCATCTGATGGGCCTCGCTGAGGGGCACCATCGCCTCTCACACCATCATATTGTTGAAGCTGCAGGATGAGTATACGTCCGCACCGTTTTCATATGTTACGACATATGGAGGCGACGGTATTCTATTGGTGTATTCGTGCACCCTTGAATACTTCGCCTTCACTTTTTTCACAAGAGTTGGTCTAGATCGAGATGATTTCTAATCGATCCAACACTTGTTGAACAAAAGCAAAACGCGAGCGGAAGAAATTCACTACTAGACTTCCTCCCTCGTGTTTTGCTTTTTTTTGTGGACGTCTCCTCCTCATCCTGCGGTGTACGATATTGTTTTTGATCCAAAGGTCATCTTGATAATAGATTGGAGGAATCACGCTTGAGCTGGTTATCGTGGAATTCGAACCTGAAAGTTCGCTTAATTGGAGAAACGATTTTTCATATTTTTTATTGGATGTTCTTCCCATTCATGGCTTTGCACTTTACTGAATCCTTTGGGAAAGAAGTGGCGGGTCTTATCCTCACCATTCCTCCGCTTGTCGGAGTATTCTCCAGCCTGATTGGAGGACGTATGGCGGATCGCATCGGTCGTCGTCCGACCATGCTGCTGGGCGTCGCAATCGAAGTCGCAATGTTTGCCCTGTTCTCCGCTTCGTCCTCACCCTGGGTTGAGTTCATTGCTTTTACCGGATTATCCATTGGCGGCTCCATTTATTGGCCCGCAAGTTCCGCTATGGTGGCGGATTTGACAACTGAAGAAGATCGCCGTGAGGTATTTGCCACTTTTTATACCGCGATGAATGTCGGCGTAGTCGTCGGTCCCATTATCGGTTCGTTCTTCTTTGAGAATTATCGCTCCCAGCTTATGCTCATTTGCTTTCTCATTAACGCTGTGTTTGGTATCGTGCTGTTCTTTATGTTGAAGGAAAGCTTGCCAAAATCAGCACGCGTCGAAAAGTCCAGCTCGTCTGCATCCAGTCTCATGGACCAATGGCGCAGTTACAAGGCGATTTTCAGTGATCGTATATTTGCCTGGTACATTATCGCGGGGATTCTGATCAGCTTCACGTTCATGCAGATGGACTTGTACATGCCGGTCTACATCAAGGAATTCGTTCCGACTCAATCCCTGTTCTCGTGGGGAGATTGGTCTTACTCGATCAACAGTACGCAAACTTTTGGCTGGATGGTAGGAATTAACGGCCTGCTCGTCGTGCTGTTTACCTTGATGATTACCCGCCTCTTCTCTCATTGGTCTGATCGCAATTCACTGATTCTCTCTTCTATAATCACGGGTATCGGAATGTTTGCGATGGCTTTTACCACCAATGTTTGGCTGCTCTTTGGCTGTATGGTCGTCTTTACGATTGGAGAATTAGTTCGTACGCCAGTTGCTCAAAGCTTTATTAGCAAATATGCGCCTGAGGACAAACGCGGGCAATATATGGGCGCCTCCACGCTGCAGTTCTCGATTGGACGCTTTCTCGCTCCGTTCTCCATCGGAGTTTCCCAATGGCTGTCTCCCATCGGTGTGTTCGGTATGATCATGTTGTGCGCATTCATAAGCGCATTGATCTACTTCCGACTTTTCCGCGTGATTGATAAACAAATTGCGAAGCCTCAGTCTGTCAAAGCGGGCAAGGGTGGAGAGTATGCTAAGGTAGAGATTAGTTAAGAAACCCCGTCAGATATCCTGACGGGGTTCTTCATTAGCCGAACTGGCCACGTTATGGAATTTGCGGAGCGATTGGCTTCATATAATCGCTAATCGTAAACTTGCCGTTCATCCATTTGTAGGTGTCATCGTAAACGGCACGGAAATGCTCATCCTTGCTGGAATAGGCTTCTAACAGACTTTTCGAGCCGTAGTAGTAGGCGTGGATTTTATTCTTATCGATCCCAAGCTTATGACCGGCGATCAATTGGTTGTAATAAGTCTGGAAGAATTTCAGGTCACGAACCATTTTCTCGTCACCTTCCACTTCAATCCCCATTCCGTATTGATTGGCTACAGAAAGTGTTGATTCGATTCGCTCAGTTGACACGTCAGTGAAGTAGAAGTTAGGTTGTACAAACGCGTAGTCAAAACCAAGTTGCTTCCACTCCGTAAACCCTGGTGCTCCGTAATATGGAATCCAGTAAAAGCGCAAGGCCTTTTGGTGAACCATCTCAGCCGCTTCCCAAATAATATCTCTTTCCCTCGGAGAAGCATCATCTACAAGCTCATGGAACCAATAAATTCCTTCCAGTTTTAAATAGGAATAATCGGCGGCATTCCAGCGCTTCATCAGTTCGTTGAAATACCAGTTCATTGCTTGAAGGCGATATTGGTAGGCTCTCTCTCCACCAACCTTGGAAGCCTGGAAGGAAAGCGGATCCTGGTCTTCAAGCACTTGGCCGAAGTTTGCCTGATTCGGATCGGGATATGGCAGGGTGAGCACGACCTTTTCAATCGTTCGATGATTGACAAGCGTACCTCTCTGCTTGTTATACTCCAGCATCGCCGTGTTCAGCGCATCTAGCTGTCTGCCTTGCTGGAACAGGTCGTTCAAATACTTATTCCAACTGTCTTTGGTAGCTGTCATGGTTGGATAAGGCAGGAACAACACACTGTCAAAGAGTTGATCGGCCATTTTGCCATCCTGGTTAATATAGCCAACCAGCGGAAGGAAGTTGTCGACGGTCCAAGTTCCTCGTTCCCCATTGGCTCCCGAATAGGCAAGCAGCAGATTTCTCATCCGATCTTCCGCTTTGATGTCTTCAGCCATTCCTCCATTCTCGACACGAGTCGGTGGCAGCAAGACAAGGGAAGGTGCAGCCTGATTATTACCCAACACTTGCAGCTGACGGGCGAAAACCCAAACCTTCACCGGAAACCGTACCCGTACAGACTGCAATTCAGTGGATGGCAATTGAACGGTTAACGAACGAATTAGAGAAGTTTTATCTCCCGGAGACACGGCATGCGTTACTTTCCCTGCATAGGACCAACGCTTGCCGTCTTGGGAAACTTCCACTTCCATTGACTTAGGAAGCTCAATTCCTGCTCCTTGATCCTGTTTAAATTGAAGCGAGATTTGCTGAACGTTTTTCTTTTCAGGTAATGTAACAGTAATCTCCCTGCCAAATTGACGATTGTATCCTGTCCATGTCTCCGATGGCGTAACGATTCCACCCACTGGACCTGGATACTTCTTCTCCATATTGCCAAAAAAGGCATCCTGCGGCCCGGTAAAAGCGACTGAACTAAAGCTTCCAGGCGCATAGTTAACCAGATCGGTGTGATTAGCGTTAGATTCTGACGTCTCTGGTTTTGTAGTGGCTGAAGTGTCAGTTCCTGATGGAACAGTCACAGCCGAATCCGCAGAAGAGCTGCCCGACACACTGGTCGTACTGGCAGAACCCGTTGTCGGATTTGGACTACCATCCGCTGTTACCTCTACTGGAATCTGGAGCGTTTGATAGCCAACTGTCACAGTAACTTGTCCCAAACCGGTCTTGGTCCCTGCAACGAATGTACCGTCTGGTTCGATGGCTCCTATGTCTGGATTGTCCAAGGAGAAAATCGGCGTGAACGGCAGCTTCCCTCCGCCTTTGCGAGTAATCACCAGCTGTTCGCTTGTACCGGCAATCAGTTTCAAGTGATGATGGTTAGCCTCTATCTCCACTTGTTGCGCTTGTTCCAAACGGGCTTGCCAAATTCTATCCATGACAACGGCCGCTTCCCCTCTCGTAACGTTCCGAATAGGATAGAACATTCCATTGCTGCCGAGTAACCAGCCCTTTTGCCCGACAGTATAAACAGCGTCCTGCGCATAAGAAGCCACGCTCTTTTCATCTATGTAAGGTTTCGGAGCCGCTCCTGTTCCACTTGGTTGATTAGCCGTCGCATCCATCACACGAGAAAGAATGACCGCCATATCCTGTCGAGACAAGGGGGCTTTTACCTCCAGGCGATCTCCCTTTCCTTTCATGATCCCCGCGTCGATCAAACTGGATAGGTAGGGAACATAAGGGCTGTTCGTAGATACATCCGCAAAAGAAAGTGCGGATTCTCCGCCTGCCTGCAATCCGACGATTTTGGACAGCAAAAGCGCAAAATCCTGCCGGGTAATGGTTTCATTCGGATGAAATAATTGATTGCCGCTTCCATTGATTAACTGCAACTCATTCAAGTGCTGAACGGCTTTCTCCGAGAAATGTCCATGAACATCGGTAAACTCCTTTATTTCCGCAGGAGTCGTCATAGTACCTGGATTAACTTGGGGCATCTGAGTAGCGGGCATTGCAGGATTAGCATTTGCCCACGTTGGGGTAAGAAGCATGATCGCTGCCATTCCTACCGTAATCCATTTGGATGCCCTTCGTGTCTGACTTCTCAAAACAATGTTTCCTCCTCTACTTCCCTATTGATTTATCTCTCTAGTTGTGACGATTTTTTCTTTCTATCTTATGACGATTAATCTGCCAGTTTCGTTTCTTCCGTCTGCTTTGGACGGGGTGGCTTCGGTCCAAAGAACTGATAGTAATCAACCTTTAAATTACCGTTGAACAGTTTGCGTTTTTTACTCGCGGTACGACCAAAATGCTCTTCAAACTGTTCATCAGAGGTAATCACATAGAATGACCATGTATCTAGCTTGGAGCATACTTGTCCTAACTCCTTATTAAGACGAGCAGCTCCTTTCCAATCGCTTAATCGCTCCCCGTACGGTGGGTTGGTGATGAGATAGCCATACTTTCTTTTCGAACTAAGCTCCTTCATCGCCATCCGCTGAAAATGAATGGACTCCTCCACTCCCGCTTCCATCGCATTGCGTCGGGCTATTTTGAGAACCTCTTCGTCAATGTCTGTTCCGATAATCTCTAATTTGCGATCATAATCCGCGAGGTCGTGTGTTTCCGCGCGTGCTTCTCTCCACAGAGTTTTAGGGATAATTGGCCAGCTTTCGGAGACGAATTCGCGGTTCATTCCCGGCGCAATGTTTTGTCCAATAAGCGCGGCCTCAATTGGAATCGTTCCCGAACCACAGAATGGGTCAACCAGTACGCGATCAGGATTCCAGCGAGACAAAAGAATCAAGGCGGCCGCCATGGTTTCCTTCAATGGTGCCGTACCAATTAACTCACGGTATCCTCGCTTGTGAAGTCCGGGGCCGCTCGTATCAATGGTTAAGGTGGCGACGTCTTTCAACAAGGCCACTTCAATTTTGTACATGGGTCCTTTTTCTTCAAACCATTCCGTTTTGTATTTCTTCTTCAAGCTCTCGACTACTGCCTTTTTCACAATCGCTTGGCAGTCGGACACACTGAATAAAGTGGATTTAACGGATTTTCCTTCAACCGGAAAAGTTCCGTTCTCTGGAATCCAATCAGCCCACGGCAAATCTTTGGTCTGTTCAAACAGCTCATCGAATGTAGTCGCACGGAATTCACCGATTTTGACACGTACACGATCCGAAGTGCGAAGCCATAGGTTTGTCCGTGGAATGGCGGACAAATCAGCTTGAAATGACACTTTGCCATTCTCCACTTGCAGATCAGTATAGCCTAGCTTTTTTACTTCTTCCGCAACAACGGACTCAAGTCCAAAGGTAGATGTAGCAATTAGCTCAACTTTATTCATTTCTATAAATCTCCTGTCTATAAGGGTTACCTCATCTTATCATACCCTATTTAGCGGTTCATTTGGCAATTTCGAGTGGATCGCTTTCTTCATTTAGAATTCAGCTTTCTAGTTTACATTGATATCAAGCTAACCGAGGAGGTATTGATGATGAACAAAAAAGCCATTGTAAACTGGGGCGTAAGAATAGCTAGTGTTGCTTTTGTAGTTTCCGTCGTAGGCACCCTTGCTGGACAAGCACCATCCTCTGACAAGAAAAGCGCATCCAATTCAAATGATCAACCCGCCAAGCAATATGTATTCGCCGACAATCCATCTGATAACCAGGCTAAAGAGCTACCCAAAATTGTCAGGCGAACGTATGAACATTGGGAGAATGAAGATCATGATCATGAGCATGAAAAGAAGCATGATGATGACGATGATGATCATTGGGAAGAAGACCAGCAAGAGCCACAGTTGCAGAGTGCACACAACGCTAACGGATTTATTGAGTTAGCTCCATCGTATAATGCACCAACAGATACAAGGACGCGAGCTTCATGACGACACACATCCATACTTTTCAAGCAATGAATACACAGGTAGAAGTCTGTCTGGAACATGATTCTTCTCCCCTGACAGCTTCCGCTTTTCAAGAAGCTCAGGCTCTGTTTGTCCAGGTTGAAGCAGTCTGCAGCAGATTTATCCCAGAGAGTGAGCTATCCTGCTTGAACGCTCAGCCAGCTGGTCATATCCGTGTGGTATCTCCCTTGCTGTTTGAGATTTTACAGGCAGCCAAGCAGTACTATAAGGAAACACAGGGGATATTTCATCCGGGGATTCTGCCTAATCTATTGGCGGCAGGCTATCGGGTATCCTTTGACTTACTGCAACATCGCTATGATTGCGACCATTGTGCGGACTCCCAGCCATCGCTAGAATCACTTGTCCCAGGCCGACTGCCACTCCCTGGCATGCTGCCCTACGAAATTATCGATTCTACCGAACGCCTTGTGCAAGTTGCGACCCCACATGCCATTGACTTGAGTGGAATTGCTAAAGGATGGTGTGCGGATCGAGCTGCTGAGTTACTCGCTTCGACAGGCTGTGGTTACGTGAATGCGGGTGGAGATTTGCGCCTGTTCGGTCAGAAAGGTTCCATGTGGAAAATCGGCATTGAAGATCCTTTCTACCCTGAGCGCAATAAAGCCATCCTGCATTTAACCCAGGGAGCGGCGGCAACTTCATCAACCTGGAAAAGACGTTGGAGAGTGGGCCAAGACATACGGCATCACTTGATTGATCCACGAACCGGTATGCCAAGTAAAAGCAGCATTGTTTCAGCTACCGTCATGGCTCCATCTGCTATACAGGCAGACATCTTCGCCAAAACTTTGCTCATTCTTGGCGAAGAGGAAGGTTCCGACTGGATCGAGGCACATAAGCTGCAGGCCTTGGTGATTTTGAGCAACAAGGAATGTAGGAGGGTTGGTGTGTCATGAAATTCTTGGACATTTGGTATTTGACCAGAGCGAGCGGGTTGGTGGCCTATTTTCTGCTGTTTATGGCCATCTCTTTGGGATTAATAATCCAAATCCAGCGTCAGCGCAAGAAATCGGTTTGGCTGTGGCCGATCATTCATCAGGCAATTGGAAATTGGGCGATGTATCTGTCACTGTTTCATGTGGGAATATTGCTGTTTGACAACTATCTCAAACTCACTTGGAGTGAACTATTTATTCCGTTTGTCTCCAATTACCACATGTTTCCTTTAGCGTTTGGTATCATAGGATTGTACGGTTTAGTTGCAGTAATCATATCCTCTGATTTCCGACAGCAGATCGGTACGTTTCTTTGGCGCAAGATACATATTTTATCTCCACTTACGTACATTCTCGTAACGTTCCACGGAATTTTTATTGGAACAGATGCAACACATGCCATTCCCCAAATACTTTATGGTGGCTCCGCCTTACTCGTCAGTCTTCTTGCCATCCTCCGTCTCTCGATGGAGATTCCAGGAGCCATAGTAGAAAAGAGGTAACTCCACTTGCGTTTACTAGTCGTAGAAGATGATGTCCACTTGGCCGCCATTCTGAACAAAGGGTTAAAAGAAGAGGGCTATCACATCGACGTTGCTACCGATGGTGAAGAAGCACTCCTTTACACAAACGATCGTGAATATGAAGTCATCATTCTGGACCGTAAGCTTCCACGGTTATCAGGAGATCAGGTACTGGCAAAGCTTCGTTCTTCTGGAAGTTCCGTACCCATCCTGATGCTGACTGCACTTGATTCTGTGGATGACCGGGTCTTAGGCCTGACGAGCGGTGCTGATGACTACCTGTGCAAGCCATTCGCCTTCGAAGAGCTTCTCGCCAGAATCCAATCCTTGCAACGACGGAAGACCAAGACCTACCTGACCAATCAGCTTGTTTGGAACGATCTTGTTGTCGATCTTTCATCTCATCAAGTGCGCTGCAAAGGTATTCCCATTGATCTAACACCACGTGAATTTCAGATACTTGAGGTTTTCTTGCGCAGGCCAGAGCAGGTGATTCCAAGAGAGCGCCTGGCTGAACAAGTCTGGGTCGAACCATGGGACGTACAGGCCAATACCATCGAAGCGCATGTCAAAAACTTACGAAAAAAAATCGAGCCAATCATGAATAAGCGGATTATTCAAACCATCCGGGGATTTGGCTACAAGCTGGTGAACCAGAATGAAAACGACATGGAATCTTAGTTTCCCTTTACGTATCGCTGTTCGTACAGGATTGGCGATGACCCTCGTATTATTCCTGATTATTGTAAGTGCCTATTTTAGTGTAGCTTGGCTAATGAACCGCAACACGAACTCCATGTTGCTGGTGGAAGTCAACTCCATGATTTCACGCTGGACACAAGATCATCACATCACTGAACTGGAATGGAAAAAGGGGTATTACCGCGTTCTGGATAGTGAAGGAAACGTTATTCTTCAAGAGGGAAAACTGCGTGATTCGCTCAACGAAGGGCATGAGCATGTCCCTTTAGACTATAAATCAGACGAAGGCGAACATTTTTCCAATATAAATGAGGGTGAGAATTCCCACCTGATACGCGAGTCATTCTCTTACTTCACCACTCTTTTTTCTGAAAAGGCTCGATACCGTGAAGTGAACGTTCCATTCTCCATTGGAGACGAGACGTATATGCTTGAGCTCGCCGTAGATTTGGAAGACGTTCAGGAATTCCTGCATACAGTATTAATGATATTTATTAGCATCTCCGTCGGCGGTGTTCTGTTAATTACGAGCGTTGTCTCTTATTCGACGATCCGAGCGTTCCGACCCATTCGAGAGATCGCAGAAAAGCTTCAACCAATTGAGCAAAAGTCCTTGTCTACTCAAATAGAACTACCCGTAAAGGACCGAACTCTTCAAGGACTCGTTCAAGGTATTAACGCGATGCTTGGTAGGTTATACCGATCTTTTCTGGCTCAGAGCATGTTTGTCCAAGATGCTTCTCATGAGTTGAGAACCCCTTTAGCCGTTCTGCGCTCAGAGATCGAGATTACCCTGCGCCGTCCCCGAACAGAAGTGGAGTATCAGGAATCATTGAAAAGATGCCTGACAGAAGTGGACCATATGACATCCTTATCCACTCAATTGCTTACGCTTGCTCGATTTGAACAGGGCAAACAGCTCGTAAGCAACACCCTCCCTATCGACGAAGTACTTGAGATAAGCATTCAAAAGGCAAAGCATTTCCTGAAATCAAAACAAATTGATTTTATTCACGAGAAACATGGATTCTGTGTACAAGGAGATCGTGTTTCTCTTGAAATGGTGTTTACCAATTTGATCAAAAACGCCATTACCGCCATTGATTCCGTGGGTACGATTGAAATCTCCAGCAAGCAAAACGATTACGAGGTGTTCATTACCATCAAAGACAATGGCTGCGGAATACCAGAAGAGGCCATTCCTAAGCTTTTTGACCGTTTTTATCGGGTAGATGAATCACGAAACCGTCAATCAGGCGGAACCGGACTAGGATTGGCCATTTGCCATTCCATTATCGAAGCTCACCATGGAAGAATTGAAGTATCCAGTTCTCCCGGAAAAGGCAGTGAATTCCGTGTATATTTTACCTCCAGAAAGAATTAACGTAATACAAGTTGAAAAAGGTAAAAAATTCGTTTCCTTTTTGTTATTATTAGATTATAATTAATATAGTAATGTTGCACAAAAGCAATTTTATTGCCCATACACAAAATAATAATCATTCTCAATTGTCATGCTACTGTCCATCTGGACAGTAGCATGTGGCTTTTTAAGGGCATCTATATTGATTCTTATTATCAATTACAAAAGAAAGAGAAGGTGATCGTTTATGAAAGCACCAGTAAAAATCTGCACAAATCCAATGATGTGCAAAACGTCTGCGTGTCAATCCTCAGCTTGTAAAGCACCCAAGAAGGAACCCAATAAGCTTTTGGCATTCCTCCGAAAACATTTTGAAACCATCGCTGCACTCTCGAGTGGTTTGCTTATTGCCATTGCCTGGGCCTGCGAGCAAGCCAGCCTGTCTTATGCGGCCGTCCCTCTTTTTATTGCGGCTTACGCTGTTGGCGGATATGTCAAAGCAAAAGAAGGAATCACGACTTTAATCGAAGAGCGTTCGCTCGATGTGAATCTCCTGATGTTAGTGGCTGCGATCGGTGCCGCGAGCATCGGTTATTGGATGGAGGGCGGCCTGCTCATCTTTATCTTCTCATTAAGCGGCGCACTGGAATCCTATTCATTGGCGAAAAGCCAACGTGATCTTCACGCATTAATGGAAATGACGCCAGATACGGCCACTCTTTTTTCAAACGGATTTGAACATGAAGTTCGCATCGAAGAACTGCGCATAGGAGATATCATTATCGTCAAACCGAGCGAAAAGATTCCTGCCGATGGGAAGATCGTCCAAGGAAGCTCCAGCATCAATGAAGCCTCGATTTCGGGCGAGCCTGTTCCTGTAGATAAAACCGCCGGAAGTGAAGTATTTAGCGGTACATTAAACGGTCAAGGCGCCTTGCTGATCGAGGTCACACAAACGAACGAAAACAGCTTGCTCTCCAAAATCGTCAAGCTCGTTGAAGAAGCCAAAACCGAGATGCCAGCCAGTCAGCAATTCATTGAACGCTTTGAGAACATTTATGCCAATGCCATTATCCTGTTTACAGTGGTGTTGATGTTTGCCCCACATTATCTACTCGGCTGGAGCTGGAGTGAAACCTTTTATCGATCCATGGTATTTTTGGTAGTCGCTTCGCCTTGTGCGCTTGTCGCCTCTATCGTTCCCGCCATGCTCTCGGCTATTTCCAACAGTGCTCGCAGTGGCGTGCTGGTAAAAGGAGGCACACACCTGGAGAACCTCGCGGGCGTTGGACTGATTGCTTTTGACAAGACGGGAACACTTACTCAAGGTAAGCCGCAGGTAACCAATATGCACGCTTACCAGGGCTATTCGGAATCAGAGATGTTACGGATTGCGGCTTCCATTGAGAGCATGTCGGAGCATCCTCTTGCCAAAGCCATCGTGAGTCAGGCAGAAGCTTTCCAGCTGCAGCTTGATCACCCGGATTCACTGCAGGCGGTTACGGGTCAAGGCGTAGAAGCTACTTATCTGGATCAAACCTGGAGAATCGGCAGTCCTCGCTATTTGAATCAGATTGAACTGACCGAAGAAGCACAACAGGTGATTGATCAGCTTTCACAGGAAGGAAAAACCGTCATTCTCATTGAGAATGGAGCAGGTCTCGTGGGGATCTTTGGTTTGCAAGACACGATTCGCCCACAAGCACGCAAAACCATTGACGAGTTGAAGAAGCTGGGACTTCAGGTTGCCATGCTCACAGGTGATCGTTACTCGACAGCTGAAGTAATTGCCAAGCAAGCCGGAATTGATTTGTTCTACGCTGATTTGCTTCCTCAGAACAAAGTGGAGAAGGTACGAGAGCTTAGCAACCAGTACGGAAAAATCGCGATGGTAGGCGACGGAGTGAACGATGCGCCAGCCTTGGCGATTGCAACCGTAGGGATTTCCATGGGTGGCTCCGGCAGTGATGTCTCTTTGGAGGCCGCCGACGTCGTTCTGATGAAAGACGCTTTGGAGAAAATTCCTGCTGCAATCAAGCTAAGCAGACGTACACGCTCTGTGGTGAAGCAAAATATTGGTTTCGCTCTCTCTGTCATCCTACTGCTCATGCTTTCGAACTTCTGTCAATCAATTACGTTGCCGCTTGGAGTTTTGGGGCATGAAGGAAGTACGATTTTGGTCATTTTGAACGGGTTGCGCTTGCTGCGTTAAACAGAACGGAGAAAAAACTTCGTCCCGCTCCGCTCTGTTTAAGCTCGCGTGTAGCATTTACTGTCCGCTCCGTTCACTTCGGAAGGGAGTCGACAAGAAAATCACTTCGCTTCTCAATGATGTAAAGAATGCCGACTCTTTTCCTTCCTACGTTCTCTACGCTGAGTTTCGCTTAAAATGAGTCTTCAGTGACGAAGTCTTTTCTCCAACGCGGATGGAAAAAGTTTAAGTACTTTACAACTGTAAAGCACTTAAACTTTCATAATTAAAGGACATAAGAAGGACCCTGTCATCACGACAAGGTCCTTTTATTCATTTTGCTGATCAATTATTTTTTCATGGCGCTTTCAAATTGTGTCAGTTGGCGTTTGGTTCCAAATACAATCAACAAATCATTTGCTCGCAAGAACTCATCTGCTGGTGGATTGCTGATAATAGAGTCCCCCCGCTTAATCGCTACAACGGTAACTCCAAAGAGCTCACGAACCTTATTCTCTCGTAGTGTCTGATTGGTCATACGGGAACTTGCTTGTAACACAATCTCTTCCACGCTGTAATCCTCTTGTTCGGCATGCAGGATGGTATCGACAAAATCCACACTGATCGGCTTGAGAATCGACATCGCCATCCGTCTTCCCCCGATACTCGATGGGTTAATCACTTTATCTGCTCCAGCACGATGAAGCTTCTCTTCCGTTTCTGGTCGTTCGGCTCGCGCTACGATGTGAATATTAGGTTGCATCCCTTTGGCCGTAAGTGAGATGAACACATTATCCGCATCCTGTGGAAGTGTGGCAACCAATCCCAGTGCTCGCTCAATACCCGCTTCGATCAGAATTTTATCCTCTGTGGCATCGCCTTCAATAAACAGAAGCTCTTTATCAATTTCCTCCAATTGGCTGACGTCTCGGTCAATTACCACAATGGGGATGTTTTCTTTTTTCAATTCGCTTATGACCTGTTGCCCCACTCGTCCTAAGCCACACACAATGATATGATTTTCCAATTTCGCAATGGATCTATTCATCTTTTTCCTCCACAAGGTTTTCGAAAAACTGCCCTCTATCACCCCTGCAACAATCGCACCCAAGGTATAGGTAAGCAAGCCTACTCCAATCGGAATAACGAACATCCCGAGCACCTTAGCTTCAAACGATTGGGGAACAACATCCCCATACCCAATCGTAAGAAGTGAGATCATCAACATCCAAACCGCATCAAAATAGGAGATATGATCGAGCAAGTGAAAGCCATACGCTCCACCTAAGAAAATTATTATAAGACCGGTCAACGGCAACGACACTTTTCGTGAGACACTCATATTCTTCACCTGGTTTTTCTTGGATCAAAATCGTCATATTCTTTATAATAGCTTGTTTACATCTTACAGTGGTACATATTTCTTGCGGAGGAATTAATAGACTCCATTTTTATTCGGATATCTGATTCATCCAAGCAAGGATCAAGTCAGCGAACCGTATTAATCGAGTCTCGGCATACTGCTTGGCATCAACTAATTCGCCTCGATAATCTTGTAGACATTGTGCAACTAACATTTCAAATTCTCGGATCAGCGGAAGTGTGTTCAGTGCCCATTCACCAGCTTCTTGCTTGGATGACAAGATACCCTCCTGTAAAAAGTAGAGAGCTCGAAGCAAATTGAGAACATAATAGACTGGGTTACCGCTAATCTCCTGCTTTACAAACTTTAAGTCAGAAAGAATGGATTGTACAAAGAACTGCCTGTCGATAGGTGGAATCAACTCTTTCAGGGGACGACCATAGAGGCAAACTCCACGTTCATAGGTTATAGTTAAGTGTGCGGCTAAGTCTTCATCTACCCCATCTGTGCAAAGATAACCAGAGTCTTCTGTATACTTTTTATGATGGGCAATGGAGTAATGAAGCTCATATGGAGTCGGATAAAGAAATGGATTCAAGACTGATTCATGAACCACACTGAACTCCAATCCTTTTAACGGCAATTGACCTTCCAACCGTAAGACATTATGGATTACCGCATATTTGTCTTCTAGAGTTAACTTCTCCGAAACAAGTACCAGTAAATCTATGTCACTTTTTTTGTGATGAAAACACCCCATAGCAAGCGAGCCATGAAGATAGATACCACTTACCTTTTTACCCAATGGTTGGCGAAAACAGTCCACGATACGACTTAAAAGTCTATTTATCTCCTCCATCATTTTCCCCTCTATAAAAAGAAAAAGCGCCCCTTAAAACCAATTCAAGGACGCATTTCTCTTGGTGTGATTATATCATCGGAAGTTGCCAATCAATCGGGGTGCTCCCGATCTGGTGTAGAAACTGGTTGGTCCGAGAAAACGGACGACTGCCAAAAAATCCGCGGTTCGCGGAAAAAGGACTCGGATGCGGTGATTGTATGATGTAATGATGCGCAGATGTAATCAGCTCTCGCTTTTCTTGGGCATGCTTTCCCCACAGAATAAAGACAATTGGCTTTTCTCGGCGGTTCAAGGTACTGATCACTTGATCCGTGAAAGTCTCCCAACCCATCCCTTTATGGGAATTCGGCTGACTTTCGCGAACGGTCAGGACTGTGTTTAACATAAGGACACCTTGTTTCGCCCAGCTTTCTAAAAATCCGTGATTCGGAATCGAGCAGCCCAGATCAGCCTGAAGCTCCTTGTAGATATTTTGCAGGGATGGGGGTGTGTTTACTCCCGGCTTGACCGAGAAACTAAGTCCGTGAGCCTGCCCTTGTCCATGATAAGGGTCTTGTCCCAGTATAACCACCTTGGTCTCCTCATAAGACGTATAATGCAGGGCGTTAAAAATATCGTATTGATCAGGATAAATCGTCTTCGTCTGATATTCTTCCCGTAAAAATTGTCTCAAGTGCAAATAGTACGGCTGCTCAAATTCTTGCTTCAGATAGGTCGCCCAGTCGTTTTTTAGAATAGTCATCGTTAATCTCCTATACGTAATCTCCCTAAACGTTCATTTCTCCTCTCATGATAAGACAACCAACCGGGTAAAAAAAGAAGAAATTCATCCGAACAGCTATTGACCTAGAGTATACTCGAGGTTTTATCCTAGCGTTAAGAGAGGATGTGCGCACATATGCTTCTCAAGATTAGTGATGTTGCCAAACAATTAAATATCTCCATTCATACGATTCGATATTATGAGAAGCTTGGCATCCTACAGTTTACCCGTAAGAATAACATTCGCTATTTCTCCGATCAGGACGTTCGTCTCCTGAAAGCTCTGCTTGAATGGAAGGAGCTTGGCTTTACCCTCGAACAAGTGAAGCTTATCGCTCAATTGGAGAAGAACGGATTAGGGTGTCAAGATTCAGAACTGAACCGCTTAAAAGAAGATTTGTCCATTAAAAAGCTGGCTGAGCTTAAGAATCTGCGAGAGAAAATTGATAAACGCATTCTAGAACTGGAACGTTTTCTAACCGTTCTCGAAAACTATCCCTAAAAAGGAGACTTCACATGAACTGTCTTCTCGTCATCGCCCATCACAATCCCCAAAGCTTTAACCATGCGATTCTTCATACAATCTCTGATGAATTAGCCTCTGCAGGCCATTCTGTTCAAATCCGAGATCTTTACCAATTAGATTTTGAAGCTAGATTCAAGCCGACACCTGGGTCTGTTCAAGAGGATGTTGGAGCAGAACAGGAGCATATTCTCTGGGCAGACGTCCTTGTCTATATCTACCCTACGTGGTGGGCTAGCATGCCTGCAATTCTAAAAGGTTATATTGAACGAGTTTTTGCTTATGGCTTTGCGTACAAATACGTTAACAATCAGATCGAGGGACAATTTGCCGACAAACAGGTCTTCCTGTTTACAACGCACAATAATACTGAAGCCGATTATGTGTGCTCAGGAATGCTCGCCAGTATGAGCCAAGTGGTGGACGACGGAGTATTCCGCTTCTGTGGGGTACATCATCTCACCCATACCTATCTGCCTCATATCCATGAGGTAGCGGATCATGAACGAAGCAAAATGTTAGAAGACGCCAAACAGCTGATTACTTCCAGGCTTTCGGAAGAATCAAAGCGAACTGAAGCAATTAGCACGTCTTGAGCACACCCAAACTAGCAAAAGCCACTGCAGCCCATAAGGCTGAGTGGCATTTTGACGTGAGCACAACGACTTCTCAATCTCAATCGCGAATTAAAAATCAAAGTTATCGGGATCTGGACCAAAGCGTTTGTTCTGGTTTAACGCAGAAATCTTCTCCATATCTTCAGCAGACAGTTCAAAATCAAACAGATTGGCATTCTCCATAATACGGCTTTCGGTAATGGATTTCGGAATGGTCACCACGCCGTTTTGCAAATCCCAGCGCAGCACGATTTGAGCTGGCGATTTGCCGTATTTATGCGCGAGCTCCTGCAATAGCGGTTGATCCAGATTTCCTTGCATGAGCGGGCTCCACGCCTCTAGTTGAATCTGGTTCTCTTTGCAGAAAGCAAGCAGCTCTTGTTGTGTAAGCAGAGGATGATATTCCACCTGATTCACCATCGGCTTAATCTGAGCATCAGTCAGCAGGTCCTGAAGGTGATGAACATGGAAGTTGCTTACGCCAATCGCGCGGACAGCTCCATCACGGTACAGCTTCTCCAACGCTCTCCACGTTTCTTTGTACTTTCCTTTAACCGGCCAATGGATGAGATACAGATCGATGTATTCCAGCCCCAACTTGCTGCGGCTCTCTTCAAATGCAGCCAAAGTGCTCTCATACCCTTGATCGGAATTCCAAACTTTTGTGGTGATAAACAATTCTTCACGGGGAACGCTTGCTTCTTTGAGGGCTTTGCCTACCCCTTCTTCGTTTTTATAAATAGCGGCAGTATCCACACTCCGATAGCCCGCCTGCAAGGCAGCTTTCACGGATTTTTCCACTTCATTGCCCTCGTTGACTCGCCATACGCCCAGGCCAAGCCAAGGCATTTTCACGCCGTTATGTAGAGTGGTTGCATCTTGAAGATGTGTAGTCACATGACATTCCTCCCGCCATCGTTTCGATTTTTTTATTACCACCCGAGTATACCACAATTTGGATATTGATACCTTCCATGGGTACAGTTCAGCCAGATCAAAAGTAAGCAGATCAGGCGAGAAAAAAAGCTGCTGATCTCCGATGATCAACAGCTTTTTAAGCAATCTATTTAATTTCAAAAGAGCTTTTCAGCGAAACAATCCGGTTAAATACCAAATGATCTTTGGTTGTCATCTTCGAATCGACATTGAAGTATCCGTGACGGAAGAATTGGAACTTGTCATGTGCTTGGGAGTCCTTCATATTCGGCTCCACAAAACCATTGAGGATCTCCAAGGAGTTTGGATTCACGTAATCCAAGAAGGTCTTGCCTTCTTCTTCTTCCTCATCAGTGATTAATGGCTCGTACAAGCGGAACTCTGCTGCCACCGCTTGGCTTGCCTCTACCCAATGGATGGTTCCTTTTACTTTACGTCCGGTAAAGCCGCTTCCACTCTTCGTCTCTGGGTCATAGGTGCAGTGCAGCTCCACTACATTGCCGTTCTCATCTTTAATGACCTCGTTGCACTTGATGAAGTAAGCATTCTTTAAGCGTACCTCATTTCCTGGGAAAAGTCGGAAATACTTACTTGGCGGATTCTCCATGAAATCATCCTGCTCAATGTAGATTTCACGGGAGAACGGAATTTGTCTATTGCCCATCTCCGGATTCTCAGGGTTAATCTCCGCATCCAGCATCTCCACTTGTCCCTCTGGATAGTTGGTGATAACCACTTTCAGCGGATTTAACACAGCCATAGTACGTGGAGCTTTCAGCTTCAAATCTTCACGGATAAAGTGCTCCAGCATTCTTTCGTCTACCGTGCTATTGCTTCTAGCGACACCAATTTCGCGGCAGAAATTACGGATAGATTCCGGTGTAAAACCACGTCTGCGCAAACCAGAAATGGTCGGCATGCGTGGGTCGTCCCATCCGTCCACATATTGTTCCTCTACCAATTGCTTCAGTTTGCGTTTACTCATGACTGTATTGGTCAAGTTCAGACGCGCAAACTCGTATTGATGAGGAGTCGATTCCATTTCGCACTCTTCAACCACCCAATCGTAGAGCGGACGTTGGTCTTCAAACTCCAGCGTACAGATGGAGTGAGTAACACCCTCAATCGCATCTTCCAATGGATGAGCAAAAGCGTACATCGGGTAGATGCACCATTTATCCCCTGTATTGTGATGGTGTGCGTGAGAGATACGGTAGATAATCGGGTCTCTTAGGTTGATGTTAGGTGATGACATATCGATTTTGGCGCGAAGGACTTTGGCTCCGTCCTCAAACTCGCCGCTGCGCATGCGCTCGAACAAATCGAGGTTTTCCTCAACAGAGCGATTGCGGTATGGGCTTTCTTTACCAGGCTCTGTTAATGTTCCGCGCGCCACTCTGATTTCTTCTTGAGTGGAGTCGTCTACGTATGCTTTTCCTTTTTTAATCAAGAGAACAGCTCGGTTGTACATCTCTTCAAAATAATTGGAGGCAAAAAACAAGCCGTCCCATTCAAATCCCAACCATTTCACGTCTTCCTTGATCGATTCCACGAATTCGATATCTTCTTTGAGCGGGTTGGTATCATCAAATCGCAAGTTGGTTTTTCCTTTGAATTCATCGGCCAATTCAAAGTTCAAACAAATAGATTTAGCATGTCCAATGTGCAAATATCCGTTCGGTTCTGGAGGAAAACGGGTGATGATATGATCAACCTTACCCGACTTCAAATCCTCGATCACGATATTTTTAATAAAGTTCGATGACGCTGATTTATTTTCCACTCTGATCAACCTTTCTATTAATAGGAAGCTGACATTTGTATCCGCTCCGGCCGACAGTACATCCTTCGTTACTGTCAAGCAATCATGTATTCAATAATAATGGTTACCTAGCGATAGTTCAACTTTATCCTCTAATGATAGCGATGTGATAGGGATAAAAGGAAGATGTCATTAAATTGTACTTAATCGCCGGGTCGTTCTCCATGATGCTTCTGCCTTCTTCCTCCTCGTCTACTTCGAGGATGACAATGCCAAAAGTGGATTCGTCCATAACCAGCGTTCGCCCTGCAAGCACAACCTTACCTTCCTGGCTTAACTGCTGCAAATACTGGAAATGATTATGAATAATCTGTTCATCTTCTTTGGTACACGTATTGTCGAGCAGTCGCTGACAGGGTTTCAATACGTAAATGAATTGTTGTTTCTGATTTTCCACCGGGAACACCTCAATTTCTAACTTTCCTATACCTATTGTGACTCGGCATCGTAGTTTCCTGCCTTCTATATGAATTATTTCTTTTTAGCATACGAAGAATACAAAAACCCACCCGCTATACTCTGCGGATGGGTTCTTCAGTATTCCTACTTCTATGAAAGACGTTCAATAATATTTCGAGCGATCCAGACACCTGCGGCTCCAGCTTGCGCCAATCCTCTTGTTACACCCGCGCCGTCTCCGCCACAGAATAAGCCCTTGATCTCTGTCTCGAACTGTTCGGTCAGTTTCGGACGAGCCGAGTAGAACTTCGCCTCTACTCCATAGAACAAGGTATGTTCTGAAGCGATACCCGGAGTTACTTTATCCAGCGCTTCGACCATCTCAATCAAGCTCTTCATCGTGTTGTAAGGCAATACCAGTCCAAGGTCGCCCGGAACCGCTTCTTTCAAGGTCGGCTCCAAGAATCCTTCTCGAATCCGCGCTTCGGTAGAACGTCTGCCTCGAAGAATATCGCCGTATTTTTGCACGATGACCCCGCCGTTTGACAGGTCGTTAGCGCGTTTGCAAATTTCACGCGCGTATTCATTCGGCTTATCGAATGGGTCCGTAAACTTATGGGAAACCAGCAAAGCAAAGTTCGTATTCGTCGAACCGAGTGCCGGGTCCTTGTACGAATGACCATTGGCCGCCATGACTCCGCTATGGTTCTCAACCACCACATGTCCCGATGGATTGCTGCAGAATGTACGTACCCGAGTTCCCACAGATGTGTTGTAGATAAACTTGCCTTCATACAAATGCTCGTTGATTTCGCGCATGACGACGTCAGAAGTCTCGACGCGCACACCGACATCCACTTGATTGTTGATCATCTTCAGTTTGCGTTTCTTGAGAATCTCGGTCAACCAGGCAGAACCGTCACGACCCGGAACAATGACCACGTGATCACTCAAGTATTCTTCTCCATTTTTCAAGACCACACCCTGCACGCGGTACCCGTCACTGCCTTTTTCTGTGAGAATATCTTGTACTTCTGTCTTGAACCGCAAGTCTATTCGGGTTTTGAGGTACTCGAAGATCGATTGGAGAATCTCAAGGTTCTGTTCTGTCCCCAAGTGACGGACTTGTGCGCGCAATAGCTTCAGGCCTGCGGCATAGCCTCGTTGTTCAATGCTTTTCACCGTTTCCGTAGTCGGGTCGGTTAATTGAGGAGTAGCCCCATGCTTGAGGTTGATCTCATCCACGTACTTAATTAAATCCAATACTCGCGATGGGGTGATATAATCGGTCATCCAACCGCCAAATTCCGTTGTGATGTTAAACTTTCCGTCGCTGTATGCGCCTGCCCCGCCGAATCCGCTTGTAATGGAGCATGCCGGTAGACAGCCTGCGTAATCCTTCTTGCCTGCAGGCGGTGGACATAATTGAATTTTTTCTTCCAGAATCGGACAGCGTCTGCTGTAGATATCGTGTCCCTTATCAATCAACAGCACTCTCGATTGCGGAGAGCGTAACGTCATTTCGTAACTTGCAAAAATCCCTGCTGGTCCTGCACCGACCACAATTACATCGTATTTATTCTTCATCGTATCCTCCTGAACAAGAATTTCTTGATGTCATGTTTCCATTTACCAAAAAAATAATTCCTAGACTAAATGGATATGAGAAATCCATATAAGATATCTCAACCCATTCGTAGCTAGGAATTTACGGTTCCTTGTAGAAACCCTCAAACCGTATCTTGAGGATATACGAACAGAACAATTATCTCTTAAATTTTTTAACAATTGTATGTTATAGCAGAATCACCAACGTGTCAATATTGTAAAATGTGTTATATTCGTGTTTAGTGTTCAGAAATTGAAAAATATGTTTATTTGTATGTTAAATTCAATCAATAAACGAACAATGTAATTTGTTTCACATGCACCTCTCCAAATGTTGCAATTCCCTATTTCCGAACATTATGCGACTTAAGATATTCTTTGTTCATCAATCGCCCATTTATCAATTTCCCAACAAAAAAAGTCCAAGGATTCCCCCCTTGGACTCTTCAACCTTCGTTCCGATTAAGCTTGTGACACAATTCTTCGTAATTCTCTTGCGTTGGCTATAGGATCTTCCGCTGAGCTGATGGCGGAAATAACCGAAATCCCGTCGGCCCCCGCTTCGATGACAGACCCAGAGTTTTCAGCCGTAATGCCTCCTATGCCGACAATAGGAAGCTGGATGCCTTGCTGCCGCAATGAGCGAATGATTTCAGGGCCTTGCGCTGCCTTGGCATCCTGCTTCGTTTGAGTTGCAAAGATCGGCCCCACGCCCAGGTAATCCGCTCCATGAGCAACGGCTCTTTGGGCTTCCTCCCAATTATGCGCGGATACCCCCAAAATTTTGTTTCTCATTTTGTGTCTCACTTCTTCAGCCGACTCATCGTCTTGACCCACGTGCACGCCATCCGCCTCTAGCGCCACAGCTAGATCCACATCATCATTGACGATAAACGGAATGCCTTTTTGCTTGCAAAGAACTTGCATTTTTCTGGCCAAACGAAACTTGGACGCGCCAGTAAGTGCACCGTTGCCCTTTTCACGAAACTGAAAAAGGGTAATCCCCCCTTCAATCGCTTCTTCGAGCACCTCAAGTGGATCCTTCGCGCAATTGTTGCTACCCATAATAAAATATAGCCTCAGCCACTCCGACAATTTTTCGTTTTGCATTGTTGGCAAATCATTCGACCCCCAGTTGTTGCGGTTTCCGTTGACGTAAATTGTACGCCCAGTGATTGGTTGGCCCATGTCCGCTGCCAATTCCCAGATGGTCTTCAATAGCAGCAGCTATGAATTGTTTGGCAACCGAAACGGAATCTGCCATCGAAAGTCCTTGAGCTAGCTGAGCAGTGATAGCGGCAGCAAAGGTACACCCTGTTCCATGCGTATGTCTCGTGATTACCCGGGGACTTGTAAAGGTAACAAACTCCTTGCCGTCATATAGCAAGTCCGTAACCATTTCTTCGTTTTCTGCATGGCCGCCTTTCATCACGACGTGCTCGACACCATATTCCAGCAGTTTGGATGCTGCACGTTTACGGTCCTCCAATGAACGAATCGTCATCCCGGTGAGAATCTCCGCTTCCGGAATGTTAGGTGTAACCACGCGGGCGAGAGGAAGCAGGAACTCCTGCATGGATTGGACAGCCTCCTGTTGCAACAACGGGGAACCTCCCTTGGCGACCATCACTGGATCGACCACAAGATTTCGCCACTTATAGTCAGCGATTCTTTGAGCAACCGCTTGAATAATCTCCCCGCTAAACAGCATGCCTGTCTTCACAGCATCCGGCTCCAGATCGTCACCGATCGCTACCAGCTGCTTTTCGACCGCTTCGACCGTCATCGGGTATACCGCGTGTACTCCTATCGTGTTTTGGGCCGTAATCGCCGTGATGGCGGACATCCCGAATACCCCTAGTTCCTGAAAGGTTTTGAGATCCGCCTGGATACCTGCTCCACCACCACTATCCGAGCCGGCTATCGTCAATGCTTTCACTACCTTCATCCATCATCTGCCCCTTCCCTTGGTCATTCAAGACAGTCTCGTTATAGACTTAGGAATCGTCCAGTTTTCAAGAATTATGACAATTGCGTAAAGGAAGCCAGCTTGCTTACCTCGTCCGCCGAAACTTTTGCCAATTGGTTAAGAAACTCGATTTGAAAGCTACCTGGTCCTTGCTCTCCTTGGTTGTACCAGGCGATCTGCGCAGCGACACCATAGCTGACAAGTGCAGCAACTGCCGCTTCCAGTTTATCCGACCCTACTGCCGCAAACGCACCAATCACTGCCGTCAGCAAACAACCTGTTCCTGTAACCTTGGTCAAAATAGGATGACCGTTATGTACCAAAAAGGTTCTTTCTCCATCTGTAATCACATCGTTTTTACCTGTAATGACGACAATGGACCGAAGTTGTTTGGCAGCTCTATGCGCAAGACTCACGACATCCCCGGAACCTTCCCCGGCATCTACACCTTTGATTGCCCACTTCTCGCCAATGACGTTAGCTACTTCGGCTGCATTCCCCCGCAATACCGTAACATTCACTTCACGCGTAATGGTTTGGGCCGTTTCTGTACGATAAGCGGTAGCACCCGCTCCAACCGGGTCAAAAATAACCGGTACACCCTGCTCATTAGCAGCCCGACCAGCAATCAGCATAGCTTCAATCTGCGCTTCATTTAAGGTTCCAATGTTGAGGACAAGCGCCCCAGCAATTCGGGCCATGTCTGACACTTCTTGCACAGCATTGGCCATGACAGGTGAAGCGCCCAGTGCCAACAATCCATTTGCGGTAAAGTTAGTCACGACCACATTCGTGATATTGTGAACCAATGGATTCACGTCCCGCACTTTCTCCAGCAGGTTGATAATCGTTTGTGTATTCATGGATAACCATTCCTCTCCATACCAACATGTTGGAACTACAATTTGGGAGATCGTTGAACCCTACGTCTTGCTTCACGCAAAAAAGCACTTTTGCGTAAGCAAAAGTGCAGCTCGTACCTCATAACACACTCCCTACGCTGGCATTACCCAACAGGTTCAAACGGTTAACGACGGATTAGTCGTACTCTCAGCCTGATTCCACAGACTCCCGATCCTATGTAGTTCACTTGACTAAAAGTCTACTCCGATCCCCAACCGAAAGCAATGGCTTCAAAAACTTTTCTCTTCCCTTATTAATCCCGCGAATATTTCCATCGCCTTGGTCTGAAAATTAGTAGCTTGCGTAAGCAACGAAAACTTGCGAATGATCGGAGTCCCCTTCAGTGGAAGCACCTGGATCGTTCCTAACTTCAGCTCTTTTTGGATCGCCCAGTTGGACACCAAGGTAATTCCTAGTCCCGCTTCAACTGATTCTTTAATGATTTGGGTACTACCGAATTCCATTACGTGCTCCACTGAAATCTGTAACTTGGCGAACATCCCCTCAGTCGCTTCTCGTGTTCCTGACCCGCGTTCTCGGACAATCCATGTCTCTCCAGCTAATTCGGACACATGAACCTCTGTCTGTCCAGCAAGTCGATGGTTCGCACTCGCGATAACCACCATCACATCATCCGCAATCGGTTCCATCATCATCTTCTGTGAAGGTAAGTCTCCTTCGACAACGCCAATATCAATCTGATGATTCGCAATCAGCTCTGCAATCTCAGTGGAATTCCCAATGCGGATAGTTGGTTGAATTAACGGATAACGGTCCCTCAAACGCGCAATGATATGTGGTAGAACGTACTCCCCATAAGTATAACTGGCCCCAATCGAAATAACGCCAGTCGCCGCATGTGTCATATCGTCTACCAGATACTGCATTCTGGAATACAGCGTGAGGATTTCTTTGGCATGGTGGTACACCACTTCACCCGCCTTGGTCAGACGGACGAATTTATTGCTTCTCTCCAGCAGCCTAGTACCCAACGTTCGCTCCAACTGCTGGATATAGTGACTAACGGCAGGCTGAGTCATATGTAAATCTTCCGCGGCTCTCGAGAAATTTTGCTTCTCCACCACACTCACAAACACCGACAATTGCTGATCCATGTTCATTCATCACCCTATCGCTGGAGACTATCCTTTAACTATATATATTTACTTATCGTGATGATCTATATGATTTATTTTATTTATCATCATACTTGCTTTATGCTAATTCTGCAAAGGTTACAGAAAGGAATGAACGATCATGAAAGACTCATTGCCTTTGGAGAATTCACAATCCCGCGCCAATCCTTCGGGAAGGGACAATGACAAACTCTTATGGCTGGGCGGCATTGCGTTTACGGGTCTCATCGCCTTGCTCGGTTATGGGATAGCTCAATTGCCGTGGTTAGACCATCTCGGACCGCTTGCTTTAGCTATTCTCTTGTCTGTTCTCTATCGCCAGATTTGGGGGTATCCTGAAAAGCTGCGCTCAGGTATTCAGTTCAGCTCGAAAAAACTCCTGCGATTAGCCATTGTGTTATATGGACTCAAATTAAATATCGCGGTCATTTTGCATCAAGGGATGGGGTTACTGGTTCGAGATTTGGGGACGATTGTTTTCTCGATTGTGCTCATGATGCTCCTTGCCAAATGGCTAAAAGCTGACCGTTCAATTTCACTTCTTCTTGGTGTAGGGACAGGTATTTGTGGAGCGGCTGCCATTGCCGCAATTTCTCCTATTATTCGATCACAGGAAGAAGATACGGCGATTAGTGTTGGTATTATTGCCTTTATTGGAACGATTTTTTCCGTCGGCTACACATTGCTTATGCCTTGGCTTCCGATCACAGCCAATCAATACGGGATCTGGACAGGAGTAAGTCTGCACGAGATCGCTCACGTTGCTCTCGCAGGCGCCCCAGCGGGTCAAGATGCTCTTGCCCTCGCTTTATTAGCCAAACTAGGGCGAGTTCTGTTGCTCATCCCTGTCAGTTTCCTCTTCATGTACTGGATCAAACGAACAGATAAAGGAAAGCAGCAAACTGGCGCCAAGCCTGAATTTCCTTGGTTCCTCATCGGCTTTATTCTCATGAGCGTATTGGGGAGCTGGATGCAAAGCAGCTCGATCGCCGTTTCTACAAGCCTGCTTAATACCATTTCCTCCGCCACTGTCTTTATTCTGTCGATGGCAATGGTCGGTCTGGGACTGAATGTAAGCTTCAAGGATCTGCGTACCAAAGCTCTTCGCCCTGTTATTGCCGTTACGATTACCTCTGTTCTTTTATCAACCCTTACTTATTTCACTTTGTAATAATAGTCTCACCTACAGCAAAAAAGGTTGCAAGGATATCCTCCTGCAACCTTTTCTCCTATCTATTTACACGGTTTGGTAAACCGTTTCCTTCACATATGCTTTAATCGCATCTCCGCTCTCAAGTGTAAGAACATGCTCGGCCAATTTTTTCAGCTGCTCACTGTTCAAATTCTTGATGATGCTACGCGCGCGAAGGACAGATGTTGCGCTCATGCTGAATTCATCCAAGCCCATTCCCAAAAGAATCGGAATCGCTGTCTCCTCACCTGCCATCTCCCCGCACATACCTACCCATTTGCCTTCTTGATGAGCTGCTTTGATCACTTGATTGATCAAACGCAGGACCGCCGGGTTGAATGGGTCGTACAGGTAAGATACTTGCGGATTCATGCGGTCTGCTGCCATTGTGTACTGGATCAAATCGTTTGTTCCAATACTGAAGAAAGCAACTTCCTTCGCCAACTGATCAGCAATCATCGCCGCCGCAGGAATCTCAATCATAATTCCGACTTCCAACTCTTTGTTGAAAGCGATACTTTTACTTTGCAGCTCGGCCTTTACTTCTTCGAGAACCGCATTCGCTCGACGAAGTTCAGAGAGAGTCGCAATCATTGGATACATAATTTTAATGTTACCGAACGCGCTTGCTCGAAGCAGCGCACGAAGTTGAGTTTTAAACAACTCCACACGATCCAGACAAAGACGGATGGCACGGTACCCCAGGAATGGATTGAGTTCCTTCGGCAATTCCAAATAGGGCAACTCCTTGTCCCCACCGATATCGAGTGTACGGATAATGACCGGACGTTCTCCCATTGTCTCCGTAACGGTTTTGTAAGACTGGAACTGCTCTTCCTCGTTAGGGAAATCCTCTCTACCCATATAAAGAAACTCGGTACGGAACAGCCCGATTCCCTCTGCGCCATTCTCCAATGCTTGCTTGGCGTCAGCAGGCTTCCCAATGTTGGCTACCAATTCCACATGATGTCCATCGCTTGTAACGGATGGTTCATGAACCAGCTTAGCCCATTCCGCTTTTTGTTCCAGATAGGTCTTCTGCTTCTGCGTATAGGTTTGAACAAGGTCGGCTTCCGGATTGATAAACACTTCACCAGTCAGTCCGTCAGCAACGATAAGATCCCCTGTTTTTACTTGTTTCGTAATATCAGAAAGACCTACGATTGCTGGAATTTCCATTGTTCTTGCCATAATCGCCGAGTGAGAAGTGCGTCCACCGATATCTGTAAGAAAGCCTTTAACCTTCTCACGATCGAGTTGCGCTGTGTCAGATGGAGTCAAATCATGCACCACCAGAACAATCGGTTCAGTGAAGCTGGTATCCATATGATCCACTACGCCAAGCAGTCGTTTGAGAACCCGCTGGCTCACGTCACGCAAATCGGCTGCTCGTTCACGCATGTACTCGTTATCCATGCTTTCAAACATCATGACAAAAAGATCGCGAACCTCGACAAGCGCAGCTTCCGCATTGATCTTGTCATCTTGAATTTTGCTCTCCATTGCCCCTACGAATTCCGGGTCGCTCAAGAACATTTGATGCGCTTCAAAGATTTGAGCTTCTTTTTCCCCAATCTCTTTGCGTGTTTTCTCTTTGATTAGCTCCAGTTCCTGCCCAGCCGCTTTCAAGCTTTCTTGTAGCCGCTCAATTTCTTTCGATAGTTGGTCAGCTGGAATGGATTGACGGGTAAAGTTCAGTTCATCGTCTTTTTTCACAACTGCACGACCAATTACGATCCCTGGTGCTGCAGCGATTCCTTTACACAGCATAAGTTCTCTCTCCTCGTTACTCGTGAACAGCCTCTAAAATTTTTGCTAATTCATCGAGTGCTTCTTGTTCGCGTTCTCCGCTGGTTTCAAGCGTAATTTCATCGCCTTTGGCAATAGCTAAGGACATGAGGCCCATGATGCTTTTTCCGTTTACGGTTTTGGTTCCTTTAATAATATGAATTTCACAAGGGAATCCGGTTGCCTTTTGTACGAACATACTAGCTGGTCGAGCGTGCAATCCGGATGGATTTTGAATCGTGACGGTTTTTTTTAGCATAATCTACATCTCCTTTAGTAATTAAAATCGAACAATCTTTCCACTCTTACTATACCCTTCTCATACACACACCATTAGTTTCTAAGTAAATTAGGTCCCAAAGCATTTTCAAGGTCAAAGCTTTCATGATTGCTTGGTGATGATGATTTCGGGCAAATAATTTCGAATCTTCTCGCGGGTACAAAATCCTTCAGATAACGCCGTAGCACTTCCCGCAGCAACCGCAAATCGGAAGACTTCTTCAATAGAGTAGTTCTGTGCGGTTGCATACAGGAATCCAGCGATCATAGAGTCACCGGCCCCGATAGAATTCACTGCTTTTTGTTTGGGAAATTCGGCTATGAATGCCTCTGATTGATTGACGTAAGCAGCTCCCTCACCCGCTAGTGAGACAATTACTTGTTGAGCGCCCATTTCAACCGCTTTACGAGCGCAGGAAATCGCTTCGCCCGGTGTCGAGATGGTTACGTCAAACACTTCCCCTAATTCATGGTGATTGGGCTTGATCAGGTAAGGGTGTTCCTGTAATCCAGCCAAGAGAGCTTCACCCTTGGCGTCGAGCAAAACCCTAACCCCTCTACCGCGAACCTGCTTCATGATGGTTTGGTAAATGTCGCCTGGTACACTGTCTGGAACACTGCCTGCAAGGACCAGCGTATCTTGTTCTCCCAGTTGCTTTACCTGCTCCATTAGCTGATCGAGTGCTTCAGCGGGGATATGTGGAGCAATCCCGCTCATATCTGTTTCCTTGAGCGCTTTGATCTTCAAATTGATTCTTGAATCTTGTTCAATTGGAATGAACTGATGATGAATGCCCACCGTCTCCAATTGACTTTGAATGTATTGACCGGTGAAGCCGCCAATGAATCCTAATGCTGTACTTTCCATCCCTAGAATGTGCAGGACGTGTGATACATTCAGGCCTTTTCCGCCAAAGACTTTCCATTCTTTTTGAACCTGGTAAATGGAGCCCTCCTGTAAGGCTGGGACCCACACATGATAATCAATCGATGGGTTCAACGTAACGGTGTAGATCATGTTCTCACCACCACTAACTTCGTCAATTGGCGATAAACCTTTTGTTCTTCATCATCCAAACGGTCGTCCGTAATAAGCTTGACATGATCCAAATCAATGATCTTGGCAAACGTAACTCTAGAAAATTTGTTGGAATCGCACAAAACATAAGTCTCATCAGAAGATTGACAAGCTAACTGTTTGATGTACGCTTCTTCCGGATCAGGGGTGGTAATTCCGTGGACGGTGTCTATCCCGTTACTGCCTAAGAAACACTTGTCAAAGCGAAACTGGCTGAGGTTTCGAATCGCTTCACAGCCGACCAGCGATAAAGTACCCGCTTTCAATTCTCCGCCAAGTAAAATGGTTTTGATTTGTCGGATCACGAGCTGCAAGGCAATGTCGACGCCATTCGTTACCACCAAAATGTTCTCAGGAAGATGCGCTAGCATGTGAAACGTTGTGGTTCCTCCATCAATAAAAACGGAATCCCCCTCGTTTACCAGACTGGCGGCGAACTTGCCAATAGCCATTTTCTCGGTTTCATGTTTGACTGCTTTTTCAATAAAGGTTTGTTCTTCAATTTTGCTTTGAATGGAAGCAGCCCCGCCATGAATGCGCTTTAACAAATGAAGTTCTTCCAGTTCGCTTAAATCACGTCGAATCGTTGACTCTGAAACACCCGTTGCTTCAACAATCTCGTGAATGCGAACTACGTCTTTCTCTTTTAACATTCCCAAAATCATTTGATGACGTTCAGGAGTAAGCATGCTTTTCTCTCCCTGTCTTGGGCCTTTCATTGACCTGACTTAATCGTACAGCAAAAAACAAGCAAAAACAATCACAAATAATCATATTCGATCACAAATAATCAAAAACAGCTAAAATCCTTCGTAAAATTGTCATACTTATAATCGTTCTTGCGCGAATTTGATCCATTCTCTGGCTGCAAATGACAGATATTTATCTTTCCGCCATATCAGAGACAACTCCCATCGAATCGAAGGTGTAAGCGAAACCGTTCGCAAATCCTCGTATTTCAACTCCCGGGTGATCGATTCTGGTAAAAATGCAATCCCCAGCTTCGCCAATACCATTTGGCAAATAAAATCCCATTGAGAGCTTTGATAGACAATATGGGGGTGAAATCCTGCCTTTTCGCAATGATCGAGGAGTAACTGCTGCAAGCTAAAGTCCTCGGGAAACATAATAAACCGCTCTTCCCTCAACTCCTCCAAGGAAACACTCTCCCTGTAAGCAAGTGGATGATTAGAGTGGACCGCAAGCACGATGAAGTTCCCCCCAAAACGAAACGATTCAAACTGCTGATGACATTCGGAAGACAAGACGACTCCGATATCTACTTCGCCCATCTCCACTAGACTTTCCACCTTCTTGGCTCCCATCTCCACCAGTTGCATCGTGATTGCCGGGTACTTCTCGTTGAACTCGCCCAGAATCTTGGGGAAACGACGCGCTCCTGCCATCGGTGGCAGTCCAATACTAATTTTCCCCCTTTTTATGTTCATCAAGTCGTCCAGTTCATCTAATAATAGATCTGTAGATTGAATAATTCTTTGGGCACGTTCCAGGACAACCTCACCTGCATCCGTCAATTCAATCTGCTTAAACGATCGGTCAATTAATGAGACACCTAGCTCTGTCTCAAGATCCTTCACCATTTTGCTGATTGACGGTTGAGATACATGCAGAGTTTCCGAAGCTTTGGTAAAGCTTTTTTGTTTCGCAACCTCTAAAAAATAACTCAAATGACGCAGATCCATCTCCACATTCTCCTCACCTATAGAAAAAAAGCATCCAAAGTATTCGAATTATATATTTTACCTATAGAAGCGATCCATGTACAATTTTTAGGTGAATTTAACATCGTATTCACGTCCATAAACTAAATAAAGGAGAGATCATAATGGAACCAGCTTCCGCTAATAACAAGCACGCTCGCTATATTACTGTTTTTGCGACATTCCTGGCGTTCATGGGAATTGGTGTCGTTGATCCGATTCTTCCCATAATAGCTGAACAGATCGGAGCTACTCACTGGCAGGTCGAGATGCTGTTCACTGCCTATATCTTTACCATGGCATTCATGATGATTCCTGCCGGTTTACTAGCCAACCGAGCCGGAGATAAACGATTGATGGTGATTGGATTATCAATTGTTACCGTCTTCTCCATCTTGTGCGGTATTTCCAACAGCGTGACCGAGCTTTCCCTGTTCCGAGCTGGCTGGGGTTTTGGGAACTCCATGTTTTTTGCCACGGCAATGACCCTGTTGATTGCACTCACCCCTAAAGCGAATGATGCCGTTGGTTTATACGAAGCGGCAATTGGTCTAGGAATGGCAGCAGGACCATTGGTCGGAGGGATACTTGGAGGAAGTTCCTGGCGCTATCCGTTTTTTGCAACCGGCATTCTGATTTTCCTCGCCTTATTACTTGTTTCTATTTTCGTTAATGAACCCGGTTCCAAGTCAAAGCGCAAAGTCGCCGGTAAAGAAGAGCTGCTTCATTTGTTTTCCTACAAACCATTTATTAAGGTAGCCATTTCGGCTATGCTGTACTATTACGGATTCTTTGTTGTCTTGGCTTATTCCCCACTGATTATGAAAATATCCGCTATCAGCTTGGGATTCGTCTTCTTCGGATGGGGGATTTGCCTGGCTTATGGATCGGCCATTCTCTCCCACAAATTGGAGATCAAATACGAACCGAAACAGATCTTGCCATACAGCTTATTTATCTTCGCTGTGCTCCTAGCCCTTCTGTTCGTCGTTCAATCAACCTGGATGAGTATCGTGTTGATCATTCTCTCTGGACTTGTCTCCGGGTTAAACAACGCCTTGTTTACCAGCTACTCTATGTCCATTTCCCCTTATGAACGAAGCATTACTTCCGGTGCCTATAACTTCGTCCGCTGGCTGGGCGCAGGGATTGCTCCAGTACTCTCCGGGGTATTAGGTCAGATCGTCTCCGCAAGATCACCGTTTATCTTTGCTTGTGTCGTTGCCCTGATCGCATTTGTACTTGTCAAACAGCAGAATAAAAGAGAAACAGCATAATAGAAAGAAAAAACCTCCTAAAGTCGCATACAAACGACCATCAGGAGGTTTTTTCCTACTATTTCAGTACGTATTCAGCTAAAACCGCCTGAAGCTCGTAAATACTTAAGCTCTTGTTAAACTGCTTGGTGATAGGAGTTGCATGGCCAGAAATCCAGATCTTCAGTTCCGCATCCAGATCAAAATGCCCCGCTGTCTCAATGCTAAAGTGATGAATACTTTTATAGGGGATCGAATGGTATTCCACTTTCTTCCCTGTAAGCCCCTGCTTATCGACCAGGATTAATCGCTTGTTCGTGAAGATAAACATATCCCGAACGAGTCTATACGCTTTTTCGATGGTTTCTGTTGACGTTAAAACCTTTGCAAACTCTTTTCTGGTCTCTTCGATATTCACTTCAGAGGCATTTCCCAATATTCCATCAAATATTCCCATTGAAGCTTCCCCCCTACCATTTCTGAACCCTTTGACAGTAATACGAGTGAACACCTTAATTGTTTCGCTATAACAGTCCTTACTTTTTCAAACATTTATTGGAAGTAGCCTTCTATCTTGATTTATACTAAAGAATAGAAATAAGCCAACAATTATAAATATCCTACAGGAGATCAATTATGTATGTTACCGCTTTACTCGCTATTTGGGTGTTCGGGCTGCTGATTCTGTTTACAGATCCGACAAGAACTTCGACGCGATGGGCAAGCGCAACAGCATTAATCGGGGGATTAGGGTTCTTCTCAGAAGTAATTGAGCAGTTATTTTATATGAATAACACCTACTTTGCGCAACACCCAATTCTTAATACATGCGTCCTCATCCTGATCATCAGTGCTTCCTTTCTCTGTCAGACAGGTTTGCCATACGCGTTCTTGATGTTTGCGATTCATTCCAGTGACTTTTTATCGCGGCGCATTCAAACAAGGATTCAATACGCGGCGCTACTCCCGCTATTGGCGATGCTGCTTGTATCCCCGATCTATCCAGCCTTGAAGTTTAACTACTGGCTGATGATATCGTGGGTAATCCCGTATTTTCTCTGTTCTTGTACACTGCTTATCTATCTTTATCGAACCGAAAAGGACCCGCTGTTGAAAAGAAGCAGACTCCTCAACAACATTTTGATGATTCTGCCCTTATCACTTGTCTTTACGTTTCTCTATATTATGCGCCTGTTTGACAACTACGAGGCTTGGCGATATAACACGCTTGTCGTCGGGATTCAATCCATTCTGTTCGTGATCATCAGCGTGAAATACGGTTTGTTAGGCGTTAGACTCAAGCTGGAGAAACGTCGGATGGACAGCACGTTTCGAGCCATGACCTCGGGTACTTCTATTATCAACCACACCATCAAGAACGAATTAGGCAAAATCACACTGTTTGCAGACCGTATTCAATCCTATGCCGATGAATCCAAACAAGCAGAAATGCGGGAAGACATGCAAATTCTGCTGCAATCTACACAAAATATTTTAGCCATGGTGAATCGTATTCAAGGGCAGATTCAAGATATTGTCCTCAAAGAATCAGTCGTCTCTCTTTCAGAAATCATCGATCGGGTAGCTCACGACCTTAAACCATATACCGAGCGTTATCAAATCAATCTCACTTCCAATTTGAGCGACAGCTTCATGTTGCGATGTGACCCTGTACATATTCGGGAAGTGCTCACCAATCTTTGTATGAATTCGATGGAAGCGATGAAATCAGGTGGTTCCATCACTCTTTCAGCCTATCCGTCTCGCAAACAACTCATTCTCTCCGTTGCTGACAACGGTTCAGGAATCGCCAAAGAGAATCTGCCTTATGTGCTAGATCCGTTCTTTTCCACGAAAAAACAGCAAGGGAAGAACTTCGGGCTCGGCTTGACCTATTGCTACAACGTCATGCAAAAACATCAGGGATCGCTCGAAATTCATAGTGTAAAGAACGAGGGTACAACCGTTTATCTATTCTTCCCGATGAAACGTCTTATCATCGAATAATCTTTCTAAGGAGCAAGCCAATGGACCCCATCCGTATCGTTATTGTGGAAGATGACGTAGTCTGGCGCAAAGGCCTGGTAGACTACGTGAACAAGGAGCCTGATCTGACGGTGATTGGAATGGCGGACAATCCCACAGATGCCGCTCGCATGCTAGAGCAGCTGGATTTTGATGTTGTCTTATTAGACATCAACCTTTCGGAAAACAACCTGGATGGCATCGATCTCGCGATTGACCTTACGCAGATCAAACCTGGAAGCAAAATCATCATGCTGACCTCGCTAACCGATCAAGAAATCATCATCGAGTCGTTCTCAGCTGGTGCCGTCAACTTCATCAGCAAACTGAACTTCAAGGAAATACCGGATGCGATTCGTTCCGCCTACCGGGAACATTCAGCGATCCATCCAACAGCAGCAGCCGCTTTGCGTTTGGAATTCATGCGCCTCAAACAGGAAGAGGACAGCAAGCTCCTCTCCCCATCCGAAAAAGAAATTCTTCACCTCATCCACCAAGGACAAACACAATCCCAAATTGAGCAGACGCTCCACATCGCCAAACGAACCATCAAAAATCACATCAATCGCATCCTAAAAAAAATGGGTACCAAGTCTAGTAAGGAAGCAGCAGCCAAAGCCAAGAAAAAGAAGCTGTTCTAACCCCTTTCTTGGGGCCCCCATCACAGGTACTAAGAAAACTTGGTACTTTTTTAAAAATATCGGAGCCTTACAATTAACTTTAGTAAGTAGTCCTTGTGTAAAGGTGTGAATTTATATGTTCATTATTACCTTCATTCTAAAAGCTTTCTTCCAAATCTGCTTTCGCGTCGAGGTACGCGGATTACGGAGCATTGATTTCTCCAAACCAATGATTATCGCTCCGAATCACGTATCTTTACTGGATGCCGTCGTGTTGCTTTTATTCTTGCCCAATTCGGTAACGTTTGTAGCCAATACCGGAATTGCCAAACGCTTCGCTTTCTTCCTGCGCTTCCGTAAACATATCACGGTTGATCCCCTTAATCCTTATTCCATTCGTCAGATGATTCGGACAATCAATAATGGAGATTCACTCGTGATTTTTCCGGAAGGTCGAATTACAACAACTGGCGGGTTGATGAAGATTTACAGTGGCGTCGGTTATATTGCGATGCGTACCCGAGTCAGCATTTATCCCATTATCATTCAAGGCTTAGAGCGTACCCCGTTATCTTATCTTAAAGGCAAAATCAAGCTGTCCTGGTTCCCCAAAGTGACCTTAACAGTGGGAACTCCCTTCCAAATCGAAAGAAAAGAAAATGTATCCATGCGTGAACAAAAGGCGCAAGCAAGCGACTTTATTTTACAGACTTTTCAAAAAGAATTGTTTCAAGCCCGCATGAAGCCGCAAGTTAATTTATTCAATGAATTACTTGATGCAGCACGTACGCATGGGCAAAGCTTCGAGATTGCCAAGGATATCACAGCAGCCGTGACGTACAAGAAACTGTTGATTGCCAGCTACGTGCTCTCCACCAAATTCCGTTCCATCCTGACAGCCAATCAAACGGTCGGGGTTCTCTTGCCCAACTCGATTGCCCATGTCGCTACCTTGTTCGCTCTGTTCCGCAATGGAACGAAACCAGCCATCTTGAACTTCTCGCTTGGTGTACAGACACTGCGCGACTGTTGTGAAACCGCAGAAATTCAAACGATCCTTACTTCACGCCAGTTTATTGAAAAAGGGAAGCTGGATCATCTGATTGCCGGACTAGAAAAGAATGCCACCATCCTCTATCTGGAAGATATCCGTGAGTCCGTTACATTATCCGAGAAGCTCTCGTCTCTTAGCCTATATATGACAGGCAGCAAGTCGCAAGCGATGAATAACGAACTCGTCCTGTTTACGTCAGGCAGTGAAAGCAAACCCAAGGGCGTTGTCCTGACACACGAGAACCTTTACGCCAACATTCAGCAAGCCAGAAGCGCCATTGATTTTACTTCACGTGACAAGATGTTGAACGCATTACCGATGTTTCACAGCTTCGGTCTGACTGCCGGATCTCTCCTTCCTGTGTTAACTGGGATGTCCGTCTTTCTGTATCCAACTCCCTTGCACTACAAAGTGATCTCTGAACTCTGTTATGACCAGAACATTACCATGCTGTTTGGAACCTCAACATTTTTGGCTGGCTACGGCAAGCATGCTCATCCTTACGATTTTTACTCTTTGCGATATGTCTTTGCTGGTGCGGAGAAGCTAAAGGACGACGTAAGACAATTGTGGCAGGATAAATTCGGAGTACGTATTTTCGAAGGTTACGGGGCAACCGAAACATCTCCCATCCTTTCGCTTAATACTCCTTTGGCAAATAAAAAAGGTTCCGTGGGCCGTCTGCTGCCGGGAATCGCATGTAAGTTGGAACAGGTTGAAGGAATTGATGGGGGCGGTCAATTATTCGTCCAAGGACCTAATGTGATGAAAGGGTATTTGATCCATGGCCGTGGCTTTGTTCCGGCAGAGGAATGGTACGCGACAGGCGATCTGGTCGAGAGAGATTCAGCCGGATTCCTGACAATCAAATCACGACTCAAACGTTTCGCCAAAATCGGTGGAGAGATGGTCTCTCTTAATCAGGTGGAAGATCTGGCAACTCAATGCTTTGGTCATTCGGAATTTGCTTCAACCGCTATAAGTGATGCTCGCAAAGGCGAAAAAGTTCTATTATACACAACAGATTCTGAAGTACGTCTAGATCGTTTACGGGCCTATCTCACAGGTCAGGGATATTCCCCGCTTCTGCTTCCATCATCTATCAAATTCATTGATCAATTACCGCTCTTGGGAACAGGAAAAACAGATTACGTCAGCCTGAAGCAAATAGCTGAAAAAGGGGAGTGAGCTTCATGAGCAGCCCAGCTAATCCATGGTTGAAACCGTTGCAGGCCCTATATTTCACACAGTTCTTATCTGCTTTTGCAGACAATATGATCTTGTTCGTCATCGCCAATCTATTAACCGAGAACGGCTTCTCTCCAGTGATGCTTGCTTTGGTAACCATGGCCTTTTTTCTACCGTATATTATTCTCGCACCGCTTGTGGGGGCTTTTGCTGATAAGAATCCCAAATCAACTGTGCTCGTCATCGGCAATCTGATCAAGGCGGTCGGCGTCCTATTGTTGCTTGTCATTGATCATTCCAACATCTTGTTACTCATGCTTAGTTACTTCACCGTTGGCGTGGGAGCAGTGGTTTACTCACCCGCTAAGTATGGGATTTTACCGGAACTAACCAAGAACGAGACGGAATTGTTTCAGGCGAACGCGCGGATTGAGTCCTACACCATCATTGCGATTCTGATGGGTATCGGCGGCGGTGGAGCGATTGCTTCAGCTACAACTACCTTGATCTCATCTTTAATTTGTCTGGGGTTGTATCTACTATCCGTGTGCATGACCTTTGCAATTCCTCGGATTCAAGCCAATTCAGCGATTAAATACCGTATCGAAGCGCGTAACTTCGCGCGCAACGTCCAACTGCTGCTTCATAAACCATCAACCAACTTCTCCTTAATTGGGACCGGTTCGTTCTGGATGAGCTCAGCTGTATTACGAATAGCGATTCTCGCTTGGATCCCTGCTTCATTGGGTTTCAATCCCAAAGATTTCTCAGTTTCACTCATCCTTGCCACAGTTTCTATCGGGATTATCGTTGGTGCGCTCTGCTCGACCAAATTAATCCCACTCAAGCAGTTTTACCGTTCAGCATTATATGGCTATTTCATGTTTGGCCTGATTGTCCTCTTTCCATGGTTCCATTATACGGCGATTGCTATTGCCTTCTTGTTAGTAGTAGGGTTTATGGGCGGAGTCTTTATCGTCCCAATGAATACGATCCTCCAAGAAGAAGGAAAAGAAATGGTTGGTTCAGGCAAAACCATTGCCGTACAAAACTTCATCGAGAATTTATTGATGCTAATCGGTTCAGGTGTATACTATATCATCGTCTATATGGGATTATCTGTATCGGGCGCTATTATCACTCAAGGAATCATTCTGTTGGTCTTCTTGTTTTATCTAACGTACAAGAAAAAACACATTCTTGAAGCCACTTCTACTCTCTCATCAAATTAAGGAGTTGTGTCTTATGAAAAGAAGAAATACGCAAGCATTCACCTTTATGGCTTGGGCCTCGTTCGTTGCCTCAACTTTGGCGATGTTCATTGGGATTTACACTTTGGAAGCAAGCCTTCCGGTTAAAGGATATTATGCCGTTACTACGTTTTTCCTCATTATGTCTTGCTTCGTTTTACAAAAAACCATTCGCGACAATCAGGAAGACGATGAAAAATTCGGCCCGTCTCCTTCCAAAATGGATCAGGATTTATAGAACACATAGTTTATGCCCAGCTAAAGACGAAGGCTGCCTCACTCATCGTGAGACAGCCTTTTGTTTGATCTCTAGCTAATTCCTTGATTTACGGCTTGTCGGTATTCTCCGATAATATTATCGATGATTTGCTGCACAGGTAGAATTTCTTTAATTTCATGCACGCGCGCCCCTGCAAATACCAACCCATCCTCAACATCTCCGCCAACTGATCGAAGAAGTGAATCAAGTGTGCAGAATCGGTAGGAACAGTTTTTTAAGCAGTCATTACACTTCTCAATTTTTAGTTTATCGTCACCAGAGATACGCTCTGTAAAGTTGTTTTTGATCGCGCGTCCTTGTAATCCTACGGTCGTTTTGATAAGGACGGTATCTCCTTGTTGGGCTTCCACGTACTTCTGCTTAAATGCTAGAGGCGCATCGCATTCTTCGCTTGCTACAAAACGAGTCCCCATTTGAACGCCGGAAGCACCCATTCTCATCGCTTTGGCGATATCTTCACCGGTCATAATACCGCCGGCTGCAATTACCGGGATCGAAACAGCTTCGACAACCTCTGGCAGAATATCAAACAACGGCCTGTCCGTTCCAAGGTGACCGCCTGCCTCAAAACCTTCCACGACGACAGCTGCTGCTCCTAATTTTTCGGAAATCTTTGCTAATTTAGCAGAAGAGACAATTGAGATAACAGGTACATCGTATTCCCTTCCCCATGCGTACATATCTCGAGAGATTCCGGCCCCAGAGATAATGAAGTCTACCTTTTCCTCCATCGCCGTTTTCATCTTTTCGGCGAAATCCTTCATCGTGAAGAGCACATTAACTCCCACGTATCCGATATTATCTTTGATCGCTTCTTTGGTTTTGCGAATGTGGTCTCTCATTTCATCTAGCGAAATACCCGTTCCTGAAATAATTCCGATTCCGCCTGCATTGGCTACAGCAGAAGCGAGACCGCTAAGTGAGATGCCTACTCCCATACCGCCTTGCATAATCGGAATCTTGGGTAACATATGTGCAATTTTTAGTTGCGGAAGTCCCAACGTCAATACCCCATTTCGTTGTATATATGGCAAATCCCTATCCAGAAAAAAATGTCCTGAAGGGATCAGTACTCATTCCCGTTTTGCGGGACTATTTCAGTATGCCAAAGCGGGGCGTGTTCTCGTATGACAAAAATCACAAATACTGTTCAATCGTGAATATTTTTACATACTGGACGTATCTGTCAAAAACAATATTGAACGATCTTAAGAAATTTGTAAGACTTTTAGTAATGGTTTTGTAAAAAGTACCCTTTAATATATAAAAAGGATTCAGAGGTCAGGAAAGTGAGGTTTATTATGTCGCAGCACAATGTGTTGGTCGTAGATGATGAGGTAGAAATTAGAGAGGCCATCGAAATTTATTTGAAAAATGAAGGGATTACCGTATATCAAGCACAGAACGGTCTTGAAGCGTTATCCATTCTGGAGCAGAAAGAAGTTCATCTGATCATTCTGGATATCATGATGCCGCAGATGGACGGGATCAAGGCCACCTTTAAAATCAGAGAAAGCCGTAACATCCCAATTATCATGCTGTCCGCCAAAACAGAAGACACGGACAAGATATTGGGGCTAAATGTAGGAGCAGATGATTACATAACGAAGCCGTTCAATCCGCTTGAACTGATCGCACGGGTGAAATCACAACTTCGAAGGTACACCAATCTGGGAAATTACAAAGTGAACGCTGATGAGATTCAAGTGAGAGGACTTACCTTAAACAAAGCAACCAAAACCGTAACAGTAGACGAAGAAGAAGTTCGCTTAACGGCGACGGAGTACAAAATATTAGAACTTCTCATGGAAAATAAGGGACGAGTTTTTTCGATCGAAGAGATATACGAGCGTATATGGAAGGACCCTTCATACAATGCCGAAAATACGGTAGCGGTTCACGTAAGAAGAATCCGTGAGAAAATCGAGTTCAACCCGAAAGAACCGAGATATCTGAAGGTGGTGTGGGGAATTGGATACAAAATTGAAAAATAAATATCTGCCAGTTCTGTCGGTGATACTCGCGGTTTACTTATTCGGAGTTACCGTGCTTGCTGCGGTGGATTTCACTACACACAAAGAGTATTTGGACACGAATTACTATTTTAAGAGCTATGCTTTTGAGAACCAGCTTGAAACATCTTTTCTGATTGTAGAGTCCTACTACAAAAAATATAACGATTATGATCATTTAACTCTCGTCGATAAAGTTGGTCGCAAGCAATTTACCTCCTTGCAGCAACAGTTTGAAACGGCTCGTCAGGCAAAAGAATTCGAAATCCAAACGGAGTTTAATCAAAAAATCCAAGCAGCAACCAACAACCATGACACCAAACTTGTTGCTCTATTACAGTCCCAAAAGGAAAAAAACCTTGCTGATGCCAAACAAGAAATGGAAAATAATTTCGAGCAAACGATCCAGAAGATTGTGTCAGTGAAGGATCAGAAGTATGGAGATATAAAAGACTCGCTCATACGAAGAGACGGTTCATTCAAGTATTTCATTACGGATAACCAGTCCAAACAAGTCTTTTCGAATATGCCAAATGAACCGGATCAAGCCTATTTGCAAAACAACGCACTTTACAGCGTAAAACTCCCCTTACGCAACTCAGATGATTTCTTCTGGGGGACAGTATCGGATCATTTCGAGAAAAACAATTGGGAAGGTTATCTGATTATACCCAAAGAGGTGTCAGGCTACAGCCAGGTTCACGTAGATTATCAATATTACCTTAGCATTCGCGAACGCCTTATAAAAGAATTTGGCCTTGGGCTAGTCACATTACTGAGTGGAATCCTGCTCTTGATATACGCTAGGAAACAAGGATGGATCGATCAACCGGTGGTTACCTATTGCTCAACCGTCATAAAACGAATCCCGATCGATATCCGTGCAGGTCTGTTCCTGTTTGTCAGCTTACTCTTGCTTTTCTTTACCCTTGTTGTGACATTCTTCTATACATCGTTTGATTTAGCTCAAGTGATAATCTTAAGCTTCACTTCTCTGCTGCTTGCTTACTTGCTTTTGAATCTTAAAGAAGTTCTCCCTCTCTTCCGCAGTAAGGAAGCATTCATCAACGAATGGAACAGAAGTTTTATTTCGACCTTCATCCGCTTGGTAAAGGAAAGTTTTCTCGTGAAAAGTATTCTGTTTAAGGTCGCAACTGTCCTTGCTCTTACCGGACTCTACGGAGTGTTTATCGGAGGTTTATTTCTTCATCCAAACTCTGGTGAACTAATGATTCTTACTTTCGGATATTCGCTGTTTTATTTCGTCCTGGTGGTTCCGTATATCCTCAAGCGAATCGGTTCAATGAACAAAATTCTGCAAGGTACTGAAGAGATCGCCTCTGGCAACCTAAACTATGTGATCGCTCAAGAAGTGACGGGAAATCTCTCCTCTCTCGCTGATAATATCAACAACATGAAACAGGGATTCAAGAAATCGTTAGAGAGTCAGATGAAGAGCGAACGACTTAAGTCGGAGTTGATCACCAATGTTTCTCACGATCTGAAAACACCATTAACCTCCATCATTAATTATGTGAATCTCTTGAAACGAGATGAGTTAACATCAGAAGATACCAAGAAGTACGTAGAAGTGCTGGATCGAAAAACACAGCGGCTTCAAATTCTGATTGATGATCTCTTCGAGGCGTCCAAAATGGCGAGCGGTGCTGTCGAGCTAGATATAGAAAACGTTGATTTGGCGGCTCTTCTAACACAAGCCTTGGCCGAATATGACGATAAAATTAACAGTTCAACTTTAACCTTCCGAGTAAAAACAGAAAGCCCCAAGATATTCGCGCGTCTGGATGGCAAAAAAACTTGGAGAGTGCTTGAAAATCTCATTAGTAATGCGTTGAAATATTCTCTCCCCCATTCGCGGGTCTATATTACGATTACTGAACAAGTGGATAAGGTTATTCTCTCGGTTCTAAATACTTCCGCCTATGAGCTTGATTTCGATGAAGAAGAAATCTTCGAGCGGTTTAAACGTGGAGATCAGTCCCGTCATACAGAAGGCTCCGGACTCGGACTGGCGATTGCCAAAAGCATTATGGAGCTTCAAGGGGGAGACCTTCGGATCGAGGTAGAAGGCGATCATTTCAAAGCGATCGCAGAGTTCCAAAAATGATTCCATACGATTCTCGTAAGAAAACAGCATATACAAAAAACCGCGTCGAATCAGCTTAAACGCGGTTTCTTTTTTAATTGGGAAGGCTTGGCTGATCTTCTTCTTTTGCTGCTAACAACATTTGCGTAATCCGGATCCATTCTCTTGCCGCAAACGAGAGGTAACGGTCCTTTCTCCAAATGATCGCCAGATGCCATGGAATGATCGGTTGGCTTAGCGGAATCACTCTTACACGGGTCGTATCCAGCTCCTGACAGATTCTCTTGGGCAGCAGTCCAACACCTAGGTTAATCGCAACCATCTCCCGGATAAAATCCCATTGTGAGCTTTCATAGATCACTTCCGGTTGGAATCCGGCACGCAAACACGCTTTGATGATGATATCGTGCAGGGCAAAATCCTCGCGGAACATGACAAAGGCATCTTGCGCAAGCTCTGGCAGAGATACCTCTTTTCTTTCTGCGAACGGATGAGAAGGGTTAACAATCAGCATTAAGTGATCTTTTACAAGCGTAAAGGTGTGAAACCTCTCTTCATTGGTTGGCAATAGAACGACACCAATATCAAGGATGCCGCTTCCGACGTCAGCTTCTATCTTTTTAGCTCCGTCCTCCACTAAATGAACGGTAATTCCCGGATACTGACTGCGATACTCACCTATTACTTTTGGAAAAAAGCTGGATCCAACCATGGGCGGCAACCCGATGCGAATGCTGCCGCGACGCAGGTTCATTAGATCATCCAGCTCCGATGTAAGGTTTTGAAAGGACTTGACGATGCTTTGGACCTGATCAAAGATAATTTGGCCGGCATCCGTCAGCTCCACGCGCTTCCCCAAGCGTTCAAATAATACGACGCCCATATCCTCTTCCAGATTCTTGATCATCTTGCTTATGGTTGGCTGTGTGATATAGAGGGATTGCGCAGCCTTGGTGAAGCTCTTCCACCGGGCTACCTCCAAAAAATACTGCAGATGTCGGATGTCCATCTCAGTTCCTCCGTTCGTACCATCCTATTCTCTTTAGATAGACAACATCAATGAAAACTATTCCATATATTCATTTTACCTATGAAAGCTCATGATGTACACTTCCTCTATGAGGAGGAGTTACAAGTGATTCGATTAGCGAAAGTAATCGGGCAGGTTTCTATTTTTGTTATTATTGCCTATGTCATGAACAAGTTTGTTGAGGTGACTCATCTACATATTCCCGGTAGTATTTTAGGGTTTATCTTGATGTTTTTATTACTTCAGCTGAAATTGATACGACTTGAGTGGGTAGAGCTTGGAGCCAATCTGCTCCTGGCTGAATTGTTGCTGTTCTTTATTCCCTCTGCAGCCGGAATCATTCAATACACCAACATTCTGTATGACAGTGGGGTTCGTATATTGCTTGTCGTGATCTTGAGCATGGTTACCGTCATGGCCTTTACTGGATTATTTGCTCAAGCACTCGCAAGAAGAAGGGAACGAAAAACATCGTGATACTCGCTATTTTTTGTCTTTTATTAACAATCGCTACCTATTGGGCGGCCAAATGGGTGTACCAGCGCAAGCCGCTTATGTTCTTGTCACCTCTTTTGGTTACACCGATTTTATTGGTCGCCATTTTGGTTGGGACACACACTCCCTACGAAAACTATTACTCTGGAGCCAAATGGTTAACGGATATGCTGCAGCCCGCCACGATTGCATTCGCGATTCCGTTGTATAAAAACTTTGCGGTACTAAAAAAGCACGCGACCGAGGTTGTGGCCAGCGTACTCTTAGGTTCGATTATGGCTATTGTTTCTTCTGCTTTATTCGCCGAATGGTTCCACCTGAATACTAGCATGGTCGATAGTTTGGCTCCCCGCTCTGTTACGACTCCCATTGCGATGGAAGTTTCTCAGAACATTGGCGGGATCCCTTCGATTACAGCGATATTTGTCATCATAACAGGATTGCTTGGTACCATCATTGGTCCCGTAATTATCCGGCGTTTGCGGATAAAAAATGAGATTGCTCGCGGTGTCGTCCTAGGAACAAGCGCACATAACGCTGGTACATCCAAAGCGTTTGAATTTAGCTCGATCTCAGGCACCATCTCCAGTGTATGTATGATTCTGACCGCGTTGATTACCTTATTCATCGCACCATTCATCATGCCCTTACTTACATCCATCTAACAATTGCATCCATGAAACGAAGAAAAGACTTCGTCCCTTTTCGCTCTATGGAAGCTCGCAACGAAGTGGTTAAGTCCGCTCCTTCACTACGAGAGGGAGTCGCCAAACGCTTCGCGCCCCTAATGGGGTTAGGTGGCGACTCTTATCCCTCTCTCCGTTCATTCGCTTGGTATCACTTCCAAGGAGACTAAAAGCGGACGAAATCTTTTCTTGGTGGGCTCACGCGAGTGGAAGGAATGTTTAATCACTTTACCTCTGTAAAGCAATTAAACATTCCGACATTATCAAAAAAGGAGGCGCACATAGCGTCTCCTTTTGTATGTATTGAATTCATTAGGCGTCCATGATAAAATAAAGAGTGATGTCAACCATATCTGTATCAGCATACATTTTCTCTACTTTAATGTTATCACAAAGATTATAGTTTGTCAAACCTGTTGGAACTGGAATTTTTCCAAACAAAGGAGCGATCCCATGAAAACACCTGAACAAGAATGGCAGGATGAGCAACGTCGGGTTGATCAAGTGGTCCACATCATTGAAGAACGTGTCTCTTCTCTGGAAGAGCAGGTCGGCGTAATAAAAGCTGATATCGTGGATATCCGCAAAAACTTCTGGGAAGACGTAACCGTCAACTTCGACGACCACCATGAGGCAGCCGAAACCTACGCCAGTTTGCGTCAGCAGGCCGAGGTTCTGTCCGAAAGAGAACGCAGTCACCGACACTCGCAGAACCAGCTGAAAACTCTAATTCGCTTGAAACAGTCCCCTTATTTTGGACGGATTGATTTTCGTGAGGGACATGAAACCGATCCCATTTACCTTGGAATCGCTTCCCTTCTCGATGAAAGTGAAATGAACTTTCTCGTTTACGACTGGCGGGCTCCTGTAGCCAGTATGTATTACGACTATCCTCCCGGGAAAGCGCAGTACCTGACACCCGATGGTATCATATCAGGCGAGATTGAGTTGAAACGGCAATATATCATTCGCGATGGCAAGATACGCGGTATGTTTGACACCGGGGTAACGATTGGTGATGAACTATTGCAAGAGGTTCTTGGCAACCAGGCCGATACCCAAATGAAAAGCATTGTGGCCACCATCCAAAAGGAACAAAACCAAATTATCCGTAACGAACGCAGTCGACTATTAATCGTACAGGGTGCGGCTGGCAGCGGAAAAACATCGTCAGCCCTGCAACGGATCGCTTATCTTCTTTACCGCTATCGAGAAACCTTGCGTTCTGATCAAATCGTTCTCTTTTCTCCCAATCCACTCTTTAACAGCTATGTCTCCACTGTCCTCCCTGAGCTTGGTGAAGAAAATATGCTGCAAACCACTTTTCAAGAGTATCTGGAGCTTCGCATCGGAAGGGGATTTGAGGTCGAGGATCCGTTTAATCAATTGGAATATACGCATACTACTATGAATAAATCTGGCTATCCGGCGAGAATGAATGGGATTGCTTATAAAGCCTCCCTCGACTTCTTGAACATGATGGAACGATACTTGGAATCTCTCGCTCAAAAAGAGTTGATCTTCAAGGATTTGATGTTTCGAGAACAAACGCTTGTTTCCGCACAGCGTATCCATGAGCAATTCTACTCGTACGACACGTCCATCCCGATATCGAATCGAATGCAGTTGGTTGTCAAATGGCTGCTGACTGAGCTAAAGGAGCTCTCCCGCCTGGAACGCAAAAAGCCATGGGTGGAAGATGAGGTCGAACTGATGGATCAGGATGATTTTCATGAAGTATATCAAGAGCTTCGTAAAAGAAAGCGTCACGATGGAATTACATTCGATGATTTTGCTCTTGAGCAAAAGCTGCTGTCGTCGATGGTCGTCGAAAAGCATTTCAATCCGCTAAGAGCAAGTGTGAAACGCCTTGATTTTATAGATATTCCAGCGATCTATCGACAGATGTTCACGAATACAGACGATTTTTATAGTGATGAAGGAGATCACCTGCCTTCACTCTGGAAAGAGATTTGTGACCAGACCTTGGAGAACCTGAATCGTAATCTGTTAGCCTATGAGGATGCCACTCCTTATCTCTACCTTAAAGAAAGAATTGAAGGCTTCAAGACCAACCATTCCGTCAAACACGTGTTTATCGATGAAGCTCAGGATTACTCTCCTTTTCAATTTGCTTTTCTGAAGAAGCTGTTCCCTAACAGCAAGATGACGCTGCTCGGAGACTTTAACCAGGCGATTTTCGCTCATGCCAATGTGCAAGCGGATCTCACTCATTTCGCTTCATTAGGCGAACCCACCTCAACGGAAGTGGTCGTCCTGAATCAAAGCTACCGTTCTACCCGACAGATTGTTGAATTTACGCGAGGCTTGATCGAGGGAGGCTCTACAATAGTCCCATTCAATCGCAATGGGGTTAAACCGACCGTCGCTCTTGTCCCAGATCCGTCAGCTCTTGCGGCCCAAATTAACGAACGTATCCAGACGCTTCAACAATCAGGCTATCGAACCATTGCGATTATCTGCAAAACCGCACAGGAAAGCCAGCAAGCCTACGAGGAGTTAAAAGACTACTTCCCGCTGCGACTGATCGGAAAAGAGACCGTTTCCTTTGAACCCGGTATCGTGGTGATTCCTACCTATCTTGCCAAGGGAGTAGAGTTTGACGGGGTGATCATTTACGACGCTTCGGAACAAGTATATGGAAGAGAACATGAACGGAAGCTGTTTTACACGGCTTGCACTCGCGCCATGCATGAACTGCATGTCTTCAGCAGTGACGACATCAGTCCGTTTATCTCGGCACTTGATCCGGACACCTATGTGCTGACGACTTGCTAGCTAAACGCTTCATCTGTCGAAGAAAAAATACTCTAGTATTTCTTACGTCAAGATGATATTGTTTCTTATGAAATCGTTGTTGTCCTATAACAATTGTCCTGTCATCCCGATAAAGAGATAAGGTGATCCGCATGGAAAAAAACAGATGTTATAAGATCAAGAAGATAATTAGCAATAATGCGGTTTTAGCTTTTGATGAACGGGAACAGGAAGTGATCCTGTTAGGAAAAGGCATCGGTTTTTCACGCACTAAGAACGATATTATCCCTCATTCCGAGGCCATCGAAAAAATCTTTATTCTATCATCCGCAAGCAACCGCGAAGCGATTCTTAGACTTTTGACCGAAACAGACGATGAGGTCTTGAGTGCTATTAATGAATACATCCGACACGTCGAACAAACTCTCCAAAAGAATTTACCAGATCGCTTTATCCTCTCGTTTATTGATCACTTATCCTTTGCGATTAAACGATTACAGCAGGGGATTCTGATCCATAATCCATTTGCACATGAGGTAAAAAGCCTGTATCCGGCCGAATTCTCTATTGCCCAATCTGTTGTCCCTTTAATGAAAATCAGGTTGAATATCGACATCCCAGAGGATGAACTCTGCTTTATAACCCTCCACCTGAGAAGCGCTCAAACCAACCAAAGCATCACAACGATGAATCGTTACTCGCAATTAATTGCCACCTTGATTGAACTGATCGAAGAAGAACTCTCCACCCAAATTGACAAATCATCAACCGACTACGCAAGGCTGGTAACTCATCTGCGTTTTGCCATTGATCGAGCAGAAAAACAGCAGGGTTTGGGGGAGAATCATCCACTAAGCGCTTTATTGCAAAAGGAATATCCTCTATGCTACAATCTCAGTTGGAAACTTGTAAAAATCATGCAAAATGAACTTCGAATGAACATACCGGAAGCAGAGGTTAGCTATTTAACACTGCATATTCAACGATTGCGGCACCACTCAAAGTAAAAATTGCTACCATGTGACTGATACGATTAGGCATGAGTAATTGCTAACCGGTGGAATTCCAGAATCCCGCCAGTTCGGTTACTCATGCCTTTTTTGCATCTCAAAACAACTTTCTAAGGACAAGCTGCTGCAAGACATACAAGCAACAACCGGCTTGAACCAATAACGTAGGGGAGGAATCTCATAATGGAACAAGTATTTACGGTAAAAAGCGAATCAGGTATTCATGCTCGACCAGCAACCAGACTCGTGCAAGTGGCAAACACTTTCCCTTGCGAAATTCACATTGAAACGAAAGGCAAGAAAGTGAATGCCAAAAGCATCATGGGAATCATGTCTTTAGCCGCAAGAAAAGGGGATGAATTGAAAGTCATTGCTCAAGGTGATCAAGCTGCTCAAGCCATTCAAGCCCTCGGAGAAGTCATTGAGGCCATCGAAGACTAGGGCGCAGCCTTCAGCTTCTTCCGCTGAAGCGACAATAATCTTCCGAACAGAAACACAGCTCCAGCGGCAAGGCCCAAAATTAAACCAATCCAATAACCAAACGCGGAATAAGACGTGTAATTCGCGAATAAATACCCGACTGGCAGGCCAATGACCCAGTAAGAGACAAGTGCCACCAAAAAGGTTACTCTCACGTCCTTGTACCCGCGAAGTATTCCTTGGATGGGTGCTCCAACCGCATCTGACAATAAAAATAGAATCGAATACAACAGGAAATGCTGAGTTAGCTCCAATACCTCCATGTCGCTCGTATAGAACCCAGCAACCTGTTTGCTAAAGAGCAGCAATCCAATTGCGCATAACATAGCTAAGCATACGGCAATTCCGATTCCTAAGTAGCTGTACTGGCGAGCGTCCTTGAACCTTTTGGCTCCCACCTCGAACCCAACCACAATCGTTAAGGCCATGGAAATGCTCAACGGAACCATATAGATAAACGAAGCAAAATTCATGGCCGCCTGGTGGGCTGCGATGGTAATCGTATTAAATTCGCTCATCAACAAGGTGACAGCCGCAAAGATACTGACTTCAAAGAATATGGAGAAACCAATTGGCACTCCCAGTGAGAGCAGCTCTTTCCAACCAGCAAAGGAAATGCGATAAAACTTGCGGAAAATTCCAAAGTCAACGAATGGTTGGACTCGTTGAACCACAAACAAACTGATTAAGGTAATACACCAATACGTGATCGCGGAAGCATACCCGGCTCCGACACCGCCCAGACGTGGCATCCCCATATTCCCGAAGATGAGCAAATAATTCAGGAACACGTTAATTGGTAAAGAAATCAAGGTAATCACCATCGTTACCCTTGTCTGACCCAACGCGTCAATGAAACACCGAATGACCGTATAAATAAAAAGCGGAATAATCCCAATCGCCAGAGCATGCAAGAAGTCTCTGGCGATTTCTCTTACATGGGGCTCTAGCTTCATCATTTGCAAAATTGGCTCAAGCGCCAAGCCTCCAATGATCATCACCGTAATGGCTATCGCTACGGCCAAATACAGCGCTTGAATCACAGTAAACGGCACTTGATCCTTGCGCTTGGCCCCAACCATCTGGGCTACTGTCGGAGTGACGGCCATTAGAATCCCTGTCAAACCAGCTTGAATCGGAACCCAAAGACTTGCCCCGATCGCCACTCCAGCCAAATCGGTCGGGCTTGCATGGCCAGACATGACGGTATCAAAAAAAGTCATCGAAAAAAGGGCAAGTTGAGAAATGAGAATTGGCAATAAAACAGAGAGCAACTGGCGTATTTTTTCTTGAATTGAATGGGTTTCATACATAATCCATTATCCATCCTTGAATGTTCGTCTTCATCATTCAAGGAACCATTATAACATTAGAAAACTTGGCTGTCGCCAAGCATTTGGTGCAGGCGAAGCTTAGTTGCACTTATGTAGATAGGAATTTTTATAAATTACTATCTACCAAAAAGCACTGAACCTCTTACAGTCCAGTGCTTTCTTCATATCCTTTATTGCAGTTATGCGTTGTCAGCGGGAGGAGTAAACACGCGTGTTGCCAATTCAGCATCGAGCATGTAGAACGCGTTGCTGTCATGATCAATTCTTCTTAGCTTTTGAATGATCGTATCAAAAGTGGACTCTTCCTCCACCTGCTCATCGATGAACCATTTAAGGAAATTGATCGTAGCATGCTCACGTTCACTTAAGGCCGCATCCGACAAATCGTAGATACGTTGCGTAACCGTTTTTTCATGCTCATATCCATGTTCAAACGCATCCAAAATAGAGCTGTATTCGTTCACCGGATTTTCCATACCGCTGACGAGCGCGCGTTTCCCCATGCGGTTAATGAAATTAAAAATTTTCATCGCGTGAAACTTCTCTTCTTCTGCTTGTACAATAAAGAAGTTGGCAAATCCATCGTAGCTTTCTGACGAACAATACGCCGCCATTGCCAGATATACTTGAGAGGAATAAAACTCATAATTCATTTGATCGTTTAGCTTGTCCAGCAATTGTTGACTTAGCATCATCCACACGCCCTTTATCTATGTCCTCTTGATTTCAACATATTGTACCATGTCGAACATAGTGTAACCAGTTTGTAGATGTGAGCAGTTTGGTAATTTTCCTTTATTGATACTTTTCCACTTTCTCTTCCAGCACCTTGCTTGTCGTCGGTCCAATCAAATGCTCTCGTATCACACCAGCCTTATCAAGAATGAAGGTTTCAGGCTGTCCGCTTACCTGATAACGTTTGGATACTTTGTCATCTGTGTCAAAAAGATAAGTGGAGTGAGTATTAAACTTCTTTTGAAAGGCAATGACTTGTTCCTTGGCTTCTCCCCTGTTGATTAAGAGCAGTTTGGCCTTATCTGACTTCCCGAACTTCTCTAGCTCCGGAGTTTCTTGAATGCAGGGTTCACACCATGTCGTAAAAAAGTTAACGACTACCACGTTCCCTTTGTAGTCTGCCAGAGATTGAACCTTCCCATCTAGCCCTTCTAATTGAAACACGTATCCTGGTTCACCTGGAACTGCCCTCGTCATATTTTCCCTCGTACTGAACGCTACAAGCACGGCAATACCAATGGCCAGAAAAAACAACAGCGGCTTCGCAATATTTCGAGTACCCATGAATTATTCCTCCGCTATTGTTTATTCCATTCTTCCAACATCTCAATCTCTTTTTGCAATTGTCGTTGGCGCTTACCAATCAACAGAATGTATCCTGCAAGCAATACCCAGATGACACTGTAGGCTGCAAATAAGTACCCCATGTATTCCCTCTCCTTTTTCGTGCAGATCTTATCTACGAGGTCATTTTTTCCTGAGAAATCTCTTTACACTTGGCTAATTGAATTTTCATCTTCTCCAGAACGATTCCTTTTTGCAGGAACACAACATAAACGACAGTCATTGTGACAACACAGAAAAGCAGAGTAAACAGCATGCTTGGCTCGATACCGCCGCCAGTTTGGTTCACTCCGTTCCCAAACACAACGGGATGAAACTTGGTTCTCCACCAGCGAATCGCCATGAACACAATCGGTACATCAAGAAAACCCACAATGCCGAATACGGCAGCAAGTCGAGCCTTCTTCTCCCATGTACCCTCCATCTTGCGGACCATTAAATAAGCGACATAGATGAACCAGAGGATGAGCGTTGTTGTCAGGCGCGGTTCCCAAGACCACCATGTATTCCAAGCGGAACGTCCCCAGATCGGTCCTGTAATCAATACGATCGTCGTAAAAAGCACACCGATTTCGGCGGATACACCTGCTACGATGTCATAGGAACGCTTTCGAGTCTTCAGAAACAATACACTGCACACACATACAACTAGAAATGCAAGAAACGCATTCCACGCAGATCCCACGTGAAAATAGAAGATTTTTTGTACGACTCCCATTCTGACCTCAATGGGTGACCAAATGAGTGCCAGGTACAACGCTATGATAACGAGCGGAATCGAGAGGACTGTAAGCGTTTGGTAAAGCCCAAACCGCGAATGAGTATTCATGGTTATACCTCCAACACGTATTCGAACAACAAGAAACAGGCCGTAAAAATAATCACGTCATACACTGCGATGAGTTGCAGCCATGATAATACATTGGCCATGTCCCCTGATGATGCCAACAGAATTTTGGTTGCTTGCACGGCAGCGAGAAGCACTGGACTCACGACCGGAAACAAAAGGATGGGCAAAAGCATTTCGCTGCTCCGGGAATGGGAAGATAATGCGGCGAGAAACGTGCCGATCGCAATAAAACCGAAACTCCCCGACAATAAAATGCAGATAAAGAGCACCCAATCCGTAGACCAACGAAAATCAAACAAGATAAACACAAGCGGAATCGTTACGATCTCAATGATGATGAGATTCACCAGATTGGCCAGCACCTTCCCGACGTATATGCCGGAAGGATCAATCGGAGACATGATCAGCGCATGCAGATTGTCATTCTTCATTTCGGATAGGAAGGACCGGTTTAAACCGAGAATGCCGGAAAAGACGATCAATGCCCAGATGATCCCAGGAATGACGTTTTTCACTACCAGGTTGGTCGGGTCAAACGCAAAGCTGAACACCACGATGACTAACCCTGAGAAGATCAGCATCGTTGAAATGGTCTGCCGTGTCTTCCATTCGGTATATAAATCCTTCCCCGCGATCAAAAGCGCAGCTTTCCAAAGATTCATGGATTGATCGCCACCCGCTTCCCGTATTTTTGCGCTAAGGCAGCCTGATCCTTCTCCTCAAGGTAAAAGTCATCGCTAATTATACCCTGGCTCATGATCAAAGCCCGATCACACACCGCGGCAGCCTGAACGAAATCATGGGTAACCATCATACAGGTTGTCCCCTCATTCTTTAGCCTGGCCATTACCTGATTCAAAGTGACGACTGCCTGCTGATCCAAACCCGTATGCGGTTCATCCAGCAATAGAATTTCTGGTGAGGCCAGCAGTGCTTTGGCGATGGAGGTTCTTTGCAACATTCCCCGAGAGAATGAACGAACCGGCTCATGCATAAACTTCCTCATTCCTACTTCATCTAGCATTCGTTTCGCTTTGGCTTCACAATCTGACACCCCGTATAATTTACCGTGAAAGATCAAATTCTCCATCGGGGAGAAGTGGTCGTACAGCATGCTGTTGTGAGATACGAACCCTATTTTGGCCTTCAATTGATCCGGACTTTTTTTGGTGTTTACCCCCATCAGTTCGATTTCTCCCGAAGTGGGCTTGGTCAGTAAGGAGAGCAATCGAAGCAAGGTGCTCTTGCCTACTCCGTTAGAGCCCAACACAGCCACTGATTCCCCGCGCTCGATCTTAAACGTGACCCCGCGCAAAATGGCCTTATCCCCAACTGTTTTGGTTATTGAATGGACTTGAATCATAGCATTTTTTGTCCTGTCGATGGGGTATCCGCTTGTTCCCGCAAGCTTTGCTTTAATTGGACGAGAACTTGTTTGTACGCTTCTCGTCTCTTGGTGAATTCATCTTCTGAAATTTTATTTTCTTGATAAGACTTTTCTAATTCAATGATCTTGTCCATAAGGATTGATTGCTTGTCGAGGAGTCCCTGTTCATAAAATTCTTCTTCCGTATGATGGGTAGCTTTCCGCTTCTTCTGCCATTTAGAGAAAGCAAAGATAAGCGACATGACGATCAGGGATGCCGCAATCGCCACGAAGATACGCGGCGGAATGGTTCGAAGCGGGGTTTGCTCATACATCCGGAGCCACGCTGATTGCTCCGTTGGTGTGGTAATATGCTCCTTCTCCCCTTCAGGATTCGTCGCCATTGAATAGCTAATCGTAATCGGTTGTCTGGCTTGCTGATCTTTTAAGGTGTATCCTATGTAATCCTGACCATTAAACGAGAATGTACTCTTCTGCGAATTCCCCGCATTCTCAATGTTGATGTCGCCTCGCTTATCGGGGATCAGAACGTGAACCTCATCAGATGGGTAGTTGAAAGGCAATGTTAGCTTTCCAGTACCTGTGCCAGCCAAACGAAATGAGTACGGAAGGTCGATAATTTGTCCCGCCTGTATGGGTTTCGTCGTATAAATGGTTTCTTTATCGACAATGACTGACTTATCCTTTTCATCAAATAGCATGATATGTTCCGCGCCTATGGGAAGATGAAGCGTAAGCACGTGCCCGTCTGCGTCCGCTTTAAGCTGTTCTGTTCCCGTATTGCGAAAACTAACCATGCTAACAACCTCGACCCCATCTTGGAAAGGTCGAATTATACAGTAGTTCATCTCTGTTTTCACAGGAGAAACAGGGGCGGCTGATACAAGAAAGGGTGGGAAAATGAATAGACAGGCCATTAAAGCAATCCATATTCGTCTCATGGTGATACCTCCCTCTGAGCCTCTCGCTTCTTCTCCAGCTCTTGCTCTATTTCCAATTGAATTTGTTTCAGGAAATCTTCTGAATCCGTACGCTGCACTTTTCCTTTGTCTTGAGGTCTATTCGGTGTTGACCGGTATGATGCAGACATCGCAAACAAGGTACCTATCGTCACGATAATTCCCCCGATCCATAACCAATTCATCATCGGGTTTACCTTGATCGTGAAGGTGGCTTTGCCATCTGGTTCCCAAGCGCTCAACACAACATATAAATCCTCTTTCCAGAAGCTAAGGAGCGCCACCTCAGTGGAAGGCTGTTCCCAATTGTCATAAAAAACAACTTCTGGCTGCACCGTCCCAATTGGTTCATTGTTCTTCGTCACAGTCATATCAGCAAACACTACATCCTGGTGCCCAACTGGCTTCTCACGCAAATTCTCATAAGTAAGCGTGTAGTCGTTAATTGTAATGGATTTGCCGATTTCGATTGTCTGCATCGTTTGAACGGAGAAATTGCTTGAACCAATGATCCCAAGCGCCATTGCAGCAATTCCTAGGTGAACGATATACCCGCCATAACGACGACGATTTTTGTTGATCATTACACCAAGTGAACGGACGAATGCTTCCCCTGTTGATTGCTGTCTCGATTTGGCATCTTGATAGAAAGCGACACCGTGATTACTGATCATAAAGATCACCACAAGATCCGCAAACAATGGGTACAACTGGCGAATACCGTACACATACAACAGGACACCAATGACAGTACTAACAACCGCCGTAAGTATCAGGGAGCGCCGGATTTTCCGGTTATTTCCACTGTTCCAGGCAAGTAACGGACATACGGACATCAACGCCATTAATCCCAAAAGAATGGGAGCTTCAACAGTATTAAAAAACGACGTATCCAACGTTATTTTATTGCCTGTCAAGAATTCAGAGGTGAGCGGAAAGACTGTCCCCCAGAGCACGGCAATCGCTGCGCCTACCAACAGAAGATTGTTTACAAGAAAACTGCTCTCTTTGGATAGATAGGAGTGGAATTGACCCGCTCCGCCTTTCAACACGTTGATACGGTTCATCATCATGTAAACCGCGAAAATGATAGCAAGTCCCATAAAAACCAGGAAGTAATTGCCCAAGCTTGAGTTCGGAAACGCATGAACAGACGTGAGCACACCGCTTCGCGCAATATATGTACCAAACAGAGTTAAGGCATAAGTTACGGTAATTAATGAAAGGTTCCAGACACGGAGCATGTTTTTGCGCTCTTGTACCATTACCGAGTGCATGAATGCCGTTGCGGTCAACCAAGGCATAAACGACGCGTTCTCTACTGCGTCCCAGGCCCAATAACCACCCCACCCAAGCTCCACATAGGCCCATTGTCCACCTAGAATGTTCCCCAAGGTGAGGAATAACCACGCCGCAAGCGTCCACCTGCGCGTCATCTGAATCCACTCAGACTTCACACTTTTCATCAAAAGAGAACCCATTCCAAAAGCGAAAGGAATCGCCATACCCACATATCCCAAGTACAAGGTAACCGGATGGATCACCATTCCGGGATTTTGCAGCAGCGGATTCAGACCGGAACCGTCTACCGGTACCTTATCCAGCAGAGCGAATGGTCTTGTAATGAAGCCAAGCATAAACAAGAAGAAAATGCTATTTACAAGCAGAATGGCTGTGGCATAAGGCACGACTGGATGATCTTTTAGCTTTTTACCGCAGAAGACGACTGTCGTATAAAGCGCTAACAAAAAAGTCCACAGCAATAAGGAGCCCGCATTACCAGCCCACAAAGCAGAAAGCTTATACATCATCGGTAAATCTGCGTTCGTATAATGGCTGACATACTCGTACTGGAATTGACTGCTTCCCAATAAATACAACATGATTCCGATAGCCACTGCGGTAGAAGCAAACATACCCATCGTCGCTATTCTGGCATGCTTATGTACAGCGTCCTTCTTTCGGATACCGATAACTGATGCGACAAATGCGTACACAGCAAACCCTAAGGCTGCATATATAACCCCGTTCCCTATCCAATACATGAAGAATCAATCCTCTCTGCTTCCGACTATTTTCCCGAAGATTGCGACTGGTTCAATTTCTTATGAAGCTCGGGATCATAACTCTTGGGATCTTGGCCTTCATACTTGGACGGACAACGTGTTTTTACATGCTCGGCCGTAAACTGACCATCTGTCGTCATCGTTCCGTCTACCACAACGATAATTTGATCGGTAAAATTATCAGGTTTGACACCATGATGGGTCACATGAAATTTATTTCCCTGTTCATCTTGAATATCGAATTGAAGTTCAATTTTATCAGCATTCCATTTAATTGATTTGGCAATAAGATTCCCTTGGGTTGTCACATAACTCCCACTATATTTGGAAGGGTTGCTTACTAATTGACTAACCGTTGCCTCCGCCCCGCTAGCCCCAGGAGTAGCTGCAATTAGCAGAGAGACGATGGATGCGGCAATGATAATACCTCCTACATACACCTTTTTGTTCTTATTCATACACGATAGCTCCCCCTTCACAACTGTTCATATAAGACAGGAAGTAATTCTTATCACATACCTACGTTACGTGAGCAAAAATACACATGATGTGAAGATAATCACTTTTAGGAGAAAGTTTGGAAAGTTGACTAAAATTCTCCATTTTCTCTCCATAAACATTAGATGATCGAACAACTATAATTTAAGATGCAACAGTATGTCTGATAAAAAAGGAAAGGAGGGGGATATATGAGTGGTCGCTGGAAGGAAAAGCTTGGTACAATTCTGAGAAACAAATATTTAGTGATTGGATTACTGGTATTTGGGTTGGTCTATGTTGCTTACGACCAGGGAATGGCCGCTACAAGCTCTAAGGAGTTTTGTACAAGCTGCCATGTCATGAAAGACGTCGGAGACTCATTAGCGAAATCTACGCATAAAAACTTATCTTGTGGTGATTGCCACGTGCCGCACGATGCTGTAAACAAAGTCGTATACAAGGCGAAATCAGGTATTTCTCACATTTATCACAACACGTTTGATGATAAGCTGCCAGCCGATTTTGTTGCGAACGATTCATCCAAAAAAGTAATCCAACAACGTTGTATTGATTGCCACAGTAGTACAGTTTCAAAGATCAACCATGATACAGGTGCTAGCTGCATTAGCTGTCATAGGGATTTGCCGCATAACACAGGGCGATTGCAGATGGAAAACAAAGATGTCCCCGCACATAAACAATAAGTGTTCGTTTAAGAAAGGAACGTGTTTGGTATGAAGACGAGACACAAATGGATGGCCGTTCTCGCCCTCGTTCTCTGCTTCGGTTTAATCGCCGTTGGCTGCAGCAGCAACCGGGAAGCATCGGCTCCCCCTATTCAAACCAATATTCCGGATGGCGAATCTGATTCTGCCGTTTGGGGTAAAGAATTTCCCCTTCAATATCAAAGCTATCTGGAAAACAAAGAAGACCAAATTTCCACCAAGTTCGGCGGGTCTAAACCTGTATCCCACTACATACAACAACCGCTTCTTCCTCAATTATTCAAAGGATATGGTTTTGCCAAAGAATATAACGAAGAACGGGGTCACGTGTATGCGATAGAAGACGTGCTCCACATCAAGCGGATCGACGAGAAATCCCCTTCCTCCTGTTGGAACTGTAAATCTCCCGATGTTCCAAAATTGGTTGAAAAAGAAGGCGTCGCATTCTTCAAGGTTCCGTTTAATCAACGGAAGGACCAAATTACTCACCCGATTGGCTGCGCCAACTGTCACGATGCGAAAACAACAGAATTGAAAGTGACGAACAAGAACTTCAAAGATGCAATGCAGCGTTTGAATGTTGATCTCTCCAAAGCATCCAAGCAAGATATGCGCACCTATGTATGTGCCCAGTGCCACAATGAATACTACATGAAGAAAGACACGAAAGAAGTCGTAAACCCATGGGATAAGGGTAAAAATCCTGACGAGATCATTGCTTATTATGACGAAAAAGGGTTCAAAGATTGGGAACATCCAGATTCCAAAACACCTATGCTCAAAGCTCAACATCCTGAGTTTGAAATGTTTTCTTCCAGTATGCATGGTCAGAATGGCGTAAGCTGCGCAGATTGCCATATGCCTTACCAACGGGATGGCGACAAAAACAAATATTCTTCCCACCACTGGCAAAGCCCCATCAAAACTCCTGAGACCATCGAACAATCTTGCCGTACTTGCCACCGTGAAAAAACAACAGACGAGCTGAAAGACCGTGTATTGTACACACAAGTTAAAACGTATGACCTGATGCTCAAAGCTCAAGAAGCTTCCAATGAAGCACACCAAGCTGTGAAGAAAGCGTTAGAAAGTCCAAAAGCCAACAAAGACCTCATCGCCAAAGCACAAAAATTAATCCGTAATGGCCAATTTGAATGGGATTATGTCGCCGCTGAAAACAGCATGGGCTTCCATAACCCACAGCTAGCGCTTGAAACTCTCGGAAAATCGATTGATAACAGTCGTCAAGCACAACTTCTCGCATTCCAAGCGATTTCTCAACCAACTGCAGCAAAATAGCAAATTGGAAAACCTGATTCGCTAAGAGAATCAGGTTTTTATTATTGATAAACATTAAGTTGGAATTCACAAGTTTGATCTACTTTGAAATTAGTATATAATTATATTTAAATAAACGGTTTGTGGTTCAACAAGAAAGGAGACATGGAATACTCATGAAGAGGTTTTTAATGGTTCTTGTCGCTTTAACATTGCTGATTGCTCCCTTTGGATTAAACGCAGATCACGCTGACGCCAAAGGCTATAAATCCGGAAAAAAATCTTTTAACTCTACAACAACTCCAAACAAGGCAGACTCAACGTACAATTCAAGCACCAACAAAAGTCCTGACGCTCCAGCAAAAGCTCCAGCCACAACATCCCCTAGTAAAGGCGGATTGATGAAGGGTCTGCTAATGGGCGGTTTGGCTGGATTGCTATTCGGCAGCTTATTCGGCAATCTCGGAATTCTTGGCTCCATGCTAGGATTCTTGATTAATATCCTGGCGATTATCGCTGTCATTGCACTGATTCGCAAAGCGTATCACTACTTTAAAAATCAACGACCGAAACAAGGAATGGACACATGGAAACGATAAAATTCTCGGAACAAGATTTAATTAATGCCATATGTATTCACGTAGCTAGCAAAAGACAGATTCAACCTGATCAGGTCGTGGTTGAATTAGTGTGGGATGATGATCATGGCTTCTCCGCTGATATTGAAGTTTCTCAAAGGCAACAAATTCTCATCGAAGCCAATTTAATTGAAGCTGTGCGCTTTTACTTGCAGACACAGCTTCAGCGTGACCCCTACGCTGCTTCTATTGAACTTAAGCTAGAGGATGAAGAAGGAATCATTGCCCTCGCCAGCTATACCAGCTACTAATGTCCTACGACTCAATAAAAACAAGCCCATTGAAACTCATCGTGGTTTCAGTGGGCTTGTTCTTTTATCGACTCTCTACCTCAACGGAAATCACATGATCCACTGATTTCAATGAAGAATAAATATCCGTAGTGTAGACTTTTTCCGGCGCCAGAATCAACATTTCCAGGACTTGATGTTCTTGGTCCTTGTCTCTCACTTTTACTCGTTTGACATTCAGGTCCAGGTGCTTAATCTCCTTGAATAAAGGATTTAGCTCTTTCTGGCCTTCTACTACGATCTTGATCGCAAGGTCTCTTTTGCGTAACGTACTGGGTCCAATCCCTTTGATCACAAATGGCAGCACGTTAATGGCACATATAATCATAACACTAGTGACCGTAGCTTCTGTGTAAAACCCTGCTCCAACGGCTATCCCTAAGCCTGATGCGGCCCAAACCATAGATGCTGTCGTCAATCCGGATATCACATCATTGCTTCTGCGCAAAATAACCCCAGCTCCGAGAAAGCCGACACCACTCACAATTTGCGCCGCCAAACGCATTGGATCCATATTCGTATGCCCTGGAACGGAGTAGCGATGAACCGATTCGATAGATACGATCGTGATCAAACAACTAACAACCGAGATGACCATGCTTGTTTTAACGCCCAAAGGTTTGCTTTTCAATTGCCTGTCGATACCAATTAGAAGGCCAAGCAACAAGGCAATCGCCAGCTTTATCAATAATTCGTAGTCCATTGTTTCTCCCTCCTAATCAATATCTATACATAATACCAAGGATTCAAGAGATTGCAACACTGTGAAGGAACAAAGTAATGTTCTTTAAACAACTATGTATAAAAAGGTGCTGTTGAATAAGACTTACGTCACAGGGTACAATACGATGACACAAGTTTTATAGATTGGTGGTAGAGGAAGTATGGAAATAACACCCTTACAGAAAGTAGAAGAATTAGCTTTAAAAAAGTACAAGGTATTTAAGCAGAGTCGCTTACGCTATCTAGCTCGGTCCGTATTAGCGAGTATGTTCATCGGATTTGGAGTAATCGTCGCCTTTAAGACAGGGAACTACTTCTATATGGTACATTCACCCTTTACTTATCCCATCGCCGCGGCCACATTTGGCGTTGCGATTATCTTAATTTTATACGGTGGAGGAGATTTGTTTACGGGTAACACGTTTTATCATACCTATGCAGCACTTCGCAGAAAGCTCCGCTGGAGTGATGTGATCAAGCTATGGATCATGAGCTACGTGGGCAATATCATCGGAGCCGCTTTTTTCGCCTTATTGATTTATACAACAGGACTGTTCAATGATGCTTCCGTCAATAGCTTCTTACTTAGTGTCGTGGTAAAAAAAATGCATGCTCCAACTTCCGAGCTGTTTTTTCGAGCCATCCTTTGTAATTGGCTGGTGTGTCTCGCCTTCTTTGTTCCGATGTGGTTTAAAGACGATTTTGCAAAAATGTTCGCTATGATGCTGTTAGTCTTCTGTTTCTTTATTTCCGGCTATGAGCATAGTATCGCCAATATGTGTACCTTCGCCATCGCATTGGTTCTGAATCATCCTGGAACCATCTCCTATTACGGAGTTATTCATAATCTCGTGCCTGTTACAATTGGGAATCTGATCGGTGGTGCTGGGCTTATGGGTTATATGTATTACTACATGAATAAGCCTTATTTGGAAGAACTCGATGCAGAAGGTAAGACTCATTAGGAATAAAGCACTGGGATGATTCATTAGGGGATATCGATATGAAAACGATCCGTCAGATTTATACCCGAGATATGAAAAATATCGTCACGAACTGGGTGGCTTCTGTTGTCATTCTCGGACTCGTATTTCTTCCATCGCTCTATGCTTGGTTTAATATTGAATCCTCCTGGGATCCCTATGGAAGAACAAGCGGATTACCCATTGCAGTAGCGAACAACGATCAAGGTGCAGTGATTGGCGGCAAACACCTGAACATCGGGAATGAAATTATTGCTTCTCTTAGAGAAAACCATAATATCGGCTGGGTGTTTACAGACGAGGCTCAGGCTTTCCATGGGGTTCAGCATGGGAATTATTATGCAAGCATCACGATTCCAGCAGACTTCTCGGCCAAGATTGCTACCGTGTTGACCAAAAGCCCGCAAAAAGCGGAGATCTTATACGACGTGAATGAAAAGATTAATGCCGTCTCCCCAAAAATCTCTGCAGCAGGAGCCAGTGGAATCATTGAAGAAGTGAACCGGAACTTTATCAAAACGGCTAACGGGGCCATTTTTCAGATCTTCAACGAGATTGGAATTGCGTTACAAAGCGACCTTCCAACCATTATGAAAGTAAGAGATATGATCTTCAAATTGGAAACCATGATTCCTACCATTAATCAAGCGGTTGCTATCGGTTCCCAGGATATTCACAAAACGAATGAAATCATTCAGAGAGCACAAGCTGATCTTCCTACCATAGCGAAACTCGCCACAGACGGGCAGGATTTCTCCAATCATCTAGGACTCCTGCTCGATCACAGCTCCGCGATACTTGACACCGTCGCACCCAACGTGAAGCAGGATCTACTCTTGCTTCAACAAGCTACCATCATCATGAAACAAATAACAGATATGCTGCAGGATCCTCTGATTGATCCGAACTTGGTGAAAACTCAACTGGATCGAATCGCCAATCGACTCGCAACAGCTGCCCAAGTCACTCAAGATCTGTCCGTGTTATTCGATCGACTAAACCAACTGACTGGAGGGAGCGGGCATACCAACCTGACCGACAAGCTCCTGCAAATTACGTCCAACCTGCAACAGCAAGCATCGACAGTGACCAGAATCAGAGAGGCACTTGACAGAGGAGAAAAACCAGCTGCTGAGCTGATTACCCGGTTAAACCAGTTATCACAAGAGAGCTCTGCATTCATCGGTGACATTCTCGGACGCTATGATCGCGAAATCGTGCCAAAGATCCAACAGGGAGTAGAGAAAGCCAAAAAAACAACCAATGATGCAAAAGCCATCCTCGCCGATGTAACCAAGAGTATCCCCGATGTCGAAAAGATCCTTCAGGATGTTGCTACCGGCTTGGCCCTTGGGAATCAGGAGCTTCTGACTCTTCAAAAAGAACTTCCCCTGTTTGAAACCAAGCTCGTAGCACTGGCTAATCGGATCCGCGACTTTGAAAAAAAAGGGAATATCAACGAAATCATTGATTTGCTCCAGAATAACGTGGCCAAACGAAGCGAATTTTTTGCTGAACCAGTGGTACTGAAGGAACATAAGCTTTTCCCCATTCCTAATTATGGCTCCGCGATGTCACCCTTTTTTACCACTCTCTCGCTGTGGGTCGGTGCCTTGCTGCTGGTTTCCTTATTAAGTGTGGAAGTGCACCATCCTAACACTGAGTATAAAAGCTATGAGATCTACTTCGGGCGTTTTTTGACCTTCCTGACGCTGGCACTCCTGCAATCCTTGATGGTCACGATGGGAGACATCTTCATACTAGGCACTTACGTAGTAAACAAGCTATGGTTTGTGCTATTCGGGCTTGTGTTAAGCGGTGTGTTCATGCTGATCGTCTACACACTGGTATCTGTATTCGGCAACGTTGGCAAGGCGATGGCCATTGTTCTGCTCGTCCTTCAGCTTGCGGGGTCTGGCGGCACGTTTCCGATTCAGGTTACACCACCGTTTTTTCAAGCCATTCATCCTTATTTGCCTTTCACTTATGGGATTAGCATGATGCGGGAAGCGGTAGGGGGAATACTCCGGGATATTGTCTCTCGAGATTTACTAATGATGGCGGTTTTTGTCGGCATTTTTCTTGTCATCGGCTTGGCGTTGAAGAAGCGAATTAACCGCTCAACTGCTCATTTGGTTGTCAAAGCCAAGGAAAGCAAGCTGATACATTAAGTGTGCTGTCACAAGAAAAAAGCGTGGGGATCCCCACGCTTTTTAAATTTGGAAACTGCGGTCACAGTCTCCCCATCCGTTATTGTTTGGATGTAATAAACTCATCTATTGTTAGAAAGGTATCCGTATACCCTAACTTCTCACCCAACTGGGTAATAGAAGGAGTCTCTACATGCGCCTTTTCCAAAATGTCCGCTTGAGCAAACACATGGCGTGTATCGCTGTCGAGGATGACTTTGCCTTGACTCATGACGATTGTTCTTTCAAAGTTCTCCGCTACAAAATCCATGTCATGAATGATCGTCATCACCAGTTTATTGCGCGCTTTCAAGGTCTGCATAATTTGTTTGATCTTCTCTTTGCCCTCATAATCTTGCGCAATGGTCGGTTCATCAAAAATGATAATGTCCGTATCCATTGCGATAATTGAGGCAATACAAAGGAGTTTTTTCTCGGATAAGCTGAGGTCCTGGGGATTGACGTCCAGCTTGTTTGATAACCCGACCATTTCGATGGCGATTAGCGCATTTTTCTTTGCGGTTTGTTCATCGAGCTTAATATTGATTGGACCAAACATCACTTCATCCAATACTTTTCCCTTAAAAATCTGGTCGTTCGGATTTTGAAATACCAAGCCAATTTTTGAGGAGATAGCCGCTGCTGTTGTATCCTTCAGGTTCTGACCTTGAATGATGATGTCTCCCTGACTAGGCTTCAGCAGTCCTTTCAACAATTTGACCAAGGTCGTCTTTCCTGCCCCATTCTGGCCTATGATTGCAGTGGATCGCTGATCGAAATCCAGATTGACACCGGTCAAAATTTCGGTTCCTGGCGTATAGGAAAAGGATAGATTTTTTACTTGGATCATCGTCATTTTCTCCCCAATGCTTCAACTGCCTCATTTAACGTAACCGGGTAAGATGAGGAATTGACTTTTTTGATCTGCAATGCCTTGCACACCTTCGTATAGACAGGCTCCGTGACGCCATAACCACCTAAATCTTCTCGCGAGAAAATCTTTTCTGGCGTGTCAAAATCAATCAGTTTCCCGTGATCCAAGAGCATCACGCGATTACAGTACTGCGCAATTTTCTCCATTTTGTGCTCCACCATGATGACGGTCATGCCTTGGTGGCTTAAGCTTTGAATCGCTCGGAAAACCTCTTCCGAACCTTGTGGATCAAGCTGAGATGTCGGTTCATCCAACACGATAATATCTGGCTTCATGGCAATGATGCTGGCAATCGCCATTCTCTGCATCTGACCCCCTGATAAATCGAACGGATGACGATCCCGATACGGATAGATATTCAACAGATGAAGAGCGGAATCGATGCGCTCCATCATTTCTTTGCGCGGAACTCCAATATTCTCTAGACCAAAAGCAATTTCCTCATACACCGTCAGCTTGGAACCCGTTACCTGCGTAAAGGGGTTTTGAAATACGATGCCTACTTTGAGAGACAAGTCACTAATCGTACTGGTTTTCACTTCTAACCCATCAATGAGGACTTTACCACCGTAAGCGCCTTGATAGAAATGAGGGACAAGTCCTACTAGCGCTTGGCATAACGTAGACTTGCCCGATAAATTACGACCGATGATTCCGATGAATTCCCCTTGCTCCACATCGAAGGACAGATCATCGATGGCTAGTTTCTCTGTTAACGGATATTTGTATTTAAGATTCTCGACCGTAATTTTCTTCATCCCAGTATCCTCCATACAATGGCCAGTACCACCAAGAGCATAAGCCCCCATTGGATTACTGTGCTGTAGGAATGTTTCTTTTCTTCGTATAAATAGGTTTTATTTCCCCGTGCGTTAAATCCTCGGACTTCCAGGGCCATCGCTCTCTCTTTGGTATTAATCAGCGAGTTCAGAACGACTGGGCCGAGCAAAGGCAAGAATGCCTTCACGCGTACACTCAGCTTTCCTTCCGTTTCCATCCCTCTTGAACGCTGTGCGTCTGTAATGGTTCCCATAGTTGCTATCATCTGGGGAATAATTTGGAAGACCGAAACCAGCACATATCCAATTCGCGGGGAAAGACCTCGGCGAACCAAGGCTTCCACCAGATCAGAGGGCTTCGTGGTCAAGACAAGAATCATGAAAGCCCCTACGATGTTGATCACGCGCATGGTAATGAGCATTCCATATACAAAGCCTTCCTTGTAGAAGGTGAACGACCCAAGATGGAACAAAGCGGTTTCATTCTCCGCTTTAAAAAACCCCTGGATAAGTACAACAGTCACCAGAACCAAGAGCGCAAACCCAAAAACGGGCAGCGCTTTTCTTATCACTTTGGCCATCAAAAGCAGGATAATGCTTACTAGCATGCAGATAAAGGTGACTTTCATCGATGGAAGAATAATGGGAACTGCGATTGCAAAGAAAATATAAAATAGCTTACTAATTGGATCGATGTCGTGAATAAACGATTGTTTTTCTACATATAAGCTAATCGACTTCAAGTTGATCTCACCATCTTCCTCTGAAAAAAGCTCTCTTAATCAATGGATTCCAATTTATTATTGCTTTTATAAAGATGGATCAGATTCTTCGGAAGACCTCTATAGATAGCGTAGCTGATAAGAACCGCAATGACTTTATCGGGAAGGTCAACCACCATTTCATCTAAAAAGGACGCTAACCATATGGAGCCCGTATTGGCCATCACTGTGGCAAATAGAGCGTCTCCCCACAAGTTGCCTGTCTGTCCTCCCCAGAAGCCTATGTTAATAGGAGTTGAGATCACAATCGCTGTAAGTCCAACGGCTAAACCAACCACGATGGCTTTGCTCCAGCTGGCAATCCAGCCTTTGTAGGCCAAAATACCTGCTATTAAACCAATGAACAAGCTGGAGATACCATATACGAATGAGATCGGATCAACGGTGAGTCCATAAATAATATTATTAATTGCACCTGCGATTGCACCAATGATCGGACCTGCAAGCATACTCGCCAAAATGGTACCGATAGAATCAAGCCATAAAGGCAGCTTCAATACTCCGGCAAATAATTTCCCAATGTAGTTAATACCAACAGCAGCTGGAATCAACACAAGTGCAGCAGTAGAAAAACGAAAGGACCACATGTTTGGTTTTTGCATAGATAAAAGCCTCCTTTAGTTAATTGACCAGTTCCTGTAAGCTACAAAAGCTTCTAACGCGGTAATGATCTCACTCTCTTCACCTTGGGTACTTGCATGGGTTTGGTCTACGTAGTCATTAATCCCCCCCTCCAGGTTGCCGTCTGCTTCTACCACCACATTCAGAATGGAGGCAACTTTCAATTTCCTCAATCCGCCAATCACGAATAGTGCCGCGGTTTCCATATCAGCTGCCAGGACTCCTTTTTTCGCCCAGAAGCTGTCAATCTCCTGTTCTTCGTCCGTGTAGAAACTGTCATGACTCCGAATGGGACCATAATGGTAGGCGTTACCCAACCGTTTGGCTGACCCTATTAGATGAAATAGTAATTCAGCATCTGGAATCGCCGGGTATCCTCGCTCCACATAGGCGTCAGATGCCCCGTCATTACGTACGGCACCCGTCGCAATGATTAAATTGCCTAAGCGAATATGATCTTGCATGGCTCCACAGCTTCCGATTCGGATCATGGCTTTGATTCCGATGTTTTTTAACTCTTCGACAGCAATGCCGGTGGATGCGCCCCCAATTCCTGTGGAGGTGACGAGTACATTGACTCCCTTATAAGAACCTAATATGGTCCGGTACTCACGATTATTCGCTAACTCCCTTGGATGATCCAAAAATTGGGCAACTCTTAGAACACGTTGGGGATCCCCAGGTAAAAGCGCATATTCGACATCTAGCCCCTGTCCAAGTCTGATATGTGGCTGCAGGTTATTGGTCACTTTCTCTATACCCCTTTCGAGATTAATCTAGTCTACTTAGTTGTTCTTCTTCTTTTAGTCTTGTACTATTCCGAATAATCAGGGTATGACTGTTGATTTCAATAATCTCTTTTTCTTTCAACACTTGAAGAATTCGATTAATACTCCGATGAGTTACCGCAAATTGCTGGCTCAACATGTGTTTGTTCACGTTGATTTCCGTACCCTGCCGCTTTTTGACACCTTGCTCCAGATAATCAATTAAATAGCGACAGACTCGGTGATATAACGAATAAAGATTGTCATCGCCTGCCTTTCGCGATAATCGATAAAATTGGCTGGACAACGATCTTGTAATATATTGATGAAAATTCTGATCCAGCTTCAACCATTGAAAAAAGATTTCACGCTTCAGTTCTATCAATTTCACATTTGTAAGCGCTTCCACATTACAAACAAATGGCTTCTGATCAAATATCTCGAGTTCCCCGATCATGTAGCCTGAATGATATGTCGCTTGGGAGTATTTTTTTCCGTTCTCCGCCATGATATTGATATCAACGGAACCGTCTACAATAATGTAGAAACTTTCTTGTACGTCCCCTTGATGAAAAATGATCGTCCCGCTCGGATATTCACTCAGATGCCAATGCCTTAATATCTCGTAAGGGCAGTGCTTCAGCATTTGATAGATTGTTTGGTTGTTCTCGATGATGTCTGCAATTGTCTGAACATTCATTTGTTTACACCTCAACTATACAATCTCCTTGGTGGACAAGAACAGGACATGTGTCCGACTTTACTCACATAGTAACACGGATTTTATGGATTTTACTTATAATTGCTGGATATATGTCTTTCTGTTCATATATTTCTGGAAAAACAAGAAAAGGAGCCCCCTATATTCTTAGAGGCGCTCCTTTTTTTAATCGAGCTTATTTTAAAGCCTTCGCGATTTCGACCAAATCGTCTTTGGTGATTTGGGGTGAAGCAGTGTGTATTGTTACTGATACATGCGTATCTTCCTTAATCATTTCCAAATACTTCACTACCTCGTTGTCCTCTGGGATTTGCATCTCATGATACAACGCATCTATATTATGAATTTTTACCTTCTCCACTTTATCATTTGGTCCCGCATTAGAGCTCATGCTGGTTATTCCATCAAGTTTGTGGAACATGATCGAAAATTCACCCTTACTACCAGCGTAGCTTGCCCTCATGCTCTCTACTTTAGAGTCAACGGTTAGCTCCTTGATGATGACATCCTTCTTTGTCTTCTCCGCTTCGTCGTAGAAGACATTCTCGTTATACTGTCGATCATTATAGTGATGATAGACATAACCCTCTTTAAAGGTATAACCACCGACTAACTCTGAAGGGTAGGAAAATCGATTTCCTGCTTCTTGTTGAATAACTTTAAGGTCCGTCGATATCAATGGTTTGGTAATATAACTAATCCTTTTATCTGGATTTTCCTTACTCACTACATATACTGCGGCAGCCGTGTTGGGCTCCAAAGCTTCTCGCGCTTGGTTTATTTTATCTCTATAACTGTTAGAGTGGCTGGCAGAAGGTTGATCTGTTTCTTTTACTTGTACGACAAAATCACTGTTGTTACTTTTTATTTCATACACTTTAATAGCAGCAAATGCGGTCGTCGCCACAAATATAAGAACAGCTGCGGTGATTAGACTCACTTTTATTTTCATTGGATAGACCTCCTTTTGATTCGCTCTTTCATATATTTTCTGAAGTACACGATCCTTTACATCGACTTCTGGCAACTGAGTATCTTGAAACAGATCTCTTAGTTCATCGGATTGCTGAGTAGTGTTCATTCACTCCCCCTCCTTCCACTGCATGCAAGAAATGCTTGCACTTTTTCAGTGCACGCTCATATTGCTTACGTAATGTCGCCGTTTTTTTGTTTAATAATATGGAGAGTTCTTCGTATCCCTTTTCCTCTACTACTCGCAAGATAATAAGATTTCGTTCCTCTGCAGAAAGATTGGATAAAGCAATATGGAGTGGTTCACTAAGATACTCGCTATCCACTTTCAGCTCTCCCTCGTTCCTACTCATGAATGGTGTCCCGATCCTCAAGAAAGAGGCCACCCGAAGAGACTTTGCTCTTTTGATAAGATTTAAACAGTGATGGTAAGCGATTTTGTACACCCAAGAGGAAAAGGATACCGTATGTGAGTATTTATCGAGGTTTTCATACGCTTTAATAAATACCTCTTGAACCGCATCCTCAGCCTCCTCACGCTGCCCAAGCATATGGTAGCAGTACTTAAATATGGGTTGCTGCAGCATTTCAATAATGATTCCGTATTTCTCTATAGAACCTGCCTTCGCTTCCTCTACCAACTGTTCAATCTGCTCTTGATCCAACTCTTTCACCTCCCTTTATTTGTATAACAAACAAGAAACCCAGTTTGTGACATTTCAGTAAAATAATAAAGCGACCTTTTAAAGGCCGCTTTTCGTAACGGGTAGGGATTCTTCTGTTCTTTTCGAAAACCATGTAGCTAAAATCGATCCTGAGATATTGTGCCAGACACTGAAGATGGCACTAGGCACAGCCGCAATCGGGTTAAAATGGGCAGCGGCTAAAGCAGCACCCAGACCTGAATTCTGCATCCCGGTTTCCAGCGTAACCGCTTTTCGTTTCGCCAGATTCATTTTGAACAACTTGGCGAATAAGTAGCCTAGTAAAAATCCAAGACAGTTATGAAGAATAACGACTGCAAAGATCATCGGACCAGTCTCTAAAATCTTGCCCTTATTCACTGCTACGACTATCGCGACAATCAATACAATAGCGATGGTAGATACCAGCGGCAAGGCTTTGGTGCTGGCTTCCGCCTGTTTTTTGAACAGTGCCTTCACCACGACACCAAGAATAATCGGGATAATGACAACCTTCATGATGTCCACAAAGAGCGAGCTCGCGTTAATATCCATCCATTTGTGTGCTAAAAGGGAAATGATCCCCGGAGTTGCAAGCGGTGCAATTAACGTAGAGACGGAAGCAATCGATACCCCCAGAGCCACGTCTCCTTTGGCAAGGAAGGTCATCACGTTCGAAGCCGTACCGCTCGGACAGCATCCTACCAAAATCACCCCGACAGCGATATCAGGCGGAAGGTCCAAGGCAATAGCCAATCCAAACGCAAGCATGGGCATAATCAGATAATGGCCTACTACACCGATAGCCACATCCATTGGTCGACGAAAAACCTCACGAAAATCTGCCGAGGAAAGTGTAAGCCCCATACCAAACATAACGATCCCAAGAAACAAGGAAATGTTACCTTTTAGTCCAACAAAAACTCCGGGTGCAAAAAAACCAAGACTGGCAAACAAAATGACCCAAACAGAAAATGTACTGCCAACAAAATTACTGATTCTCTCTACTGTTTTCATTTCTCCCTCTCCTCTAACTGTATTCTCCTTCCAATTGGATTAAACTATTTTATAATAACTAAACATTAATTTCCAGACTTTTTATAAGATTAATTCTATTCAATAAAAAAAGCAGACTAAACAGCCGCTATAATCTCTGATAGATTATTCACGGTCATCTAGCCTGCTTTTCAGTAAGCATACGGATGTCTATTTTTCAAAAGAATCGATTTTAATCGAACTTCAATTTGGATAGCGCATCTTTAAGCGCTGTATTCATACCGTCGCCATCCTGTTGATTTTGCTGCTTCAGGTACTTGGAGACTTCTTTTTTGGAGACCTGGCTGTTTTTTTCTTTACTCCGTCTTTCATTAAAAGAGGTCAGCTTTTCCCTGTGACCACAGACGCACACAAATGTCTGGCCTTCACCTTCTCCTCGCAGCTCCAGCCTCTTGTGGCATTGCGGGCATCTTGCATTGGTTACTTTGGCAATACCTTTTCGATACCCACACTCTCGATCCTGACAGACAAGCATCTTGCCCTTTTTACCGTTGACCTCAAGCAAAAACTTCCCACACTCCGGACACTTGGTTCTGGTTACATTATCATGCTTGAACTTCTTCTCGCTGCTTTTGATCTCTTGGACAACCGTCTTGGCGTAGCTTTTCATTTCGGTGATAAAGGACTGTTTATTCAGTGTGCCTTTTGCAATCCTCCCCAGCTTCTGCTCCCACTCTGCGGTCAACGCCGGGGATTGCAACTCGGCTGGCACCAGTTCAAGAAGCTGCTTTCCTTTTGAAGTGATGGTAATGCTTCGACCCTTCTTTTCGATCAGGAAACTATTGAACAGCTTCTCAATAATATCCGCGCGAGTAGCTACCGTTCCTAGTCCGCCTGTTTCTCCGATGGTCTTCTGCAGCTCCTTGTCGTCACTCGCCATGTATTTCACGGGATTCTCCATAGCGGAAAGCAGGCTTGCTTCATTAAAAAGCTCGGGTGGTTTGGTCTCCCCTTTACTCTGGGTAATGGACGTGATCGTGAGTCGATCGCCTTTATTGATCGTTGGGAGGAGTTGCTCCATTACGCCATCTTTGCTGTCCTCTTCCTCCACGTCTTGATCGTAGACTTCTTTCCAGCCTGAAGTAAGCACCCGTTTTCCCTTGGCAACGAAGGTCTCTTCTCCAATCTTGGCCCGGATTGTTGTCTGCTCATATTCAAACGGCGGATAAAGAACAGCCAAGAACCGCTTCACAACCAAGTCGTGAATCTTTCGTTCCTTTTCACTCAACGCCCCGAGGAAAGCCGGTTGTTCTGTCGGGATAATCGCGTGATGGTCCGTCACCTTGCTGTCATCCACGAAAAATTTGTTTGCATGGATAGGTGCTCGCAAGACTTTGGCAACCAGCTGACTATATGGCTTTACTTGAATGGCCTTAAGACGATCTGGCAACGTGTCCACGATGTCCGACGACAGATGACGAGAGTCTGTTCGCGGATAGGTCAACACCTTGTGATTTTCATAGAGGCCCTGCATGATGGAAAGCGTCTCTTTTGCCGAATAGCCAAAGAATTTATTGGCGTCCCGTTGCAGCTCGGTCAAATCGTACAGTTGGGGGGCAAAGCTTTTCTTATTCGTTTTGCTTACGTCGGCAATCTCCGCGCTTTTATTTTTAAGAGACGACAGGATTTGGTCGCTCTTTTCCTTGGAAAACGTCCGTACATCTTTGGTTTGTCCATCCTGCCATTGCAGCTTCAGGTTATTCGCCGCAACCGCTACTAGTCCGTAATATGATTTAGGCGTGAAATTGCGAATTTCTTCTTCCCGCTTGGCGATCATCGCAAGCGTAGGCGTCTGCACTCGCCCACAGGAAAGCTGAGCGTTATTTTTGCACGTCAACGCTCGGGTGGCATTAATTCCAACCACCCAATCCGCTTCGGCACGAGCTTCGGCGGAGGCATACAGATTTTCATACTCCTTACCAGGTTTAAGATTGCGGAAACCATCCTTAATGGCTTTATCTGTCACCGAGGACGTCCATAGGCGTTTGATTGGCTTTTTGACATGGGCCATTTCAAGTATCCATCTAGCTACCAACTCACCTTCGCGCCCTGCATCGGTTGCGATGACGATCTCTCCCACGTCTTGTCGGTTCAATTGTTTCTTGACGATCTGGAATTGTTTGCTGCTCTCTTTAATCACAACCAGCTTCAAGGAAGCCGGAAGAATAGGCAGTTCCTCTATTCTCCACGAACGGTATTGCTCCCCATACACCTCGGGATCTGCGAGCGTAACCAAATGACCCAACGCCCAGGTGACGATGTACTTATCCCCTTCGAAGTATCCATTTCCTTTTTGATTGCAATGCAAGACTTTTGCTATATCGCGTCCAACCGATGGCTTTTCAGTCAGGACTAGTGTTTTACTCATGTGTAGTCTTCCTTTCAAATGGACGGAACCCATCCATCAACTTAATACTTCAAGCTTCTCAGTGTTTATCTCTCCTGTCAAATCGAGTGATGACACATCGTTTTTCCCCTTGATTGTCGATTCCTCCAATTCAGTGCAACAAACCTGCCAAAAAATCGTCTACAATAGTAGACATTGACAGAACCTATCAATCATTCTGGAGGATTAGAAGAATGCAACTTCGTAAATGGATCACCTTGTTTCTCTTGATTGTATTGTGTATTCCCGCGGCCGGGATGCAGGTTAATGCCCAGACCGCTCAAGGAATCAGCATCTATTTAAACGGTGCTCAAATCAATAGTGATGTCGCTCCTTACATCATTCCCAAAGTAAACGTGACAATGGTTCCCCTGGGAGTCATCAGCGAAAACCTCGGCGCTAAGGTCTCTTGGGATCAAAGCAGCCAAACCGCGTCGGTCAGTACATCCAGTACTTCCATCATGATGACTGCGGGTGAGAAACATGCTTACGTGAATGGTACCACGGTCGCTCTGGATGCGTCCGTTCAAATCAAGCAGGGGCGTACCATGGTTCCGCTGCGCTTTGTAAGTGAGAAGTTAGGACTGCGTGTAACCTGGAAACAAGAGACTCAAACGATTCTTCTAGAGTCCAAGTCAACACAGCCCGCTCCTCAACCGATTGACCCACCCAGTCAGGTTCCCCCTGCAGATATTATTGGGAATCAAAATGACTCTCAAAATGGCTCAGCCAGTTCCAGTTCTTCTTTAAAAGGTGTCTGGGTTTCCACCGTCTACAATCTGGATTGGCCGTCTACCGCTTCCGTAGCCAATCAGACCAAGCAGAAGCAGGAATTCATTCAATTGCTGCAAGATCTTCAAGGCATGGGAATAAATGCGGTGTTCGTGCAAGTACGTCCATCGGCTGACGCAATTTACCCGTCTTCTTTGGTCCCTTGGTCGAAATATTTGACAGGCAAGCAAGGACAATACCCGGGGTACGACCCGCTCGCTTTTATGATTGAAGAGACTCACAAACGAGGCATGCAATTCCACGCGTGGTTTAATCCTTTCCGCGCCAACCCTGATGCCAAAACGGATCAGCTTGCTCCCAATCATGTCGCCAAACTTCATCCCGATTGGATCGTGAACGCGAAAAGCAAGCTGTACATCAACCCAGGCATCCCGCAGGCTCGTCAGGAGATTATTGACGAGATTATGGAGGTTGTGAATCGTTACCAAATAGACGGCGTGCATCTGGATGACTATTTCTATCCATCAGATGGCGTGTTCCCTGATGATGAAACCTTCAAGAATTATAACAGTGGCCAATTTGCCACCAAAGCTGAGTGGCGCCGTGACAACATTAATCAGTTCGTGAAGCAGCTGGGAGAGTCGATTCACAGCGTCAAGCCTGAGGTTCAATTCGGAATTAGTCCATTTGGCGTGTGGCGCAACAAAACAGTCGACCCAACTGGCTCTGATACCAAAGCTGGTGTAACCGCCTATGACAACATGTATGCCGATGTGCGTACCTGGATTCAACAAGGATGGATCGATTATATATGCCCACAAATCTATTGGAGCCTTTCGTTCACCCCAGCCAAGTACGACAAGCTCGTAGCATGGTGGGCCAACGAAGTGAAGGATACAAATGTCAAACTCTACATCGGGCATTCGCCTTACAAGCTCGGAACGTCTGAAGCCGGTTGGCAGTCTTCTCAGGAAATCATTAACCAGTTGAAGTATAATGAGCAGTTCCCGCAAGTGCAAGGAGACGTGTTCTTCAGTGCCAAGGATCTGCGTAAAAATCCACTTGGCATTGTCCAAGCGTTAAGCAGCTACTATCACCAGTAAGAAGATGCTAGAAAAAGGGACCCCATTCATTATGGAGTCCCTTTTCGTATTGAATCGTTATCTTTCGTAGGGCTCCGGAGGGCCTGCGCGGTTTACATTAGACGGCTTTCTCTTTTTTTGAAGCGGAAGGAGAAAGATCCCAACATTCAACATCCTCTACACCCGGAATACTGTCTTTATAGAAAACAGGTTCTTTTCCGGCTCTTCTCTGCTTGATATAGTCATTCAAAGCCGCAAAGGCAATCTTGGATAACATGAAGATTGCAATCAAGTTTACAATCACCATGAAGCCCATGAACAAATCAGCCATGTCCCACACCACTTGGAGTTGTGCCACTGAACCAAATAGAATCATTGCCATCACGGCCACTCGATAGACGAACAGCCACACCTTACTGCCATGCAAGAAACGAATATTGGTTTCTCCATAGTAGTAGTTCCCGATTAATGACCCAAATCCAAACAGTAAGACAAAGATAGCAAGACTGCCTGATGCCCAAGAACCCAAGTGTTCACTTAAGGATGCTTGTGTTAGAGCAACACCGCTTAACCCAGGTGTTTTGTAGGATTCAGAGAACAAAATGATAAAGGCAGTGCTTGTACAGATGATGAATGTATCCGTCAATACGCCAAATGCTTGAATCAGTCCTTGTTTGACCGGGTGACTGGTAACTGCTGTTGCGGCAGCGTTAGGCGCACTACCCATCCCTGCTTCATTGGAGAACAATCCGCGTTTAACCCCTTGCATCAGAGCTGCACCGACTGTACCACCGATCACCTGATGAATACCAAATGCATTCGTTACGATAAGCGAAAGAACTTCAGGCATTTTGGTAATGTTGGTTAAAACAATATACAAGGCAACACCAATGTACAATACGGCAAGGAACATTACCTTGTATTCTGCTAATGCCGCAATACGCTTCACACCGCCGAAGATAATGAAGGCAAAAATAACCGTCAAGATGATCCCTACTGTTAAGCGATCAGTACCAAAGGAGTTCTCAAACGCAATGGTAATGGTGTTGGAGTGTACCGAGTTAAATATAAGACCAAAAGAAATCGTAATCAGTACGGAGAATAAAACACCCATCCAGCGTTTGTTTAACCCTTTTTCCATATAGTAGGAGGGGCCGCCACGAAAACCATCATGATCTTTTACTTTATAAACTTGTGCTAACGTACTTTCTACAAAACTGGAAGCTGAGCTAATAAGAGCAATTACCCACATCCAGAAGACGGAGCCTGGTCCCCCTAAAGCAATCGCTAGAGCAATACCGGTGATGTTCCCTGTTCCAACGCGAGCGGCCATCCCGATACAAAATGCTTGAAACGGAGTAATACTGTCCTTCGAGCCTGATTTCCCTTCTTTTAAGACCCGAACCATTTCACCCAACATGCGGATTTGCAAAAACTTCCCTTTAAACGTAAAATAAAGCCCCAATGATACAAGCATTGCAATTAATACATAAGACCAAAGTACATCATTTACTTTACCAATTGCATCTAATAGTAATTGTTCCATGTCTTCACCTCTTGTTAGTTCAATTTCTAATGCATCCATGTAAAAGGATCCGTCTCCAGTGCAAGACATCCTACCTACCTGCCATCTTCCGTTTTGCTTTACAATTCTACTAAATAAATCACGGACAATGACTAATGTATATATGCTTTTTTGGCATAGACACTTTATCTATTATACATATTTGTGATCAACCTTTGAACAAATCTAATTAATTTTACTGATATTTCAATACTTTCTATCTCGATAATGGAAAAAATACGTTTATCCATCAATATTTTTCCAATATAAAAAGCCTGCTTTTATCGGGCAGACTTTTAATGAATCAACAAATTTTGGATATCGGGTTACGGATAGGGTCACCTATTTTGATGCCGTGATTGCTTTAGTGCTTGTCGCTTATTCATGGTTTCCATTATATTTTCAATATACACAGTTTTGGAAGACGACTTCCGCCCACACGTTATGGAAACGATGTCTTTACTTTCGCCACTAGGAGTTGAACAACAATGAAAGCTTACATTGAATACGGTCTCAGCAAAAAAGGGGCGCAAGAAACCTATCCGTTTGGCGATGACGTACTAGTCATCAAGGTAAGTTCCAAGATGTTCGCGCTGTTTGGCGTGAAAGAAAATGTAGGGACTGTCAGTCTAAAATGCGAGCCGGAAGTGGCTGAACTCTTACGCATGCAATATCCAGCGGTCACGCCAGGTTATCATCTGAACAAACGGCATTGGAATACCATTCTGCTAGACGGCAGCATTCCGAAAGAAGAAGTTCTTTCGATGATTGATGATTCGTATCGGCTTGTCTATAAGAGTTTGACAAAAGCGGAAAAAGAAACCCTCGAATAAACAAGCCAATCGGTTATCACTTTTTAAATCGGTCCGGGAATTGCTTAACAATCCCTTCCGTAAGAGTGTCAGCCAATTTTAAAATATGATCTTCCCCTTTATCAAAGGCCAAAATCTCGGCATCATAATCCTTCTTAAGTCTAGCTACAATTTGATCTGTAAGTAATTTCAAATGTGTGTATAACAAGTCTTTTAATACGTTAGTTGACCAGTTGGGATTGGCGCTACTGAGGAATTGGGCAATGTCATCAGCATTTCGATGCCATTCCTTATGGAGCTTGTTAAATTCAGCCTGATTTCCGCTTTTTGCCGCGTCAATAATTTTCGCCGCGATCACGATGTGTTCTTTAAACAGTTCAGTCAGCTTATTGCCTGCTGCCTCTCCATAATACGGTTTTATCGCATTTCCAATATCCTCTTGATTTTTCAATAGTCTTGCTTCTACCTGCTTTTGATCTTTAAGACCTTCTATTGCACTTATCATGTAGTTTCTTGTCCAAATAAGGTGGTCAGTTAACACTCTCCTTAAGTCACCCTTTAGCTGTACCTCCGCTTGGCTAATGCACGGTTTAGGCGCGCCTGGATTTCCTTGTGCTTGAACTTGTAAAGGTGCAAAAATCAATGCAAGCGACATCACCAACAATGTTAACTTTAAGAAATTTTTTGTCATGGGTGCTTACTCCTTTTTGATTCAATAATGGAACCCATGTTATTTTTTACTTTTCTCTTCTTTTCATTCTTCCAATTAATAAAAGAGGGCTTTCATAACCCTCTTAATAGGAGATCCATATGAATTTGATATCTCAAAAATCCTCACCAAACCTCGAACCAAAAGAAGAATCCTACAAAATCTGGCTTACTTCCTCAGAAGCTATCGAAATCCATATCAATAATCTGACTCATCCGTCTTCTAACATCGAAATCTTTGACTCTCATGGAACCAAGCTTGCCAAATCCATATTTACACCCAACTCACCCATCGTTCTTCCGTTCTTTCCGATGAAATACGGATTGTACTTGATCAAACTCACAGTCGGGCCAGATCCTGATCCCAAGAACGTTTACCAGTTGCACATCGACAAGTACACCCGATTATCTGGTACGATCACAGGGTCTTGTTTTCTGACTGCCCAAAAAGGCCCCCTACATGATCGGACCTGAAGACTTAACCATTCCTTCAGGCAGCTGTGTAACCGTTGAAGCCGGTTCAGTGATCAATGTTCGAAGCCGCAACAAGATGATAGTTCAAGACGCCGGATCCTTGTATTTCAATGGAGAAGCCGAGAAGCCTATCACAATTATTGGAGCAACAGGAGATTCAACCAAACAACAATGGAATCAGCTCTTTGTATCATCCCGGGCAAAATCAACTCTCTCGCACGTCATCGTCCAGTACGACACAGACCAAAACGGGATAGAATTCCTTACTCCGGCATCCCCATATATTGCTGCAGCTTCATCAACTGAAAAATTCACAGCAGACCTGGAGGAGACCTCTTACTTGAAAAGAGCGAGCTTCCTACCTCCGTCAACTCGGTTGGATTACATTAAGTCCTGGTTCCAGCAGGCAAGTCCGTATCGCTTCAGCTTTATAAACGATCTTATGCCCTTTGAACTCTACTTCGGAAACGATGTCTTTACTTTCGCCGATTGGGAAGTTGCCAGCATGCGAGTAAATGAAAAACGACTGCAAGCAGGCCTTATGAATTACTGGGATTTTGTCAATGGCAATTTCGCTGCCGATCTGTTGGAGGCAGCCCACCTGTTAGCCGGCAATCAAAGCAGTCTTGATCTCCGCATTCAACGATTGATTGATTTTCTTGTATTGGGTCAAAACTGGCGCCAAAAGCATGGATGCTTCAAGTGGTATGACCTGTTGAATCCGTTCAAAGATGACGAAGAAGAATTCTTTCAAACGTTGGAACAGATGACAACCACCTTCTGGCTGGCGCACAATTCCTCGATTATCTACTGGGATAAAAAAGCGAGGGATTTAGGAATTTGGCAAAAAGAAACTCGATTTGAACAACAATTTATCAACTCGGTCATCATTCGTGTTCATTTTGCGGCGGATTTACCGTTTACCATTCCGGGCTTCGGAAACAATATTCCGCCCATTGGCTTCCTCGGCATCTCCATTAACCATGGCCCATTGCGTTATCCTAAGATGTACCCAGCTCCAAAGCCTGAACGAGATGTGAACTACGGATCGTTGTCCCTTGCGTCTTACTTGAAGTTTGTGTTCGAATTCCTGCTCAAGGGACAAACCAACCCCATCTACACCTGGTGGCTCCCAACTCAAGCTGATAAAAAATTATATCGTTTGCTGAATGAAAAGGGCATCTCCCTTGATTCACCCCCGGAAGATTGGGATCGGGAATTCATACAGCCTTCTCAAAAAACATTGGAAGAGATTCAGAAGTATTACCTGGCTTCTTCCGGTTAGTGATTTAATACCTTTTCAATCGCTTTTAGTACATTCTCTCGTTGAATAGGCTTTACTAAAAAATCGTCTGCCCCGCATCTAATTGCATGAATCACGATTGGGCGTTGGGCCATGGTCGTGCACATGATGACTCTCGCTGTAGGGTCAACCTTCTTGATTTCCAACATAGCTTTTATCCCATCCAGCTTCGGCATCGTAATGTCCATGATGATCAAGTCAGGGCTGTACTGTTTGAACTTGCGGACAGCTTCCTCCCCATTGTTCGCTTCCGCTACCACCAAATAACCGGCGTCCTCCAATACGTTCTTAAGCATTAATCTCATAAACGATACATCATCCGCCACGATTATCTTTGCAAAATATCCAATTTTACTATTCATCCTCTTGATCAATCCTTTGATTTCCATTTAGAGAATGTCCCTAAGTCACTTTGTTCAATGTAAAATTCTACTAAACGGTTCTCACAAAATTCTCACAAACCGAAATGACACAAAAAATGCCTTATCCTCCCTTAGGAGAATCGGGCAAGTGGAATATGTATTACCCTTCAGCCTACAAGCTGATCGATATGAATGGTGGGATATTTTCGTAAATCCAAATACTTGTTGCCAAGCTGTATCAATGGACTAATCGGGTCCTCCTGATGAATCATAGTAATTCGTCCTTGCTGTCCATCCGTTAAAATCACTTGGCTGCCGATTGCCATCTCCATCATTCGTTGAACAAACTGATGGGTAATGACCGGGTCCAGCTTGCCAAAACGATCGGCCATCATCTGCTGCAGCACCTTAAAGAACGGCTGTGCTTCCTTATACACCCGATGTGAAGTCATGGCATGGAATACATCTGCAACCGCAACAATTTTGCTAAAAAAATCGATCTGCTCCCCCTTAACCTTATGTGGATATCCGCACCCATCCTCCCGTTCATGATGCTGCAGGGCAACTAGTGCTACACGTGGGTGCAAGTTCGGTGTTTGCCGAATGAGCTCATACCCGAAAATGGCATGCTGCTTCATGATGTCGTATTCCTCATCCGTATATTTGCCAGGCTTGTTTAGGATGGCATCGCTGATTTTGATTTTACCTACATCATGAAGCGTAGCAGCCAAAGTTAATAGGTCCAGGTCCTCTTTATTCAATCGTATCCATTTGCCTATCAACGTAGAAATCACCGCTACTCCAATATTGTGGCGATAGGTATAATCATCTTTTGCCTGTAAACCCGATAATACACTGTATAAATTGGGAAATTCCGTCGCGTGATGGATAGTGGGGATGATATTGGTTTGCAGTTCTTCCATGGGCAAATCCCCCGTGGAACGTATATGTTGAAAGACTTCCCTTATCTCTTCCGTCGCCCGATATACCAAACCTCCATTTGTCTTTTCCGATGCAAGTTCTACATCTTGCTCCGAAACAACCATGCCATAATTGTTGATAGCTTGGACATGTGATTCTGTCAAAATGGTATTCTCAGCTACCAACAATAATCCCCCTCTCGTAAATAGATCCCTTTTCAACCTGTATCCAATCAGGTCTACTGCTTTCATCTTCCATCCTCCGTATGAAGCTAAAATACAATACAGTTTCGTTTTAGAATGTTATTTCCAACCGAGTAGCAGCTACTTGTCTTTAACAGGAATTCTATCGCATCGTTCTCACAAAATTCTCACACAAAAAAAGACAGCCCCTTAAGAGCTGTCCTTGCTGCCTATCACTTTAGTTTCCTTTTGCAGGATCATAGTATTTCCATAGGTCTTTATTGGAGGTTGTGATCGTAATGGCCCCCGCGACATGGGCCTGTTCTACCTCTTCAATCGTATCGATTAGACCTCCAGCAAAAACATCTTTATTCGTCCGGTTCCGAATTTCCTTAATGATTTTGGGCATTATGCCTGGCAGCACTTCGATATAATCCGGCTGTGTGCGTTCCATTAACGCAACACTCTTCTCGATCGAGCTTGTATCCAATAAAAACATACGCTGAATCGATTTTATCCCCTTTTGTCTTGCTTTCTGAATAACGCTTCCTTTTGTTGAGATCACTCCGAATGGCCGGTATTCCTGACAAATGAATTCGGTGGAGTATTCATCGCTTCTCAAACCTTGAATTAAATCCATATGAATGATCAACTTTTTTTGATTGGCTTTAGCCATTTGAAAAATGGGCTTCAATCTGGACACATGCAAATCCAGAATTACAATATACTCATAGTTGCTAGACATCATTTTTTCGATATCTTCAATTTTTCGAATTGCTGGTAACACCTTTTGTCCAAAAAAGCTCATCCCCATTGTTCACCTTTCATTTCCAGTTTCATTCACTAGAGTTGATCTTTCCGTTCATGGATTAAACCATAGCTTTCGCTTGTTCGTATGATTCTGCCAGGATTTGCATTGGATGTTTAACGGGTCGATCAGTCAGCTGGTCGAGTTGGTTTTTACACATGCCGCATTCTGTCACCGTGTAATCAGCATCCACTTCCTTGACCGCATCTGCCATTTTGTGGCCAATTTTCATCGACACATCATATTTTTCTGTTTTGAATCCAAAGGTTCCGCATTGCCCACAGCACCCGGCCCCTACGTCTTGAATTTGGAAGCCTGGAATCAGCTCTAACACGTCCATGGCGGGATTTCCGATGCCTTGGGCTTTCATATGACACGGAGAGTAGTATCCAGCCTTGTCTTTCATTGCCCCCAAATTCATGTTAAGCTCGCCTGCGTCTTTCAGCATTCGCAAATATTCATCCGCATCGTATACGTGATGAGCCAGTTCCTTGGCTTCCTCCGTCCCAATAAAGGACACATACTCCTTTTTAAAAGCAAGGGTACAGCTCGTGCAGGTTAACACCACGTCATAACCCTGGCGAGTATACGCTAACAAACTTTGAATATTGTATTGGGCATTATCCAACGCTTGCTTCATTTGCCCGTTGGCGAACATGGGAACGCCGCAGCATTTTTGATCATGTTTGGCGACTTCAATGCCGTTATTCTCCATTACCTTGATAAAGCTTTGGGCTACTTCAGGAGCGTTATAGGTTGCATAGCAACCCACAAAATAGGCTACTTTCCGTTTCGTATTGGCTGTTTTCTTTTTGTACGTCCGGTTAAAATTTTGAAAACGATAGGCTGGGAATTGACGATCCGCTGATATTCCCAAGACCTTTTCCATTACGTTTCTTACCGGTTTTATTCTCATTGTCATATTCGTAATAGGGGCAAAGGCCGAAGCAAGCTTGCCAAGCATTTCAGCGTTGCTTAACATGATGTCGCGAAATTTGGTCCCTGATACGTCTGAATGTATGGCTTTTGCATAAGCAATCAATGTCGAAACATGGACGTTTTCGGGGCAAGACATGTCGCAATTGCCGCATAGTGTGCATAACTCGAGTCGTTTATCATCGATGATTTGCTGATTATCTACTAATCTCTTTAGCTCTGGTCCCAAATGTTTAGGGCCACCAAAATCCAATGTTGCGTTTGTGACGGGACAACTTGCGACACAAGCGTTACATTTCAGGCAATTTTCGTAGGTGTTTGTATTGAATGCCAGCTCAAGCACTACAAGTCACTCCCATCATCGGTTGTTGGTGAAGTTTGGCTACGAGTTCATGGGCTGAGAAAATGGAATAAACTCCACCTGTAACCCCATGATGTGTCACCTTCGTAGATTTACTTGCACCTGCCGGTAAGAGGTTGGAAGGACAATGAATCAATTGCCCAAATTCATCTGTCTCAAGCCGCAGCGCTGTCTCTTTCACCCCGTCGGGAGTTGCTTCCAACCCGCCGCCTAAAATTCCGCCTGTAGCCAAAATAAATTGTTTCCCGCCTAGCTCTGTTACTTTATTCGCTAATTGGATGGTTAATGATTTTATTTGATCTTCGTCCATTGTACAGCCCACAACAGTGGTGTCAGTATAAAACCTCACACCTGATTTAACCGCTTCTTTTTTCAACCGTTCATTGAGGCGAATCGCCGTTGTGTTCGGCGGCATTCCAGGTGCTTCTGTCACCCTTCCTTTTAATTCAAAAGAGAACTGCTCGATCGTTTCCTTCCATTCATCCACCCCAAGGGAAGCAGGGAAAATAAACAGGTCGGGCTGACTCATTTTCTTAGTAGCCATCTGAGCCTTGATTTGTGTGATACAGTGATTCCGCACCTCTTTCTGATCCAGAAGCCGCGCTGCATCCAACTGCGTCATTGTCCGTTGAGAGTGGTTGCCCAGCTCAATCTTCATAGTATCAATCGATAACTCGGGACGAGCTTTTTGTAAATTCCCTTTAATATAGGCCGGCTGAAAATCGATCAATTCCTGGAAGCCAACAATCACAACATGTCCTTGTTCTGGGAGCGGAGAAATGGTCTCTGGATAGAAAGCGGTCTTTTTGATATGACCTGAGCCCGTCACAATCGAAATCAGATCATCGATTTCTCCTTTGTACCGATATCCTACTTTTTTCGTGAGTGCTTTGAATTGGTCGATTGCCCCTGCGAGTTGTGATTTGTTCAAGGTAGTCAGTTGATTAAGCCGAGCCCACTCTTGTAATCCCCCATCTGAGCCTGGAATTAGATCCATCACGCCAGAGGATTGCATGACTTTTCCCGTCCCAGCCGCAACTAACGCTGTTCTCAACCCAAGTTCTCTCGCCCAAATAGCGGAAAGCATTCCGGATAAACCCTGACCTATAACAACAACATCATACATGGTGATGATCCTCCTCTCCGATTCCCAACGAAACCCGATAAATGGCCTCCATTAACTGCAATTGCTTGGCTGTTTCGCCAGTGGCAACCACATCCATCCCTTTTTTTCTTTCGCCGAGTGCATGATGAAGTGCCCATTCCGCTTCTTCAGTAGATGCCTTACCATTCTCAACCGCCAGAGCAGCGACCCGATGATTGCAGAAGGTTCCTTGACAAGGGCCCATCCCTAAGCGGGTTCTGCGGCGAATATCACCTAGATGCAAGCGTCCTTCTTCAGGGATAACCGCTTCAATTTCTGCCCACGTTACCTGCTCGCACTCGCAAACAACAACGTTTGAATCTTTCTCTTGAATTGATGATTTGATTTTCTCAGCATTCGTGCCAGCCCAATGCGTTAACTTATGCTTAGCTGCCGGGGCCATGTCCACTTCTTTAAAAAACTCCCCCGCATTTCGGTGTGGGACCATTTCCTGATCGGTCGTACATGTTGCGTGTACTCCGAGCTTTTCGCAGACCAAATCCACCGTTTTTTCCGCCATAAATCGGAAGGTGGTTAATTTTCCGCCTGTAATCGTGATAAGTCCGGCTAAACCATCCCGTCGCTGATGGTCTAACAATGCGATTCCACGGGTCACATTTCTTCCGCTTGCATCGGACACGGTAGATTCCTGATAGAGTGGACGACTGCCACTAAAAGCGCGAATCATGCGCATTCCATGAATCGACGGAACTAGCTTTTCTCCTTCAACCAACATTCCTTCAAGTTCTTCTCTGTGTAAGGAAAAATCATTCGGATCTTCCACATTGATTCCGGTTGTACCGAATATCGTGACGTTATGGGCCGGGACAAAAATGTCCGCATCTCCCGGCAAACGCAGACGATTTATGACTTGCCTGTTAAAGCGATGACTAAATATCGCGAGCATCCCTTTGTTGTTAATCAAGCGCAATGGAACGTCGGCTAACTCAGCAATCCTCGATCCCCACGGTCCTGCGGCATTGATCACCAGATTGGCGAAAATCTCCTTGAGCTCCCCTGTAAAAACATCACGAACGCGTACACCGATGACCTGATTCTGCACCGTTAATACGTCCACAACCTCATGATAGGTAAGCGCTTTTGCTCCACGAGCTACAGCATCCGCCACGACATCGACGACCATCGTAAAGCAATCCACAGCACCATCTGGCACACGATAAACGGCTTGCACTTTTTTATTCAGAAAAGGCTCTTCCCTCAAAGCTTGCTCGATCGGAACTTCTTCGGCAGGTATCCCTACTTTTTCACAAGCTGCAAGCCATTTGGACACATAACCATCATCGTCTTCCTGTACTTTCGCAAATAAACCGCCTGTTTGCTCGACAGAACCTGGAACCGTTTTTTTCAGGATAAGGTTCTCACGATAGCTTTCAATCGCGGCTTCTTCATCACGAACCGCATACCGCGCACCAGAATGTAGCAACCCATGATTGCGTGTTGAAGTTCCATGTCCTAAGTCTTGCTGCTCGACTAATATCGCTTTGATACCACGCAAAGTTAAATCACGAAGTACGCCCGCTCCTGTCATACCGCCGCCGATTACAACTACTTCGGTTACTATTTTTTGTCCCATATCGATTACCTCCGAATCGCCATACACCAAGGCTTTTTTCAAATGAAACGTCGGGGGACTGAATAGAAAAAAGCCATAAAAACACACAGGAAGAATACTCATCTTTCCCATTTGTTTTTATGGCTTTCTCCGAATCTCCAAGCCTTGTATTATGTTTTCTGATTTAACCATAACAGATAGTTGGCTTTTGTGCGGGGATGTACCGTGACAGAATGATGAACGAATAACTCCCTTCCACCCAGTCGTGTAAAGGGAGTTATTTCTACCAACTGATTCTATTGAATTTTTTGATAGAACCAGAACCGTTTATTGAAAATGATTGATGCGATTTCTTTGCCAAGAGCTTCATAATTCCATGAATATCCAGTGTTGTTGAAGATAACAATCGTCAAATCCTGATCCTTGAACCTCATGACCCCAGTTCGCAATCCCGGTAATGAACCACCATGATAATAAAGATTTTCGTCCAAGGAGTAAAAATTATTCGCGATGTACCAGCCATATCCATATCCAATCAGCTTTGATTTCACGGAAGGATTGAGCATCTTATTGGTTTCTGATTCAGACAACAGCTTGTGAGATTCGATGGCTTGAATATAAGCCGCTAAATCCTCTTTTGTAGAAAGAACACCTCCGACAGCAAACAGGAGAGAAGGATGGAAATTTTTTGTGTAGCTGTCTTGTTCATATCCCTTCACTTCGATGTTTTTCATATTTTCCTCGTCCATAACCAGCGTATGAGTCATGTTCGCCTTGTCGAAGATGTGATTTTTCAAGTAACTCGCATAATTCTCCCCTGACACTTTTTCAATGATTTTGCCAAGCAAGTAGTAGCCCGAACTAATATAGTTAAAGGTTTCCCCTGGCTCTGACTTCAGAGGTTTAGATGTGATGAGATTCATGATTTCCTTGTCAGAGTAAGGCTGTGTCCAATCTTTCGTTTCTACGTCGTCAAGGTAATCAACAAGTCCGGAGCTATGATTCAATAAGTGGTGAAGCTTAATTTTGTCGCCATTCGGAAAATCAGGGAAATATTTCGAGAGTGAATCCTGGGTAGATATTTTCCCTTGCTCTTCAAGCTGTAAAATAGCAATCGCCGTCATCGATTTTGATACTGAACCAATCGGGTATAAAGTGTCCTTCTTAAAGGGGAGCTTCTTTTCACGATCAGCCAACCCACACTCTTCATTAAGGACAACTTTCCCGTTATGCATGACCAGTACAGAGCCATTAAAATTCTTCTCTTTAACAAAGTCATTCATAAACTCCTGGACCTTCTCTGTCTCGGTGCCTTTTAAATTGGAATGCGTGGTACTTCCAAATACAAATGCTGCAGGTGCCGAAAAAATAATGATACAACCTAGTAAGATCGCCAAAACTCTCAGTACTCTTTTCACATCGATTCCTCCATGTTCATTGTCTGTTTTAATTTTAGGAAACAGACGTCACATGAGGTAGTGCAGAAAAGTCACATTCTCGATGAAAAAAGTTATATTAGACGATCCCTTCATTCCGAGCCTTTTGGGCAGCCTCCAACCTCCCCTTTACCTCCAGCTTTCCATAAAGGTTGGAAATATAATTTTTCACAGTGCCTTCACTTAAAAAGAGGCGTTGTGAAATTTCTGAGTTTTTTAATCCTTTTGCAAGCAATTGTAGAACTTCCACTTCCCGTTCGCTTAATCCATACTGCTTGATTAGGATCGTTCGCTGCTCCGAAACCTCCTGCTGCTGTTCTCCCTCTTGATGCTTACTGTTAATTAAGCTAGCAGCCATTTCTTTCGTTATGAGCGTCCCTCCGTTATAGACCAAACGGATACTGCTCGCAAGACTGCGGGGATGTATGGATTTCAATAAATAGCCCTCTGCCCCATTCGCTAAAGCGCTGATCACATAATCCACTTCCTGATAGGAGGTAAGAATGATCACTTTAACGTGTGGCCATTTCTGTTTTATACGCTCTGTCGCACTTACCCCATCCATTTTGGGCATGTTGATATCCATAAGAACAACGTCTGGAGATACATTTTCACATAGTTGAATCGCTGCTTCTCCATCCTGTGCCAGCCCTACCACCGTTATCTGCTCTTCCATATTGAGCACAATGTTCAGACTTTCTCTGATCAATTCTTGATCGTCCGCAATTATAACCCGGATATCCTCCATTTGCTCACCTCCTGTAAGGAATACTGCACTTGATCCTTGTTCCTTCCTGTAAGACTGACGTTATAAGCAATTCTCCGTTTAAAGTTTCCACCCGTTCTCTCATCGAAGTTAATCCGAATCCAAACTCCACCTGATCCGTTCCTTTACCATTATCCTGTATGGTTACTTGTATCTCATTGTCTAAAAAAGCAAGTGTAACGTGAATATGGGTTGCCTGCCCATGTTTTTTGGCATTGGTCAATGATTCCTGTAGGCATCGAAGCAAAGCCATTCTCATGGAATGATGTAAATAATACTCATCACCCGTCACATGAAAAGTTACCTCGGTGCTCGTATAATTGGAAAACTCCTGAATGATCGTAGAAAAACTGTCAGTTATTTGAATGTCGGTTTGGATTCCAATTTGATGAATGGTGCTGCGGATTTTCTCCAGATTGAGCGTCGCAAGATTCCGAAGCTCCTCTATTTTTGTTTTGGCCAGGTCTGGCTTCGAATCCACCAAATACATGATCGCATCCAGTCCCATAATAAATGAGATAAAGGAATGCCCTAGGGTATCATGTAAATCTCTGGACATTCGATCTCGCTCTTCAACTAGCGTTAGGGTTTCAATTTGCTTCGCATGTTGAATCAATGCTTGATTTTGTGCGGCAATGATTCCATTCAACTCTTCTGTTTTTTTATAGGATTTTATAATGAGATTTAATCCTAGTCCTACACAAAGAATGAACCAATTATCAAACAGATAGAAATACAAGTCCCCCTTGCTATCAAAGATAAACCCTTTCATGAAAAGCTGAACAATAGGAAAAGCAGCCAGAACGATAATGAGCCAATAAACCCGTTTCTCCAACAAAAACGAAATGGATAAGGCCGACATACTAAACACATTGGTGTAGCTATGCGAATATTGAACGATATGGATCGCCAAAGACCCGCTTAACAGCATCTCTACCACACAAAAAAGGCTTCGTTTTTGAATCAGATAGGGGACCCAGAAACAAAGTGGAAGAAACATGGCAGCCAATATCCATATAAGGTTGAGATAAAAATCGGGAACCGTATCCTTCTCGATATACAAATCAAATATGATATACACAAAAAACAACAGACGAAAGCTAAACATCGCGATTTCCACAAACGATGCTAATAGCCTCTCAATACCTTTTGATTTCCCCATCTCCACGTCTCTTTCCCCATTTAGAGTATATTTCATGAGTTGAACTCTTTAATTGTAAATGTTACAGGAATATTTTAATAGGAAAATAGTTAAACTATTCATTATTATCGAACAGTTGTGATTCAACAAGTGTCTCCATCCTAAGACGGAAAAGACGATCAATCTCAGGGTCGTTTTTCAGGCAAAACTTTTCAAATATGATAGTAAAAGTGAATACGAGTCAGACTAACTGGTTATGAGAGAACGAAAGATGGAGGAAACGATGATAAAAGAGCCCATTGTACAACTGAGGAATATTACCAAAAAAATCGGCATGAAAACGATCATCCAGAACGTTAGCTTAGATATTTCGAGAGGGAAAGTATTTGGACTCTTAGGCCCAAATGGAGCGGGGAAAACCACACTCATCCGAATGATGGTTGGCTTATCTTCCATTACTTCCGGCCAGATTACCATACAAGGGGCCAACGTAAAACAGGAGTTTGAAAAGGCGATTCAACATGTTGGCGCCATCGTTGAGAACCCTGAAATGTACAAGTTTTTGTCAGGATACAAGAATCTTGTCCATACCGCCAATATGCTTCACCAGGTTGACCGCAAGCGAATAAAAGAAGTGATTGCACTTGTTGGATTGGAAAAGAGCATTCATCAAAAGGTGAAAACTTATTCCTTAGGCATGAAACAGCGGCTTGGGATTGCGCAAGCGTTGCTCCACCGGCCTTCTGTCCTTATTTTAGATGAACCGACGAACGGTCTTGATCCGGCAGGAATTCGAGAGCTGCGCGATCATCTCCGGAGATTAGCGGAAGTGGAAGGAACAGCAGTGATTGTTTCTAGCCATCTGCTCTCGGAAATGGAGCTCATGTGCGACGAGATTGCGATTATCCAAGAGGGAAAACTGGTCGATGTGAAATCGTTACAAGAAATGATCAAGAACGATACAACGAACGTAACCATTGCTCTTGACGTTGATCAGCTGCAGCACGCCTATGCGATTTTAACAAGTACAGCCATGGCAGTATCATGCACAGTTATTGATGATTCGCTGATTGTGAACCTAGGTAGAGAACAGATTCCCGCAGTGATCTCCGCTTTGGTATATGCCGGAATCAATTTGTTTGAAGTGAAGATCTTGACGCAGACACTTGAAGAAAAATTCTTAGAAATTACGGGGGTCAGTTAGGTGATTAAATTACTGCGCAATGAAAATATGAAAATCTATTCCCGATTCGGCACTTGGGTGATGATCTCGATGTTGTTATTGGTCATAGCACTAGGCGGCATCCTTAGTAAATATGATCAACCAGCTCCGGATGTAACCAAATGGCGAACTCAAGCCGAACAAAATATAAGCCAATTAAAGGGTAATCTGCAAAAAGAGCAGGATCCCCTTGCCATCAAGCAGCTGGAAGAGACTATCAAGATCAATGAATACGCTTTGGCACACAACATCGTACCAATTGATTATTCCGCTTGGAGCTATACCCAAAAAGGGATAAACGAGATTCCTTTCATTAGTCTACTTGTTATTGTTGTAGCTGCAGGCATTGTTGCCAATGAATTTACTTGGGGAACAGTCAAATCCCTTCTCGTAAAACCGTATAGCCGTTCAAAGATTCTTCTGGCCAAATACTTGGCTGTCCTGCAGTTTGCTGTGGTTATGCTTACGATTCTGTTTGTTGGAACGTTTCTGTGCAAAGGAATTTTGTTTGGATTTACCTATATAGACACTCCCTATCTATCCGTTGATGCCTACGGCAACGTCCTGGAAGGGAATATGATTGTCCATCTGCTCTCATTGTACGGTCTGGCTTCGGTGAACTTGCTATTTGTGGCAACGATTTCGTTTATGATTTCCAGCCTATTCCGCATTTCTTCATTAGCTATTGGTATATCCTTCCTGCTTCAATTGTTTGGTGGAGTAGCGACCAGTCTGTTGGCTACCAAATACAATTGGATTAAATATACACTGTTTGCCAATACCCAGTTATCGATGTACCAGGAGGGCAAGCCGCTGATCGAAGGCATGACACTGAACTTCTCTCTTATCGTTCTGTTGATTTATTTTGTTCTGTTCGTTGCGACCACTTGGACTGTGTTTAATAGACGCGATATTGCGGGATAAAGGGAAGTAAAAAAGAGACATTTAAACCCACCTACCACGGAGGGAAAAATGTCTCTTACTTCTATCATCTACAGTAATTTTTCTAAAACCAATGCTACTCCATCGTTGTCATTCGTGGCAGTTACTTCTTTAGCTAATGCTTTTAGTTCATCGATAGCATTCCCCATAGCAATAGGGTATCCGCTTATCTCGAATAGCCCTAAGTCATTAAAATCATCACCAAACGCCATTACATTTTGGATCGGGATGTTAAGATGACGACAAACTCTTTGGACAGCATATTCTTTGGAAGCCTTCTTTGACATGATTTGAATAAGCTCACCTTGGTCTGTACTGATGATGTTTAGCTGTTCATTAAACTGATTGAATAAAGCTTGTGCGGATTTAAAATTGGTAATCAGCACTTTGGAAGCGTGTAATAGTTGAATTTGATCAAAATCAATGATCTCAGGATTTTCTGTAACTTTCATTGTTACTTGATAGTCAAGGTTCTTATTGCTATACCAGCGATCCTCTACTTCAATGGATAGGTGAGGATCATTTTCCAGCTCCATGATGCATTTGACTAAATCAGATAATAACGTCGATTCTATGGGAAAATGTTCTCTGATCTGTTGTTCTTCGTTAACAATTAGAGCTCCATTATAATAAACAATTACACCTAACTTCAGCAGCTCTTCGGGAACTAATTGCTTAACTGATCTGGGTGGACGTGCGGTTGCAATGATGATAGGTACACCTTTTTCATAACAATTCATCACGGCTTCCATGTTTCTAGGAGTCACTTCTTTTTTAGAATTTAATAAGGTTCCATCTAAATCCAATATGACACCTGAGATATCATAATTCACCAAAGATCACTCTTTCTAAATAAATGATTCTAACATATATACTATTAATCGTTGCATTCACCTCTTTTTTTCTTTTGAAAATTTTGACACGAAGTAAAGGGCATTTGCTCGGAATAACAGATTCATCCCCAAAATCAATAGAATCACAAACACCAAATCACGTAACAGGGACTTTTTTGGCGCGTTGTCCACCAATGGATAGTGATCAATAAAAACGATCTCATTTTTATTTAAAAACTCATTGATCTTCTCGTAAATCTGAACACCCGGACTATGTAAAAACAGAAAGATTAGTTCATTCTTTTGGATTAGATTACTTAAGGAAGAATTATATTCTACAGGGATATCCCCATATCCATCTTGATTCAAATCAAAAACGGGCTTTGTTTCTCCCCAATAGTTTCCTCTTTTATTTTTACTCCACTCGTTTTTCCCTATGCCGCCAATAGTAGCGACTGGCATGGTATTATGCTCAAATTTATTTTGCGAAAAAACTTGTTTGTTCGAGCTCGCCCACAATTCTATACCAACCTGGTTTCGAATAAACTGATTGTTTTCGATGTTGCCCTCCAAAGATTGATCGATATAAAGTCCTCGAACATTCTCATAAAAGCGATTCCCTTTTATTTGTACCACGCTGCTCGATTGTATGACGAGGCCAAATGCTTTTGTACCCCTGTGAAATGAAAATTCATTATCGCTAATCGTGGTATTCTTGGAATAAGTAATGACCACTCCGCTATCATTATTCGTAAATGTATTGCCCGTAAATTCGTTGTTTTTAGTGTAATAAGAGTTGAACCCATAACGAGTACGCATAATCAAATTTTTATCAATCTTATTTCCGTTCGATTGGTAAAAATAGATCCCGTCTCTCGTTTCATGGATCTTATTATTTACTAACTGATTGTTGTGAGCGTTTAACAACTGAATGCCATTTCCTTGTCCACCTATCTCAAACTTCCCAATCCCTGTTATTTCTACGTTGTTCACTTCATTGTCATTGGCATTATACAAATAGACGCCATTAAAGGACTCCGAAATTCGCAAATCCTTCAGACTATTATGATTGGACTCCACACGAACTCCTGAAAATTCTTCAAATCCATTCAAGTCATAACTACTGTGCTGAATGATAAGGTTTTCTAAATGCACTTGAGGAGCGGTAATTCTGATTACATTTCCGGTGCCGTCTCCTTGAATAATGGTTTGTCCTGAACCAATAATCGTCATTGGCTTATCGATCACTAGATTACCGATATAGAGCCCATCAGGAATTTTTAATACACCATTCACTGAGGTAGAATCTATTTGCTCCTGAAGGGAATCCTGAGCCAAGGCGGGAAGATTACCGGCTAGATAGAATATGAGAAAAGCCCCGATCATTGCTACGATCTTCATCTACCCGACTCCTCCATTTACTTGCAAGTTATTCCTTTCGGGTCAATTCTTATGAGAGAACGTAATCTTTAACGTACCCATTTGTGATACAAGAAGATCCTCATATTTCTTTTCCGCATCGTAAGCAATCTGTTTTTCACTTGCTTTCGGATTTTCTTTTTTTGTTTGTTCAATCATGTCCTTTTGCACCTTTGCAGCAAGGTACAGCTGTTCTTGCCGTTTCTCTTCATGCTTCCAAAAGTCAGCTTCACCGAAGTCCTCCATTATTTTCGCGACGTTCGGTTGAGATTGATAGAGATTCTTTTGCTTTGTCATCTCTTGTTGAACATCTTTCTCGGAAACGGAATATCCCTTTTCCTTGGCCAGTAAACTGATGCCAATCAGGCGAATACTCTGGGTTAAAACCGTATTATTGTCTGTTGCTCCTTTAATATTTGTATCTAAATACTCTAGTTCTCTCTTCAATTCATCCCCATGATACTTCTTCTTCAATTCTTCCTTTTTTATTTCAAGTTGAATAAGATTTGTCTGTTTAAAAAACTCCAGATCTTTTGCTGTAATCTGTTCATTATTTACCGTTGCAATCACATCAGACTTCACTTGCTGTGAAGCAGCACTTTGGGAAGTCGAGTTTTGGTTTCCTTGCAAAGGAGTACAGCCGGTAAGCAGAGACAGACCCACCAAAGAGACAACTGCTAGTCTTACAATCATTTTCCTCATATCTTTCAACCTACTCTACCTTTAATTTTAAGGATTTCTCTTCTGAATCTTTTCCATTGCTAATTGTGGCAGTAGCTACCCATTCCCCTTTCATCGGGATAACTACTTCCTTTTCATATGTTCCATTTCCTTGATCCTCCAAGTCTACCTCCACTTTGCCATGATCCATATTCATCATTTCTAAGGTAGTATGAACCTTCAAACCTGGTGCGGATTTTTCTGCTTCTTTCACATCCATTACGATCTTGATAGGCTTTCCTTCCGTAAATGCAGAAGCGCTATTAATTGTTGCACTCCATTTATCACCTGATCCGCATCCACCCAAAAGCAACAGACTCAAAACAGCAAGGAAGATGATTACCTTTTTCAACTTAATAACCCCCTGTTGAATATTTCTCGCAAAACTCGTTTACGGTATATTTATCGATTGTCCCATCATGCAAATAAGCGACATGTGTACAGACTTGGCGAATCTCGTCAATATGGTGGGAAGATAACAGGATCGTCATGTTATCTAACGATTTCAGGATAGACAGGATATCGACACGTCCCATGGGATCTAATCCGCTTGTCGGTTCATCCAGAATCAGAATCTCTGGTTCAAAATAAAACATGATTGCAAGACCCAGACGCTGCAGCATCCCTTTTGAGTAACCCTTAACCTTTTGCGAACGACTATCCCAAAGTCGAACAAGACTAAGCTTTTCTTCTATCTTTTTTTCATTTACTTGTTTGTCTGCCAGAGAAGCAAAAAAACGCATATTCTCTTCACCGGTTAATTGCGGATAAAGCATAAATTTTTCGGGCAAATAGGCCACGTGTTTTTTCCATTCTTCCTTTGTATGCGGAATGCCCGCAAGCATAATTTGGCCTTTCTTAACGGGGATTAAATCTAGCATGGAATGAATCAACGTGGATTTTCCTGCTCCGTTATGACCGACAAGTGCGCAAACCTCATTTTGGTTAACCGTCAGATTGACACTGTGCAACACTTCTTTGTCTTGATAAGCTTGTGTGACCTCTTTGATCTCTATCATACTTTTTCTCCTTTCACACGAAACCACACGGAAAATTCAAAGATAATACCAAACCAAATCACAATATCGATTAGTAAGAATTTAACTGGAGACAAAAACACCATCTTTTGCATTAGCCTTGACATGTGGTCAATCGGGAATAATCCCAAGGCGGACTCCAAGTAAAAATGAACCGTGTGCAGTGGATCCAGGAAAAACAATATAGAAAACGTTTTGATATTTTGGTCTGTTACCACAGGGATGTAATAGAGGAAGGCAAGATCAATCAGGAAAACAAACAAAAACCAGGTAAAAATGTTGGCCCCAACTAGCTGCATACGAGTGCTGCATATACTTCCCAAAAATATCCCCAACTGATTAAAAATAAAGAGAACGATCGTAATGGATAGTATAAATGGAAGAAAGCTTCCTGGGCTATAGGGCAGAAACGCTTTCATCGGGAGAGAAAAAATACAGTACCAGCCTACGAAAACAAGAATGGTGACCAGTTGTATGGCCATACTCTTTTTCAGGAGAAACGTGCGATACGACTCTTTTTTGGTTAACAAAATGGTTAATGTCTTCTGTTCTTTCTCCTGCATGATGGCAAAAGAAGCAATAAACAAGCTTAATAGAGGAATCAGAAAGACATTCATTTCATATAGGGAAAGTAGAAAAATCTCAAAGCCTTCATCAGAAGGGAAGGAACGGGATTGTTGCAAGATAAAAAAGGAGATCAGAATAACCATACACATCGCAAGCCATAATCCTTTTCCCCGAGATTGTTCCTTCCACTCTTTCCAAATATAAATCATACTTTTTTCCTCCTTATTCCCCTATACAAAGCTGCAATACCAATACCCGCAAATAGCGTAATCCAAAGTATATACGGATTTCTTTTCCCCGCTTCGATAAGCGGACGATTATCGATAAACATCGTATCCTGTTGATGAAGGACTTGACTTAATTTTTCATAAACGTTGATAGCAGGGCTGCTGAGAAAAAGGTAGATCAACTCGTTATCATTGATCAATTTATCAAGTGAGGACCGATACTCAACTGGATCGTCACCAACCCCGTCTCCATTCAAATCAAAAACCGGCAGTGTATCTCCCCAATAATTTCCTTTATCATCTAAACTCCATTTATTTTCATACTGTGCACCCGTTGAAATAACCGGAAATGTGTTCGAAAAAAAATGATTTTCCGTAAAAACCAAATCGCTAGTGTTTCGAATATTGATTCCTATACGGTTATGAACAAAATGATTTCCTTGTACTAGATTTGAATTGGTATCATCACAAAACAAACCTTTCTGATTTTGGAAGAAGCGGTTTTCGATAACTTTGACGTTACTAGCTGAGAGAATTAGAAGCCCAAACCCTTGCATGCCTTCACTTAAGGAAAACTCATTTTCCTTTAATTCGATCCGGCTAGACATCATCAGCGCAGCGCCGCCTGTATTGTTGGTAAACTGATTTCGGTAAAATAGATTGTCATCGGAATACATATAATGTAAGCCATATCGTGTATTCGTTATTTTGTTATTCTCAGAAATAGTTTCAGTACCGTAGTAAAAATAGATCCCATCACGATTTCCGTCGATCACATTATTGAATAGCTTTGTTCTTTTAGCATGAATGAGCTGTATTCCATTCCCCTGACCGGCAATTTCCTGCTTTCCCAATCCTTTAATCGTACAGTTTTCAATCAAATTATCATTTGCGTTTTTCAAAAAAATACCATGAAAAGAATCCGAAATTTGAATATGACGCAGAACATTATGATGAGAAGTCACTTTAATCGCGGAGTATTCCTCAGCTGAATTTCGATCCATGCTCCCATGTTCAACCGTTACATTTTCAATGTGAACATTGGATGCTTCTATTGAGATGACATTTCCTCGCCCATCCCCACGGATAACGGTATGACCATTGCCTTTAATAGTTAATGGCTTTGTGATCCTAATGTTACCCGTATAGACTTCTCCCGATAAGACAAGTACGCCTTTCTCGGGAGTAGCATCAATCTGATGTTGTAATGAAGTTTCTGCCATCGCTAACGATGCGCCTATCATCCAGATCAGGATACTAGCACACAAAGCCATTAACTTTTTCATTACTTGCGTTCCCTCCAGATCGCAACCGCAACAAGTAAAAACGCTGCACCTAATAGAAATGAACCCGTAGTAAAGTAACTGTGAGTAATAAAGTTGGCTAATTTATTATCTCCTATCATTGGTGCGACAAATGGCGGAACTTTAATCGGTGCTTTCGGATCCAGATCTGTACAAAAGTGATACAGCCAACGATGAATGTCGTATAACCCTAAAGCTCCCCCAAAACTGAACATAACTGCCAGAACAAAAAGGTAGACTCTTCTACCAATTGCCGCAACAGCAAGCGTAAGTGCCGCAAGCCCCACAATCAGATAGGTTAGATAGCCCAATTCAGGGAAGTTTTCATCACTGAATTCTTTCATTCCGATATAATGGTTCAAACTGTTAATGGCATCGAGATTGCCTTCCATATGATTAGGATAAACAATAATATTAAGTCCTTCGGGATACTGAGGTGCAAAAAACTCCATTCCCCACCATGGGAAAAAGATGGTACAAACAACTAAAGCTGCCGAGAGAATCAACAGTACTCTTGAAATACCCGACATTTTTTTCATCATTTCTCTTCACTCCAGTTTGTAAATTTGAAAGGGCATCATACGATACCCTTTCAAAATTTCTTATTTAGGCTCGACCAATAAGTAACCGTTCATTTCTTGGTGAAGCGCAGAGCAGAAGTTTGTGCAATAGATTGGGAATGTTCCTGCTTTATTCGCAACAAATTCTAGCGTTTTGGTTTCACCCGGCTGCATTTCCATATTGAGATCGTACTCAATAATACCGAAGCCGTGCGTGATATCCTCGTCAAGGTCGATGTTGGTCATATGGAAGAATACATGATCTCCTTCTTTAACAGTGACCGCATCTGGACGCTTCGCCTTCGCATCGAAAATAAACTTAGAACGCATCGCGATTCCGTACACGTGTACTTCATTGCCTTTCCGTTCGATACGCGTTTGGTCTTGTTTATGAACTGCCAACGGGTTATTAGCATCTTTCGGATAAACATTAATGGTTTTAATCTTGTCTGCTTTGATCATCTGTGCATAGTGCGGCTCTGGATCGATTGGAGCAGAGTCTACAACTTGCATTTTATCTCCCGAAATGTCAATTAACTGCATCGACTCAGGGTGAGAAGGTCCTACACTCAGATACGTATCTTTAGCCAGTTTGTTCAACGCTACTACCCAATGTCCTTTAGGAGCTGCGGTATCCCCTTCAGCTGCAGACAAATGTCCTGGCGAGTATTGTACTGGAACACGGTCTACAACTTCCCCGGTGTCATACTTCCATTTCACTACTTCAGAAGAGATGAACATGGTTGTGTAAGCGAATCCTTTGTCGTCAAATTGTGTATGAAGTGGTCCAAGGGCATTTTCCGGGTTTACTTCATATTCCATTACAGACTTATAATCTAACACCGGCATTCCATTCTTTTCTCCGGAAAACTTCTTGTTTTTGATCGCATCAAAAGTTTTTTCCCATGAGAATTCTGTCATGAGCGGTGCCAATTTTCCGGAAGCGATGTAGTGTTTACCATCAGGAGTAACGTCTACACCGTGTGGAGATTTTGCAACCGGTACCAAATAAATACTGCCCTTATGCTTCAGTGGGTCAATCATCTTCACGCCGTCAACCACATCGCACTCGCCGTTTTTAACTTTTTGTTCGAGTTCTTTCCAGTTGACGAGTACAAGATAATCACGGTCATTTTGGGAAGCGTTGATTTCCATGTTTGTCGTTGCTTCCTCGGTGTTGTATGTAGTCATTACAATCCAATCACCAGATACTTTCTTCCCAGCGTCGGACAAGTCAAAAGACCATGGTGGAAGAACTACCTGATAAGCGAGATTCAGTTTCTTTTGTTTTTGGTCAAAAGTCACTGCACTCAAAATGCCTTTATATTTTTGAGAATAGTCATCTAAAGATTCATATTTACGTCCTAATGGAACCGAGAAACGGGTAGGAGCAAAAATATATTCCGAGTTTTGGGTAACAAACACACTAGCATGCGGACCGCTCGTATTAGGCAAGTGGATCATATCTTTAGTGGTAAACGTAGATAAATCTAATGCGGCAATGCGGTTATTCCCTACATCATTGGCAAACAGGAATTTACCATCATATTCACCATTTGTCTCAGATAAAGATGGATGGTGGAAGTCACCCCATGTGTAACCGCCGAGCATCGCCTTACTTTCTTTATCGTAGCCATAACCAGTCGCTGGATCTGGGCTAAAAATCGGAACCGTACGAATTCTGCGTAAAGATGGAACTCCTATAACAAACAATTGTCCGGAATGTCCACCAGATGACATCAAGTAAAACTCATCTTTTTGTCCAAAAGGAACATACACTTTTTCGGCGTTGTTTTTCGCTTTGCCATCATCCGCAACTGTCTTAGGACCAACATTTGGGGAGCTGGCAAAAAATACACTTGCTGCCAAGAATCCTGCTAAGATACCTGTTGCTACAGGAATAATTCTCTTCATCAATATCCCTCCTAAGGTTACCCTTATTTTTTATTTCTTTTCTGAAGCAATTTTTAATGCATCAAGAACTGCTTTTCTCTCTTCATCCGTTAATGGTTTGCTACTCAGAACCCCTGACATAACAGCTGAATTTGGTTTTTTCAAGAACTCCTCAAGCTTCATCCCGTGTTTTCCTTCTGCTTCAACGTAAGCCTGGGAAAGATCAGGACCTACTTGCCCTGCATGAATGTTAAGTGCTGAGACAGAGTGGCAAGACACGCACCCTCGTTTTGTGAATATTTCCCCTTCAGGCGCCGCAGCAGTAGCCGAATCAGTAGTCTTCGCTGGCGCTGGGGCTTCTGCCTTACCGCTATCTGCTGGAGTTGGGGCTGGGGCTGGAGCTTGGGCAGTGGTTGATTCGCTTGCCACTTCTTTAGGCTGCTGTTTCGAGTGGTAGAAAGCATATCCGCCGCCAAAAGCGATGATAAAACTTAGTAAAAAGATTAGAACGTTTTTACCCATACTAAACCTCCCTTTCCTTCATATTCCATAAATTCATTACCACTATAGAACTTGATTTTTGACCCTATTGTGATTCGACGCACATTTCACATATTTGTCAAGTGTTGTCAAAATCACTCGAAATTACCTCTCAAATAGCTCCTTCGAGCTATTTATTCTGTGGTTTTTATGTCGCTTGGAGAATAAGACCACTTACAATCGCTGTCACAATTTTGTGATATAATCCATGTTAAAGACTGTAAAACTTGACTTCACCTTCCTGTTCCTTTCAAAAAATAGAGCTACCTGAAAAGCTGGATTGAAAATAAAAAAACCTTACAACGATTGGATAACCGTTGTAAGGTTTTTCAAATAGGTATTAATACCTATTCACCATGCTAAACATCCTGGTTTTCGAAAATTATCGTCCTTCCAGACATCATTCACTTGATTTCAACCTCGTTTTTTACATCTAAACATGATAAAGAATGCCTCGTTTCTCACTCTTATCAGATAAAATTGAACGCAGTATACCTGAAACTCCATCGTAACAACTTTTTCATAAGATAATTATCCATTTGGCTACACAACTCGACACTAAAATATGACAAAATTAGGCCTTTCTTAATATTTTATACTTTTTGGTGTGTGTTAATATTTTAACAGGGATAGGTCTTTAATCTTAAATATATACATATTGGGGATGATATTTTGGCCGGTGAAACAGATAAAAAAGGAATGGGTTGGTTTAAAGGCATCCTGTCTAATCAAAACCAACCGGAAAAAAATAGAGTAGAACATCAAGAGGTTGTGACTGAAATGATTGAAGAAGTGCCGTCTATTACTATGAAAGAGTCTGAACCACCAATGACAGACAGCCATAAACACATTTTTCCGAAAGAGAACCAGGATAAAATTACATTGGACGTCATTGTTTCTATCGAAAACATGCTGAAAGAACGCCAATTGCTCGCTTATAAAAATAAAGGGCTCGAGGATCAACTCTTTTCAGCTAATGAAACGATTACTCGTCTTAAGCACGATCAAATTAAAAAAGACCAACTTTTCCAAGAGAAAATGAAGGAAATCCGTGAATTAGAGAATAGCCTGACCAACAAACAAATGCGGTACGATCAGCTCCTCGAAGATTATAAGGAATATCAACTGAAATCAAACATGGAATATGAAAAGATCACAAATCAACTTGAAACAGAAACGGCTAAATACAACAAACTTTATGAGGAATCCGCAAATGCTCAATATCAAAGCATGTCAAAAATCAATGAGCTTGAAGATAAAATTAGAAGCTTAGAAATAGAAAACCAAAAACTCGCCGAACAATATCAAAAGATTGTTAATGAAAAGGCTGCATTAATGCAGACCATTAATGATTTTACCGATAGAATGTCCCTTTCTTTCTTACCAAAGGCAACTTCTACTCAATCACAATCAGAATAAACAGCTAGCTATTCGTCTATTTACAACTAGGGAGGGGAGGGCAACATGGCAGTCTACCACGAAAAGGTACTTGAACTAGTAGCTATTGAAACGATTAACGAAAAATCATATTTACGTATTAAGTTTTTCCTTGAACAAGAAGTGGAACTGTTTTGGGAAACGGACAGTGATACTGCTGCGAATTTAATGACAGTAACCGAATTTGATGAAAATCATAGGTATCGATTATCGCTACATACAACATTCGACGAAACCAAACAGCAATGGATGAGTTTCATTACAAGAACATACCGTGATAAAGGTGACCGAATTTATTTTACTTGTTCAGTTCATTACAAGAACGATTTAGAGGCAATTAAAAACACCCAAAGTATAAACGATTTAAATCGTTTACCGTTTTTATCCGTCAATCTATCGGAAACTGATGACAATAAGATTAAACAGAATTATGAGCTAAAAGAGCCAGTGATTTCAAAAGCAAACAAGAATACACCTAAATGGGTAATTGTTGCCATGATTAGTGTTATTCTTGTGATACTGTTTGGACATTTCAATAATCCATATTTTAATAAAAAATCTAACAATACAATTGTCGCAAAAGCAGAAGTTACAACTGCTTCCGCAACAGTGACCAAGTTAGTAAAAGATCATTCTACACAGGATAGTCTGCCTTATCTAAAACTGGATAACCCTATTACATTTAGCCTTCCCAAAGGCTACGTATCCCTTACATTCGATGATGGCCCTTCCAAATATACAGAGAAGATCACGGATATATTAAAAAAATACAAGGTTGGCGGCACTTTTTTCTTCATCGGATATAATGTAAAAAAACATCCTGACTCTGTTCGGTATGTTCATTCAAATGGATATTCGATTGGAAGCCATTCTATGAACCATGTAAAAATGTCGAACCTTTCCTATGAACAACAGGCAAATGAACTTGTACAATCTTCTCATGCAATTAAGGATCTTACGAATGAAGACGTAGTCCTCTTACGGCCACCTTATGGAGCGATAAATGAACAGACAAAAGCTTTAGTCCACGATTATCGGGACAAAATGGTACTTTGGGATCGAGATCCGAGAGATTGGAAAACTCATGATGCAACTAAAATATTTCATTATGTTTGCAGCACGGAAGCATCCGGTTCCATCATCCTTTTACATGAATCTCAAGCCACTATTGATGCTTTACCTAAAATAATTGAGCACTTGCAAGAACAAAATCTAAAGATTGTCAGTTTGAAGTAGTAAACATCCATTCAATTCAAACTAAATCTATCTTAAAAAAGATCCGTTAGATCGATGGAATTCCGTCGTCTGAGGATCTTTTTTAGTTTCCTACGAAAATTTATACCCTCTGTAACGATTACATTCGAAGTATCATTCTCTATCCAACCTAAAACAACCATTTTTTTGCAAAAAACACGTAATTTTTCCACAAATACCTACATTTTATGGTAAAATATTGTCGTAATCTATCATCTATAAATTTATTAAAGGGTTGGAGGTTTCTACATGTCTCTTATTCACAAACAGGATCTTTCTTCAGAAGAATTACAAATGCTTAGCTCAGAAATGCTCAAAAAACAAAAATCAACAGGTACCACTTGGCTTCTTTGGATTTTTACTGGAGGATTCGGTGGACATCGCTTTTATCTTGGGAAAACAGGTTCAGGTGTCGCGATGTTATTGACACTTGGCGGGTTAGGGATCTGGACCTTCATTGACCTCTTCCTGCTTAACGGTATGATCAAAGACACCAACGATAGAATCGAAAATGAGATTCTCTCCGAAATCCGTTTACTGAAAAATGCTAAAAAGAACTCTACGGCAACTAATTAATTGGTAGTGGTAAATACGATGAACAATTCTTTCTCAAAGATGGACCTTACATTAGAAGAACTGGCTATTCTTGAAACTGAAATGTTAAAGAAGAAAAAAAGCAAAGAAGCCGCTTGGGGATTATGGGCGGGACTTCACTTTTTTGGAGCTCATCGCTTTTATACGGAGAATTATCGATATGCTTCAGCCATGTTTTTATCCAGTAGTATTCCGACAATCTTCATTATTTATATGTTGTTCACAACGGAATACTACGACAGCTTTAATAAGTTTCTCATGGGCTTCTTAATTTTTCTTTTATCAGGATCTGTGATTTGGTCCTGGATTGATGCTTTTTTCATAAATAAACGAATTGAAGAGTTGAATGAGGTCGAGGAAAATCGTATCCTCAAGTCAATCAGAGAACAACGAAACTTGAGAAAACCAGAATGATAGTCATTCTGGTTTTTATTTAAGGATAAACTATTTCGGCATTTCGTCGAAAATGGGTGAATTTTTGAAAGCGTATTAATTTCCTTAGGAAAGTAAGTTACAATAGACCAATAGGAACACTCCGCTAAGCGATAAGGAGTGGGATTACAAATACGAATTTGAAAAACTATGGGTGTATAAAAAATGAACAATAAACTACTTGAACTCAATAAAACGAAAAAACCGTTATTTGTCACCGTGTATGACGAACTGTATAAACTGATCATGGATGGAACGTTTCCTCCTGACAGTCAGCTTCCAACAGAACCGGAATTGGCCAAGATATTTGGTGTCAGTAGAATGACATTAAGACATGCTTTGGCGCTTTTGCAGGAAGATGGATTAGTTAAGAATATCCACGGAAAAGGGAACTTCATTACCAAATTCCATCAGAATGAAAATAGTGCTGGCTTGGAGAAATTGGGGAACCCATTATATAAATGCTATACGGAAAAAATAGAGGAAGTGGAACTAAATTTTCGGATTGATTTAGTAACGGACTATGCCATGCAAGTTTTAAAACGCGAAATGACTGCGGTTGTTGCGGTGGAACGCTGGTATAGAAGTGAGGGTAGGGTAGTAGCTTATGCTTTTACCATGATGCCCATAGAAGCGGTTTCCAAGTTGAAACTTGACTTGCAGAATGAGAAGCAGCTATTAGAGATGTTGGAAGAGAAAGTATATGAGCTGGCTAATTCCTCTACCATTGAAATCAAACGCTCCAATTCGCTTCATACCCCATCCCTGAAATATCAAATTTTCGGCGGAGAGGAATGTGATCTGATTTTAGAAAGTGTTTATATCAGCGATAAATACCCTGTGGTTTATAATAAGTACTATATACCAATAGAATTTAGTCAAATACGAGTCAACGCATCCAAATGACTGAACAAGCAAGTGCCTTGTTTGGAGAATTTCAATAGGTTCTATTTCATTCGAAGCAGCGTATTTCCTACGGGAGATACACTGCTTTTTTCTATGAACAGCGTTGTTACGATTCCCGACGTTTAGTCCCCCTAGGTTTCGGTCCCTCGACGTTTCAGTCCCCCGATGAGAGGGGAGGAGAGGGGATGAGAGGAGAGGGGAGTAATAGTGGAAAATGTTTCTCACCTTATTGTTACAAAAAAGACAAATATCCAAAGAAAGATGCGTTGTGAGCAAATAGCAGATATGATATTCTTTCATTGCTTGGATGTATACAAGTATTTATACAACCATACAACACCGTATATATCTTAAAGCGAAATGAAAGCGCACACAAGGACGTCATGAATGGCTGGAGTCAATCATGTAAATACTTCCTTGTAAACAATTATGAGAAGGAGAGATCAAAGGTGAGTACAACAAAGGCAGGTTCAACTGATCTCAAGGAAACCCCACATATCAAACCAAATGGAGTGGAAATTGCTGAAACCATCCTTTTGCCGGGGGATCCTCTAAGAGCAAAATTTATTGCCGAAACCTATTTAGAAAACGCAGTTCAATTCAATTCCGTGCGTAATATGTTCGGGTATACGGGAACTTATAAGGGAAAGAAAATATCTGTTATGGGAACAGGCATGGGGATGCCGAGCATCAGTCTTTATTCTTGGGAGCTCATTCATGTCTTTGGTGTGAAGAACTTGATTCGCATAGGTACCTGTGGCGCTCTCCAGGAAAATATGAATTTATATGATCTTGTTTTTGCCATGGGAGCTTCTACGGATTCCCGCTATGTTCATCAATACAATCTTCCTGGACAATTCTCTAATATCGCCTCCTTTACCTTATTAGAAAAGGCGAAGAAAGTCGCGGATCAAAAAGGGTTGCCAGTACACGTCGGAAATGTTCTAACCAGCGATATTTTCTATAATGCGGATGCAACAGCATTGGACAAGTGGCGCAAAATGGGAATTCTAAGTGTAGAAATGGAAACTGCCGGACTCTATATGAATGCTGCTAATGCGGGAGTAAATGCCCTTACGATTCTAACCGTAAGTGATCACATTCTCACACATGAACAAACCACGCCTGAAGAAAGACAATTAGCCTTTACCAATATGATGGAAATTGCCTTGGAACTTGCATAATCAACCTCAGGAGACGTCGTCTTCCTAAATGACAAAAGGAGAGGAATATAGTAATGGCAACTAGGCGTACAGATGCGAACATGACCGAAGCCGGGAACTATAGTGCCAAGAAAGCGGTACCGATTATCCTGCTGCTATTTCTATTATGCTTGGTAATCGACAACTCGTTTAAGATTGTTTCTGTTGATATGGCAAAGGATTTTAATATTTCTGCGACAACTGTTAGCTGGCAAGCTACTCTGGCTGGACTGGTCATTGGAATTGGGGCAGTGGTTTACGCAGCCTTGGCGGACTCCATAAGCCTACGAAAGCTTTTTAGCGTCGGGATCATTTTAATCTGTATTGGTTCCGTTATGGGGTATATCTTCCAACATTCGTTTTTCATGGTTGTAATCTCACGCATCATTCAGACTGCCGGTTTGGCATCAGCCGAAACCTTATATGTTATTTTCGTAACGAAACACTTGCCTGCCAATGAACAAAAGAAATTTTTAGGATTAAGTACAAGCAGTTTTGCCCTTTCACAAGTTATCGGTGCAATAACTGGGGGCTATGTTTCCACATACTTCAATTGGGCTACACTGTTTCTGGTTCCATTAGTAACCATTTTCACCCTTCCATTTATTTTGAAATACCTTCCAAAAGAAGAGAGAAACAACAGCCATATCGATGTGCTTGGTTTATTTCTTGTTGGTGCGATTGCGGCATCGCTTCTGCTTTATATTACCGACTTTAACTGGATTTATCTGCTTGTGTTTATTGTCGCTATTGTCGCGTTCCTTGCCTATATCAGTAAGAACTCTAAAGCTTTTATCGGGATATCATTCTTTCAAAATAGACAGTTTATCTCCTTGCTTGGGGTAGCATTTGTTATCTATTCCGTACAGTTAGCCTATATTTTCTTGTTTCCGTTCTTGCTTGAAAAGCTTTATGGCTTGAAGCTCGACACTATTTCTCTATTATTGATCCCAGCCTATGTATTAGCTGCGGCGGTGGGAGCACTATCTGGGAAAGTTGCGAAGGTCATGGGAAGCAGACAATGTATTACGATTGCCATGATTACCATTATGGCTAGCTTATTGTTAGCCGGGTTCTTTGTAAAAACTTCGATTGTTGTATTCGTCTTCTCCATGATTTTGTTCTCTTGCTCATTCGCGTTCATGTATGCGCCATTGCTTTCTTCCTGTATCGGTAATATTCCAAAAGAAAACTCCGGAACAGCCGTAGGATTTTATAATCTGACGCTTAATGTCGCCATGTCGATCGGAATTGCCTATACAGCAGCCATGATGGACCATCCCGCAATGCGTAGAAGTTTCCTTGGATTTAGCAATCCGGATGTTTCCATGTTTAGTAACACCCTTTTCATGATCGCTCTGGTTGCCCTTTTCAGCTTGATCCTGTACTGGGGATTAGTAGGCAGGAAAATGGCGAAGTAGGGTACTCCAAAGAACCCTTAGACTCTGAGTCTAGGGTTCTTTTTGCTTATTACGCTTTCAATTTCTTAATCCAATCCGTTTTTCCTGTTCCGTAGCTTTCCTTTTGTCCAATGTCATGCAAGGAGCCGTTTTCATAGTCGATTGATAAGAATAAGTCTGGGATGGAGTCAAAACCTCTCTTTGCAAGTTCATACAGTTGAGAACCATAATGAGCGGTCATCACTCGAAAATCCTCTTGATGGACGTAAGGATTTTTGAGAAGGGCATTTTTATACACTTCAAATATATCCGTTCCGTCTTCTGTGACAAACTTTCCATCTACTACTTTCAAATCCCCAAGGTTATAGCCTGTCGCGTTTTTAATTACACGAACCAGATTATATTTATCATACTTCTCGTTCGTAAATTGGTTGGAATCGTGAGAGCGGCTTTGGATAATATGGATAAACAACTCGTTGGCATTCTGAGCTGAATTAAGCGCATCCTCCAGCAATCGGGTCAGTTCCGCATCATCAGTCCCAGTTACGGTCAGTTTGTAATTGTTTGGATTGATGGTAAACGTTAATTTCAAATCATTTGGTATGTTGATTCCATATTTCTCGAGGAGCTGCTTGAACTGCTCGTTAACCTTTTGACGATTATATGCCTTTCTTTCTGCAACCTCTACCTCACCCTGAATGGGCGCGTCCTCACGGAAAAGTGAATCCCGCATGTCATAAGAATAGGCTTTACCATTATGTAGCCAGGATAACTCCGCACTATAGGAAGCACTCAGCACCAACCGGATTGCGGTTAATGGGGAGCTCTTAGGGTAATTTCAGATATACGCTACCTCGTAAGGCTGGTTTGGGCACGGAGTTGGTCAAAAAGATGGAAGCGATCATCGACGCCTCGTTGCCCTACGCAAGTCCTTCACGTAAATTCAACTCTATTCGCTGGTTACACGCTATAAAATGCAACACCTTAAGTATCAGAATTTCAACCATATATTCATTCCATAAGCTCCTTTTCAAAGGAGCTTATGGAATGACCATGTTGTTCACAGGAATCTTCCGAGCAACAGCGCAAGTAACGGCTACGTTTATTATGTCAGCTATTCAAGGAATTACTCTGATTCCTGTGCTCTATATCGCCAATCATATGAACGGCTTCCACGCGGTGGTTTGGTCGATCGTCATCGCAGATGCCGTCGCTTTGATTGTCAGTGCCATCATGCTGTATGTTCTACGATCCAAATTACAGCCGGATTTGGATCGTATAGTACAGTAAAGAAACCTATAACACGCAAAAAGGACGGGGAGTATGATTACTTCTTATGCTCGTCAGCATCTTCAAATGTCTTCTGAAAAACTCGCCGTTACTACTTATGATACGGTTCACCGTAACGGGTCGGACGGTCAATTTACATAAAAAAAAAGTGGTCGAAGGATAATCTAACCACTTATCCATTTATAAGCACTCATTCGTTACGCAACTATTTTTCGATTTTCTTAAGGAGATGGAGCATTTTAACTATAATTTTCAATTTTACAGTTATCCTGCTTTTACAACCCAAATGTCATTTCTTACTTTCTCTTCGGCAAGTTTAGCATCCTTAAGTAGCCTATAATAATATTCTCTCCCAAACCAGAGTGAATACTGAGTCATTAATGTTTCTTGTTTACTATTTATTTTTCCTAAGCAGTAATAATACGCAAACTTCACGTCAGCATCATTAATACTCTCTGGAATTTCTACAGGATAATCAACACTTGTAAATTCTGAGTTTAGAATAGTATTCGTATCATGAACTGTTCTTAAAATATCATTCATTTTTTTATAGCCGTTATATTCTATTTCATATTCCCCGTGTTCCGGTTTTTTTATATCTACTGAGTATTCTTTTATATACTTATTCTCATCATCACAATAGATTTGCACCGTCATTTTACATTTATCAATTTGCCTAGAACTCTCAAGACTATTATTAATATGTGCCTGTCCTTCTAATGGGAGATAAGGCAGATCGACACTTTCCCCAGGCAATAATAAATTGATTTCATCATAAATAAGCCCTTGGTATCCTCCTATCCCTCTCTGATGATTACTCAATGTAAATTCATATATATATTCATTTTCAAAAGAGATATTATCAAAGATGAGTTTTACAATGACATTCTTCGCAGAGCGCTCTCCAGTATTTGTGATATTCAATTTCCAAGTAGTTGGAACTGAAAAACCATATCGCATTTCATTGTTTGAGTATTTTTCTAAGAATATGTTCCCCCCCATTGTTTCTGAATACTCACCTTGTTCATTGACTATAGTTACCTTAAACTCAGGTTTTTTTACGGATTGATTATAAGCAGCTAATGCTATACAAGTACCTAGAACTGCCACTAATACAGAAACATATACAAAAAAATTGCTATGGTCAGCTAATCTACTCTTCATAGTAATAAAGTCAAATTTACTCCCGTACCATAACCATACAATATAGATTATGAACAAACCCAATATACCCCAAGAAAATATCTCTAGTATTTTCATAATTACTCCTAATCATTTTATTGTCTATCGTAAAACTGTTTTTGGTAGTTAAAAAATGTAATAAATAGAAAATAAGTTTATGTAATATGGCTCACTGCACACTCTGCAACAGCAAATTTCTAAGACTGTTACGCCACATTGCTCAGAAATGTTCACCAATCATTACATGGATCGAATACATCCTGGATTAATAATGCATAGAATTCATTTGCCGATATCTTGGGATCTAGCAATTTCCCTACTAACTCATTATCTACCTTTATTAATCCTAAATTTGTATCATTATATGAATATGTGCCGATTTCCACTGTATAAAGGTACTCGTCGTAGACTTCCTGTCTATAATCAACAAAATCAAAATATTCAAGTTGATAACTTGAGAGGATTGAGATGATTTTTTGTAATAATCTTATCGGTACTCCCATACCAAAGCTTAGAACTAACCTTTTTGGAATCTCAATTTCGTGAGAATCTAATTCGAATCCCTTTAAGTTAGTTATACCTGCTGTCCCTAATGCATTATTGATATCATAAAAATCTAACAATAACTCATTAACTAATACTCTTGTTTTTGAAAGATCCAAATTATCAAACTCAGTGAGTTGTTTAAATAATTCAGTCTGACCATAGTGGTTCTCTATCATGAATATCTCACTAATAAATTTCTTTTTATCGTCGTTTCTACTATCACCAATATCAAAATTTGGAGTATCCTTCTCTTCTTTCTTTTTATCGTTATCAATTTCAATCTGCAAATACTTGCTTGCAAGTTGTGGGTATTTTTCCTCCAATATTATCCTAAGCCATTCACGTTCAAATAATTTAAATTCCCATCCGTATTTTTGAAAGATGATCTCTTTATAATAATCCATTCTACTTCCTGTGACTCTCTGTGAAGTAACAAAGACATATTCATGAAATACGTGTTGTTTTTCTTGAAGTTTAAGTATTTCTCTTTTCAACTTTTTCTCCCAAGAGCTTTCAAGAGTAAACTGAAAGAAAACAATTTTCATTCTATTATTTTCATCGTAAAAAATTTGTTGCGCATCCCTTCCATTGTCGTAGTTTCCTCCTAATGGAATGATATTCTTATACCCTTCATGAAAGAAAATATCCGCGCACATTCTCTCAAAATTTTTAGGATCTATTTCATTATCTATACTCCACAAAACCTTACTCTGCATATTTCACCTCAAAACGTGTTTTCTTTAATCTTCTCACATTCTTCTAAGTAACGACAAGTAATAAGGGCACCCACATAGGTGCCCTTTCGCTCATTCTTCTTCCTCCATATCCTCGTGCTCATCATCAGAATAAGCAGCAGGTGCAGATTCAGCCAATGCCGTTACTATTGGTAACAATTGATCTTCTTCATTCCACACTACACTACCAACTGGAGTATCTATCGTAAAGTCTAGTAAGCAGTTTAGTAAATTCTCTACTAATCGATATGCATCGGGATTATTTTGTAATTGAATTAGAGCGTTATATGGCTTTCCTGAACTAATGTATTGATTGAAGTAGGCTCCCTCAAAGTGTGGTATCGAAGCAACTAATCGCACCTTTTCAGGGGTCAAAGAAGCTTTCAATGTATTAAGTATCGCATTGTTTTGACTCCACGCTGGATTTTTCCTTTTTCCATTACTTGTCCGAGGAAAGTCACTATCATGAAGAACAGAATAGCCAGAACCAAAATGATTTAAAATTTTACAGAGGGAAACGATTGTTGCTTTCCCACGTGCACGAATGATATGTACGTTCTTATATCTCTCTGGGTTTCTTGAAATGACGTACTTAAACGCTGTATACTCCGTATCACCCTCGACAATAATCGATTGTCCACCAAAGAAGAACTCAGCAACATGAGGATCAAACAAATTAAGCAGTTTCAAATTTTCTCGATCATTATCGTCTAATTGAACTTTCTCGGGACGGAATACAGTTGTACCAAATATTTCCCCTTGGTCAGATCGCTCAACACGAACGATAGTTGTGTTGTCTCTAGACACATCAATAAAAGAGGGAGAATGAGTTGTTACCATTACCTGCCAATTACCTTTAGTAGGAAGATCATATAGTACTTTGCATGCTTCCCGAACTGCATTTGGATGCAAACATAACTCAGGTTCGTCTAGTAAGAGAACATGAGGTCTCGTAGATCCAACTTTTTTTGCACTCTCTGCTTGAGCAATCAAACGAAGTGCAGACCATAACAACGTACGTCTTGCACCACTACCTTGTTTCTCTATTGCACTTTGATAGCCAACTTCAGGACCCATTAGAAGTTTGGCAGGATTTTTAAACAATGACACGTCGTTCTCAATGTTTTCATCTACTCTGGGATCAAATTTTACAACATAACCAGGAAAAATATCAGAAATTGCCCCTGAAAGTTCATTTTCAATTGACTCTATTTCTGTTTTTGATTCGTCTAATATTTTCTTCCTAAGATCAGTTAGCTGTGCTAACAGTTTTGAATACTCTGTCTCACATTCACCATCTGCTGTTGTCTGCTGTTGCAAGCCTTTAATCCTATCCTTCACAATAGCAGTTAGTAAGTCTACAATCTGCTTCTCCTGCTCATTTGGTTGGGCAAATGCCTCTACCATGTGCGGTTGTGGTCGTTTTTCTTTTGCAACATTCGGAGCTCCCCAAGGAACCTGATCATCCCAATCCTTTTTCTCAACATTAAAGCCTTGGCGTTTAGGTTCAGCATTAGGAGAGTTCCATGTCCAACGCTCTCTTACAATTGCGTTCCCTGTTTCCCCATCTCTTTCAACCCATCTTACCGCTGGTGAGGTATCACCGTTAACAATAGTATGGAGTTCAATCTCAGGCAGATTGTTAGAATCAACCACTCCGTTGGGGAAGTCTGCTTCCGTGAGATGGCATTTTTTTGATCCATGACTCATAACCACTTCATAGGCTTTTAAAATAGAACTTTTCCCAGCATTATTAGGACCGACCAAAACTACAATATCATCCAAGTCAATTGTCACTGGTTGATTTCCAATACATCTAAAATTTTTGATGATCATACGACGAAGTTTTGGTTGACTAGACTCAAACCAAGGAAATAGGTCATTCGACTCTTCTTGTGCTTTTTTCCTTGCCACCTTCACCACTCCTATTGGTTATTTTTCTGATTTTACTGATAGTTTACGCTAGAATTGTGGCAATTTTCTACAAATTTTATTACTTTACTAAAGGGCATTAGTTTATCACTATCTTCCAATTAAACTCTCAACTCTCATTCCTCAGTATGAGTTGTTTTGCTTTTTTTGTGATCACGAAAGAACTCTTTTAGAACCTTTCTATGTTCTGTATATATCTGCTTATTTCCAAATAAATCAAACAGTTCTGTACGATCCAAATAAGTACTCTTAGGGAAATTGCGTTGTTCTAAGAGTTCTTTAATTCGCTTTGTTTTACTTTTAGCCATCATATATTCTACTGCTTCTGGAGTAAAATCACTTGAAGTAATAAATATTGGTAGAACTCTTTTTCCTGTTTCCGATTCTACAATTTTACATGTTCTTTCAAAGAATTTTTTTACCGTATCAGGTTCTTTTTCAGTTTTGCCAAGTTCAACAAGAATTCCCTCATTATATCCCTTTGTCTCACACACGATAAGATGATCATCAACTGGGATAACAATATCACATTCACATTTATTTCCATCCCTTCCGTATTTAATTCCAATTTTCAAGCTACTATATCCTAAATTACTAAAGATTGAGGCAATGAGAAAATTAAATACGTAGCCTTTCAAAGATCCGAACTTGCCATCATGCCCGCTTTCGTCAGCAGCAGATAGTATATCAGCTAAAGCTTCTGCATCTATTTTTCTTGGGTCTAAATTACGAACGGTTTTTAACGCTTCAGCAATTCTTGTACCGAAAACTTCTGAGATCGAAATCACCATTAATCCACGTTTTCTAGCCAGTTTCAAGGCATCTTCCTCAATAGACCGAACAAAACAAATTGGAATAATCCTGAAATTATCTTTAGTTCTCAACTTTCCATAAAGCACTGAAACACGTGCAATAAACCCAGCAACGTCATACATTCTCATTTCTCGATGAAGTACCGATTCCACGACAATTAGTGATCCTTTCTTTTCTTCTGAAGGATTAAAAGGGTTGTCTTTTTCGGAATTGTACAATCCCCATAGATATGAAAAACCATATGCATCCCAATAGAACCCATTGAGTCCTTTCCTTTCATCATCATCTGCTAAATGGGTAGTGTCCCATCCGGCAATATTCATTCTCTCAATCCAGTGCAGAAGATCTTCAGTGAATTGCTTCCCAAAAGCTAAATCTCGTAACCTCTGATCCATATTCGATTCAGATGCATTTATTGATGGCACCCAATCTTGGTGAGCAATTATAAACTCACTTTGATTGTAGGATTTTTGTGTTTGTACAAGACCAAGTAAATGCATTTCGTGATAAATCGCTTCTACAGACTTGTGCTTTTTATTAGGTTCCTGTTCTCGATTGACGACCCCTGCGGATATTTTCTCGAATTCAGACCAGTGTAAAAAACCATCTTGTTCAACTAAGGCTTGATACAACCGATGAATTGTTTTTGCGTGATCCGGTAAAACCTCCTTGAGTTTTTTTCGAATACTTTGCTTAGGAAGAAAGTAAACAACTTGGTTCCGGACAAATTTTACTGGCTCTGTAGTTAATAGAATCTTTTCATTTTTTAAACGATATACTATTTGCCTGGCATTCGTTGCAGTTACTCCCGTTCTAACGATTAAATGCTCCTGTAATTCACTTCCAAGCAACGGCCCTTCATCGCGTAGTATTTTTTTACACACTTCTTCGTAACTAGCCATTATTTCCTTAATACCTCCAAAGATGCTTTTGTAACACTGTCCTTAATATATTTAGTTGATTAATAAGGGGCTTGTCATTAAAAGCGATTAACCTCTTTAGTACCAAGGTTTTTCGCCATATCCAATTTACTTTTTTATGTAACAGTCAATTTTAGATTAATAATGATTGATACGGACCGTCGAACTGAGCTCTAGTGCTAGCCGTACTGACGCAGTTCCACACCCTGTTGAAGGCATCTCCACACAACATGCAGAAGACCCTCCTTCAAACGGTGATCAAGCAAATGGCCTGTCAAAGAAATAGAAGGAAGCAAAAAACTATTTTTTTAACTTAGCCCCCTACACTCTCGTAATCTAGTAAAAATACGGCCGAATTTCCCCAAAAAACAAAGGTATCTTGTAAAAGTGAAGGAGGATATACTCATGACACATAAACAGTTTGTAGAAGTATCTGCCCGCTCCCCCAAAAAAATTATCCGTCACTTATGATAAGGTTCCCCCCGCTGAATCCGAAACGCCCGATAAACCTGCTCCACCAAGATCAGCCTCATCAACTGGTGCGGAAAAGTCATCTTGGAAAACGACAGCTGCGCATCTGATCGCTTCAGCACCTGATCAGACAAGCCCAAAGAGCCCCCAATGACAAAAGCAATCTGGCTTTTGCCGTAGGTGGCGAGGCGGTCGAGCTCAGCGGATAGCTTCTCGGAAGACCACATGCTTCCTTCGATTGCGAGAGCGATGACATATGTATCTTGCTTGATTTGAGACAGGATGCGCTCACCTTCCTTGCGCTTCACCTGCTCCATCTCAGTTGCACTCAATTCTTCGGGAGCTTTCTCGTCGGCTACTTCCACGATCTGCAGCTTGCAGTAGGAGGATAGCCGCTTCGCATACTCCTCTATTCCTTCTTTTAAATACTTCTCTTTTAGCTTGCCTACCGTCACAATGGTGATTTGCACGTCTCGCTACATTCCTTTCACATGCAGTAGGGCGATTGTTCCTTCAGCATCGCATACCATACATTTGTGTGTTAGTTCATTTTCTTCGACATCTTCTCTTCGAAACATATCGGGCGCCACTTCGTACTTGTCCACATAATCGTCCAACTCCCGGTCCATATGCTCCATGCAGGATACGCGTATTGGGTGTTCTGCGTATATTTCTGTTTCTTTTCCTTGAATTTTTACTGTTTTGTAGGTATGTTCGTTTTTGCTCATATTCGATACTTCCCTTCTGTCCTAATCGATAGTCGTAAGTGATTCCGATCAACTTTACTCGCCCTTTATTCTACCCAACTTCTGCAGATAAAACTAGAAGAAGAGATGCTGGGGGGAGCATCTCTTCTTCTGAGTCGTTAGTCGTTTTTTGTTCCTGATTTTTTAAAAATGTAACTTGGTACTGCTCATCTATTGTTGATCGCCCAATTTTACCGTAGCGGTTTTCTTAAAGCCGTCTTGATAGTAGGTGACTACTACGGTATCTCCTGGTTTCTTGTTGAGGGTTAAATACTTACGCAATTGGGCGCTATTTTCAATCTCTTGATTATCCAATTTGGTAATGACATCGTACTGACGCAGACCTGCTTTATAGGCTGGAGACAATTCATTCAGATCCATTACAACTACGCCGGCATTCACTTCATCCGGAAGGTGCAAGGTCTCTTTCCAGTGGTAGCGAGGTACGGTGGTCAAATCGCGTGGGGCGATACCGATATAAGCGCGTTTTAGCTTGCCGTCACGCATCAATTGATCGGTAATCTTTTTCACATCGTTGATCGGAATGGCAAACCCTAAGCCTTCCACACCTTCGGAAGAAATCTTCATAGAGTTGATTCCGATTACTTGCCCATAGATGTTGACTAATGCTCCACCACTATTCCCTGGGTTGATTGCCGCGTCTGTTTGCAATACGTCCAATTCCCAGTCAGGTTGACCGTCGTTGTTAATGTCGATTGGCATGGATCGGTTGAGTGAGCTAATGATCCCTTGAGTTACTGTGCGAGAGAATTTGAGTCCCAATGGATTACCAATCGCGATCGCTGGCTCACCTACTTTTAAGGTAGAGGAGTCGCCTAGTTCCGCTACTTGTGTCACTTTGGAACCATCAATCTCAAGAACGGCGAGGTCTGTCAATTGGTCCGCACCTAGAACCTTGGCATTTACTTTCTCTCCGCTTGGCAGAGATACTTGAAGCTGTTCAGCACCATCGATTACGTGATAGTTGGTAATAATGTGGGCTTTTCCATTCTTCTTCTCAAAGATAACGCCTGAGCCTTCTCCTTTTTCTTCTGAGGTAGTTGTATCTGCCCAGACATTGTTCACACGTTGAATGTTAATGATTCCAACTACAGCATTCTCTACTTTGGATACAGCACGAACGGTAGCCGTATCAACATTAAGAGACACAGGCTGTAGAGTAGTAGGAGTTCCATTCGTCTCATCCGACGCTAGCACGGGATTCGGCTGAATTGCTGACAAATACCCGGAGCTAGACAGTGTTGGAAGCATCAGCAGAACTACCAAACCTCCGATAACAGCAGAGGTGACGGAGGTAAGAATTAGACGACCGGCTCCCTTTTGTTTTTCCTTTTTCGTTTCTACTTGGTACATATCATCATAAAAACCCATTTTCATACGCTCCTTCCATCTCTTTATTAGGGTTACAGGTTTGGGATTTTCATATACTTCCTGTTTACAGCTTTAGTATACGATGTCAATGTAGAGAAATCTCGTGAGAAATATGGAAAGGTTGTGGAATGAAAAAAGCGCGCTTCGTCAAGAAGAATTCTCGAGAAGCACGCATGATGAAAGACTCAGCCTACAAAATCTCCAATTTCGTAGGTCGATCCGGATACGTTTCTTTCAAATGGATATCATCCCCTACACGCAGACCCTTCTCTTCCAGAATGCCTTTTACCGTGAGCTTGGCCAAATCCATCATATTATTCTCTTTACTCAAGTGAGCCAGATAGACTCGCTCCGCTTGTCCACCCAAGATATCGCTCAACGCGATCCCAGCTGTCTCATTGGATAAATGTCCGACATCACTTAGAATTCGTTGTTTAATGCTCCACGGGTAACGGGACATTCGCAGCAATTCCACATCATGGTTCGATTCGAATACGTACGCATCGGCTCCGCGAATCGTTTCTTTTATTCGATCACTGACATATCCCAAATCAGTTGCCACACTTAGCTTTTTACTGCCGTGATAGAAGCAATAACCCATTGGCTCCGCTGCGTCATGGGAGATTCCAAACGATTGAATACCGAGATCGCCTAACTCCCGCTTTTCTCCCGTCTCAAAAATCTGCTGTTGTTCGACCTTCACCGTGCCAATCTGCGTTTCAAGCTCTGACCAGGTTTTGGCGTTGGCAAAGATCGGAATGTTATACCGACGAGCCATGATACCGATTCCCTTGATATGATCGGAATGCTCATGGGTTACGAGAATCGCGTCGAGCTCTTCTGGCTTTACCCCGATCCCTTGCAAAGAGGCCTCCGCTTGTTTCCCGGATATCCCCACATCGATCAATACGGAATATTTCTCTGTCCCCACATAGATGCAGTTACCTGTACTTCCACTGGCGAGCACACTAAACTTCAACATGATTCCTTCTCTCCAAACTGCTATCTTTTTTCGGTTAGTGGCTGCTCAATTGCGCCTGTAAATCCGTTCACGAAATGAATCTTTCCATTATGAATGAAACGCCACACCGGAGCTAGTACTTGTAAATCGGCATCGTACTCATGTCCGAAGTAGCCCAACTCCACATCCGTAATTTTCTCGCCGCTTTGAATCAACTCTTTATCCACTAGTGACCGTAATGCCGTATACGCGGAAATCACTTGTCTCCCCGCTCCTTGATTGCGTATCTGTACATAGGTCTGTCGGTATCCGATGGCCATGTCGTTCTTCAAGTATATTTCCAGCGGAGCCACATAGACCGGAATTCCGTCGTAGATTTGCCAGAACAACATCTTGTTCCCTTGCAACAAACGGATGTCCTGCCGGTATTGATTGGAGTACATGATCTTTTGATTAATCTGTCTAAGAAACTCATCAGGATTCTTCCGGTCAGGCGCGGGAATGGGTGGGACAAATTTGGAGACCAAACCATTCTTCTCCAAGGTGATCTGTTGTCCCGGCATCTCTTTCGCCATCAAAGAATCAAAACCGAGGTACTCTACATTAATATAGTTCATTTCTCTGGTCTCTTGGGGAACTTCTACCTGTAACGTAATCTGCTTCGAGGCAAGATAGGATTCCACGTCCGAGGCTTGCCCTGAATTCACCTCATGATCCATCCAATGCTGGGTCCTGGAGGCATATACCTGATAACCGAGAAACATATCGAGAAGCAGAAAGGCCCAGATCAGGACGGTTTTGGCTTTACTCCAATCCACGTACCTTTCCACCTCCTGCTTTAGATTTGGCTGGGATTATCTTAGAGGAGCCATTCGCCAGTTCTACCACCCATGTCGGCGAGAGCTCCACGTACCCTTGATAACTGACGTTTTCATACGCCAAGTATGCTCTTGTAATCATATTGACGTCAACATTCTGCGCTCGTAGCACTTGGTATAACTCTGGCCCAGACATAATCGTCCACTCTTTAAAATTGATGTAGCGGTCCAAATCAATAATCGGTTGTTTAAGTGAAACAATCTGGCCTTGCTCTGAATTAACAACAACTTCATCAAAAGAGGAATTATCTTTGGAGATCATCGGATAGGCCCCAAGATACTGCCTGAACGAAATGACATCGCCGTCTCCCGCATGTTCTTCAATTCGTTCAAAGCGGAATGTATCCGTCCAACCAAGATGCTGGTTAATGAAGTTGACGGCGCCGCGTAGTTTGTCTTCTGTGGTCAGGTTCTCTTTTTGTTGCGGTAAAACAGGATCGGTATACGTCATCATCGGCTGGCCTGGCCGGATTTGAATCGATCTGGTTCCGTCCGTAAAAATAACGGTTCCGTCCCGCTCTACTACTTGTCTTACCAATGAAGGGTCTAAGAAGAACGCCTGAATCAGCCCTTCGTTCGGGATCGGCTTGATTGAATACAAGAATTGACGCATTTTGAACGACTCTTTTGGCAGATAGTAGATTTTCCAATAATCCGTGAGCTGGGTATTCGGAACTAGTGAATTATGTGTTCGCGCCGCCTTTAAAATTTGTTCTGGAAGGTGTTTGCCCAAAGGCAAGAACGACTCCCGTAAATCTTTGGAACTTACAACCGTCCGCGCCCGAATAATTCGCTGGTCATCATCTGACAGAAACAACGCATACACCATATCTTCCCGTTCTTCATAATACAGCCAAATCCGATTAATTCCTTTGAGATCCCCTTCAATCTCCCCGCGGAACGTAAAGAACTGACTGATCAGCGAAAGCGGAACCGTTGAACGAAACTGAATTTCTATTCCCTGCTTGTCCTTGGTTAGTGACTGCCACTTCTCGCCAGTCAGCGGAAAGTAGGCAAAATCATAAAAGTACCACTTACTCATCAACGAACTTAATACACGAAATTGAGCGTCATTTGCGTTGGCTCTGGTATGATGGTCATTTCCATAATGGAAGACAATCGATTCTGGTTCAATTAGTTCCTCCAGCTGTTTCGATTGCCCCACAGTCTTGGAGTCAACATACGTCGTTGGCGCAATCAGCTCAAACTTCGGTTGGTTCTGCCAAAGCAACCAGGTTAAAACGAAACTGGTCAGCACCAAAACATTAAGTAGCACAGATTTTGTTGTTTCTCTCCAATTATTCAACCTGCCCACCCCGATCCGCAAATGGCAACCAGAAAGCAACCGTTGTCCCTTCATTTAACTCACTGGTAATTTCAATATCCGATCCGTGGGACTGGACTAATTCCCGGGCAATAGCCAGCCCTAGTCCGGTTCCCCCCTGACTGCGTGATCGTGCCTTATCTACTCGGTAAAAGCGCTCGAATATCCGGCGGAGATCCCGCTTTGGAATACCAATCCCCGTATCCATAATCCATACGTTCACTCTTCTGGTCTCGGGATTGGCTTCGGCCTGAATGACGACTGAGCCGCCGCTGGTCGTATATTTAATCGCATTCGAGATTAGGTTGTCCAATACTTGGGTAATGGCATCCTGATCCGCGTAGACTTCTGGCAGAGAATCTGGAACCTCCAACCGCAACTGGATTCCGCCCTGTTCCGCTTGCATCGAAAAGCGATCCGCGGCATAGTGAATCAGCTGCCTGAAATCGATTACTCTAGGTTTGATTTGGCTGCCTTGTGAATCCAGTCTGGACAGTTGAAGCAAATCATTCACGAGACGAATCATCCGCTCCGTTTCATTCATTGTAACACCAAGAAACCGCTGAGATATCTCAGGGTCGGAATTGGCTCCATCCAATAAGGCCTCCACATAGCTTTTAATGGTCGTTAAAGGAGTCCTCAACTCGTGTGAAACATTGGCGACAAACTCACGTCTCTGTTGTTCCAGACGAGCTTGCTCGGTTACGTCTTGCAGAACGGCAATCAGGCCACCTTTTTTCCCGCTATCCTGTTGGAGCGGTGTAAATGTGACACGAAGGAGAATGGTTTCTCGATTCGCCAGCATCATCTCGAGTAGAAGCGGGGCAGATTCCGCAAACAGCGGCATTTCTTCTTCAGGTGGAAGGCGCAGTACATCGTAGAGCGTTTGACTGTGCGAAAGGGCGTCACCCACCTTCACTTCCAGCATTTCCTCGGCCGAACGGTTCATGAGAATAATTCGTCCCTCCCGATCGGTCGCAATCACGCCATCGCTCATATTGGCCAGCACCTGTGACAGCTTCTCCCGTTCTTCTTCCTGTTCCACAATCGCTTCTTGCAGTCGTCTGGTCATATAGTTAAAGGCCATGCCTAACTGCCCGATCTCGTCCTCGTTGTACACCTGAACGGTTCGGTTAAAATCTCCGTTAGCCACTGCCTTCGCTTGTCGGGTCATCTCTTTTACTGGAGTTGTGATGGTTCGCGCCAGCACCACGCCCAAACCAGCAGTCAAAATCAAGGCAATCCCTGTACCAACTGCTAGAATGTTGGTGATCTTGCTGATCGTCGTGTACATATCCTCCATCGTGGCCACCATGTAGACAACACCGTAGACGACATTACCCTTTTTGACAGGAATGACTAACATCTTCACCCGATGGCCTGTTTGAGGATCAATACGCAGCGCCTCATTACGTGTACCCATCAAGGCAATCGTAACTTCGCTTTGCGCCGTTTTTTGACCAATGATCCCCTTGTTGTCTTCATTCGTACTAATGATCGTTCCATTCTGATCGATGATGCGGACGTTCGCTTTCAAGCCGACCAGATTGTGAACCAGATTATCAATATCTGCTTTGACGCTGGCATCATCATGCTTCTCATCGATGGGTGTACTTAGGTACTTGCCCAAATGTGTAGCCAACAAAGATGCCTGTGCGTTCAATGTCTCGTTAAAGTTGTTCGTGTAATAGCTCTCTACCTCGCGGGCAAAGTACGCTCCAATAAACTGCATCGCAATGAGAATCAACAGCATATAAATGACGACTAACTTCCATTGAATCGTCTTGAATAATTTGGAGCGAGTCATTACAACGTTCCTCCAAGACTCGGATTACGCAGTGTATAACCCAACCCCCGTCTTGTAATGATATATTTCGGCTGGCTGGGATCATCCTCAATTTTCTCACGCAAGCGACGAACCGTTACATCCACAGTACGAACATCGCCAAAGTAATCAAATCCCCAAACCGCTTGCAATAAATGCTCCCGGGTCAGCACTTGCCCCTGGTGCCTTGCAAGATATACCAGCAGCTCGAACTCCCGATGAGTTAATTCCAGTGTCTCTCCAAACTTGGACACCGTATAGGAATGAGAATCAATCTCTAATTCATGAATACGTAGGAGATGGCTTCCACGATCAGCTGTTTTGGGCTTTTGCCTCCGCAAATGGGCTTTTACCCTCGCTAAAAGCTCTCTTGCACTAAATGGCTTCGTCACATAATCATCCGCGCCAAGTTCTAGACCTAGCACCTTATCCAGCTCAGAATCCTTGGCCGTCAGCATAATAATTGGCATCTCATACTCCTGGCGAACGATTCGGCAGACGTCCATTCCGTCTCGTCCAGGCAACATGACATCCAGTAGAATCAAATCAGGTTTCTCCGCGTGTACCAATTCGATTACACTCTCTCCATCATAAGCGCAAATTACCTGATAGCCTTCCTTTTCCAAGGTAAACTTCAGAATGTCCGCAATTGGTCTTTCATCATCCACCACGAGAAGCTTTGCCATAAACGTTCACCTCTTTTCTAACTACTCCAATTCCACTCATTTTGTTTAAATTCCTGCCATTTATGCCTTTATCAAAATAAGGAAGGCCGCTCCCCAACGGAACCGGCCCCTATGTTTCAGTTATTTTATTATACTATTTTCTCAGGTAAGTAGCTGGATTCTGGAGTGCACCGTTCTTGTGAATCTCAAAGTGTACGTGTACACCTGTTGAGTCACCCGTAGAGCCCATTATTCCCAGCGCTTTCCCTTGAGGGACAACTTCTCCTACTTGCACGTCAATTGAACGCATATGCCCATACAAAGTGACTAAGCCATTGCCGTGATCAATTGTAACCGAATTCCCATAATCTCCATTCCAGCCTGCCTGAATGACACGACCATTATCGGCTGCACGGATTGTTCCCGAACCAGCAATGTCGATCCCTTTATGCAGTCTGCCCCAACGCATGCCAAATCCGCTGCTGACATAGCCTCTGGCAGGCCAAATAAATCTGCCTGTACCACGGGAAGGAATTACTTTGGTTCCACGTTCTACGACTTTCGCTACCGGGTTAGAGACAATTTGTTGATTCACTACTTCACGACTTACAACTTGTCCATTTTCCTTGGTAACTTTATAGGTTACTCTTTTGGTGCCCTCTTTGCCTTCCTGAACGACTTTGGTTTCGCCTTTTGGCATCGAGCTGTTGGCTTTGGTTTGTTCTGTATACTGAATCGTTTCGTCTTGCGCCTTTTCTTCTGTTACCTGAACAGTTACCAAAGGTCGCTGTGCTGTTACGTTAATCTCTTGTCCTAATTTCAATACGGTGTTCTCCGTGATCCCTGGATTGTTGGCATAAATATCCTTTGATCGGATACCGTATTTGGCTGCAATGCAACCGATACAGTCGCCTGGCTGTACGACGTGTACAACCTGCTTAAATGTCCCTTTGCGAAGCAGCTCCTCCAGCTTGTCCGCATCAAGAACCTGAGCGGCTGGAGCGGAATCGGTCTTGGTATCGACTGTTTCCTTAAACTTCACTTGTTTCTTAGCATCCTTGACTGCGTCATTAATGGAAGCAGCAACCGCTGATTTTTTCTTCGATTCTGTCGGGACTACACCGCCAAAGCTTTGCTTGATATCCGCGAGTACCTTATCGGCTGTCGCTTGATCAGGCGCATACCCAACAGCTTGTCCATTCACGATAATTTTAACCGCTTCCACCTTTATGTTTGATTCCTGTGATAAAGCGGCAATCGCGGCATTGTTATCAAAGTTAGGCTTAAAGCCTTTCTCTTCCGTATACGTAATATAATCGGACATTTTTAGGCTCAACCCATTATGCTTCGCTTGTTCTTCTTTTAGTTTGGCTTCTGCCCATTTATTGACGACATCTGGGTTATCAACAACACCCATTTCCTTGCCGTTCACGTTCACATGGTAAACTGTATGTACATTGGATTGATAGTAATATGTAGACAAGCCTCCGATTGAAGCCGTTAGGAATAGAACTGCGGAGATAATACTTGCTTGTTTCTTGTTGTTTTCTACGTAAGACCAAGCTTTCTTTGTGAAATCTTTGGCCCTCTGACTGTTGCTTCGAAGGAACGTACCCGTTCGTTGCGTAAGCCAGATCTTCCAATCAACCGACTGCATTATATCCCTCCCCGAAAAAATTTTGAGTTCTAGGTCTAACAGAATATTCTCATAAATTCGGTATTTGGTTTTTTCTACCTAATTCAACAGTGAAATTCTTCCAAAATACCTATGAAAATCACTATTACGACTTTACCATAAGAAAGATTACCTCATCAAGTGTTAAATCTCGTCGAATAACCTCGAACCATAAGTATCATAATATGTACATAGTTTTGTAAAAAATGGTTTACAATTGTCCAAAATTGTAAAAAAAGGAGATTGTTCCTCATGGATGTAACCCGTAACATTCTTGCTGGGTTTAAATCGTTAGATGCGGCAGATCGTGCGTCTAAAGCCCTACAACAAGCTGGCTTTGAAACCGTTCAAGTCGATAGTGTGGGTCAATATCCCGGTGAAGGCGTTGAGAAAGTCATGAATCCAATCACAGGCGAGATTCCAGGCTTAGGGAATCTGACCTTGGATGCTGATTTCCAAAATGGACGCGACGCCAGTGTGTTAGCCGCAGCCGATCCTAGTGCGAGTGGAATGTCGGATGGCGGCCAGGATGCAATCGGCTCCAGTGTATTACTTACCGCAGTTGTCCCTGAGAATAGAGGAAACGAAGCAACCGAACTCATCCGCTCGTTCGGCGGAAAAGTATAACAGGCGCCACCTTTCCCTCTTATATAAGGAAAGGTGGCTATTTTCGTTGAATCATTAGCGTCTGACCTCAACCATAGAGGTTACATCTCGAAGCGCAAGTCGACGGAAAGATGTCATTTCTGTATTTTCTTTCTCATACGTTGTAATGAAGCAGATATATCCTTTGCTTACATGAGACATGGTGCCATTAATCACAATGCCGTTATACATTTTCACTTCAACCTTTTTGCCGATCAACTTCATCGCTTTGGAATCAAATCCGAATTTCATTACTCAACACCTCATTTTGTTGTGGTATGGGATACCATATGCCCAGAAGGCTGTAACTGGTGACTGTCCTCTTGATCATTTTTGGAAAAAACTTTTAACAGCTTGACCATGTGTATTGAAACTGTAAGGAGCAACTGGCGAAAAACAGATGAACATAAAAAAGACCGTCTATTGAGACGGTCTTTTCGCTTGATACGCAATTATTTGTTACGCGTAAATTCCTCGAACCACAACAGTTTGCTCACGGTCAGGACCAACTGAGAAGATCGAGAGCGGAATTCCTGTTAATTGGGTAATACGCTCGATATAGTGACGAGCATTCTCAGGGAGATCGTTAATGTTAGTAACACCCGTAATATCTTCAGTCCAACCTGGTAGGTCTTCATAAACTGGCTCACACTTCGCCAGAATACGCAAGTTAGCCGGGAACTCTTCAATGATCTCACCATTGTATTTATAAGCGGTACAAATACGCAGCGTCTCAATTCCAGTCAATGTATCTAGCTTGGTAACAGCCAATCCGGTGATTCCACTAACGCGACGTGCGTGACGTACAACCACACTGTCAAACCACCCAATTCGACGTGGGCGGCCTGTTACTGTTCCAAATTCTGCTCCAACTTCGCGGATATGGTCACCTGTTTCATCCAACAATTCAGTTGCGAATGGGCCATCACCCACGCGTGTTGTATACGCTTTGGCTACACCAATTACTTGGTGAATTTTCGATGGTCCTACACCAGAGCCAATGGTTACACCACCAGCAATCGGGTTGGAAGAAGTGACATAAGGATAGGTTCCTTGGTCAATATCAAGCATAACGCCTTGAGCACCTTCAAACAGGACACGATTCCCTTTATCAATCACATCATTCAATATAACTGATGTATCTGTCACATATTGACGTATAATTTCAGCGTATCCAAGGTATTCTTCCAAGATATCTTTTAATTCAAATCCAGTCGTGTTATACAGTTTCTCAAGAACACGGTTTTTCTCAACAAGATTCTGAGTTAACTTACGCTCGAATTCTTCTGGATCCATTAAATCAGCGATACGAATACCGCTGCGCGCAGCTTTATCCATGTAAGCAGGTCCAATCCCTTTACGGGTGGTACCAATTTTATTTTCACCCTTATTATCTTCTTCAACGCTATCCAGTTTGATATGGTAAGGCATGATAACATGAGCACGATTGCTGATTTTCAAATTCTTAGTGGAGAATCCGAAGCTATGAATGTACTCCAATTCTTTTACGAGTGCTTTCGGATCAATAACCATCCCGTTACCGATCACGCAAACCTTGTCTTTATAAAAGATTCCAGATGGAATCAAATTCAACTTGTACTTATTTCCACCAAAAATAATGGTGTGGCCTGCGTTATTCCCCCCTTGATAGCGAGCAACAACCTCAGCTGATTCTGCTAAGTAATCTGTAATTTTACCTTTACCTTCATCGCCCCATTGGCTCCCGACGACAACTACAGTTGACATGGAAAAAACCTCCCGATTCTAGTCATATCATACGTTGGGCACAAACAAACTTAGTTTACTAAAGTAAAGTGCGAATGTCAACGTAAACACGAACAATTATAAAAATAAACTCTTAGTATGTTCGGATGTAGCGAAATATATAATCAAAACAAAAAAATGTGGCAGTTATTATCCTGCCACATCTCGATAGCGATGATCCAAACTAACAAATTTATTATATTCTTTTAGGAACGCCAACTCGACTGTCCCGGTTGGGCCGTTACGTTGCTTGGCGATAATAACCTCAATTACGTTTTTGGCTTCGGATTCCTTATCGTAGTAGTCATCGCGATACAAGAAAGCGACGATATCAGCATCCTGCTCGATGGAACCTGATTCACGAATATCGGACATCATCGGTCGTTTATCCTGCCGTTGTTCAACGGAACGACTCAGCTGAGACAAGGCGATAACCGGAACATTCAGCTCACGCGCAATTCCTTTTAGCGTACGAGAAATCTCGGATACTTCCTGCTGTCGGTTATCTCCCTTACCACGGCCATGAATTAACTGCAAGTAGTCGATCAGGATCATTCCCAACCCTCGTTCCTGCTGCAGTCTTCTGCACTTGGCGCGGATATCCTGTACGGTAACACCTGGTGAGTCATCAATATAAACCGGTGCCTTGGCCAACGTTCCAATCGCCATCGTCAGCTTCTGCCAATCATCTTCTTCCAGCCAGCCTGTCCGCATTCGTTGCGCATCCAGGTTGCCCTCGGCACAAATCATACGTTGCACCAGCTGGGAAGCCGCCATCTCTAATGAAAAAATAGCGACTGTCTCGCCTGCACGGGCCGCAACATTCTGAGCGACGTTAAGGGCAAAAGCCGTTTTCCCTACTGAAGGACGTGCAGCCAATATGATTAAGTCGGAACGCTGAAATCCGGAGGTCATCTTATCCAGATCAGGATAACCGGACGGAATGCCCGTCACATCACCGCGGCGCTGGCTTAAGAATTCGATCCGATCATACGTCTCCATCAAAGCATCGCGTATTGGTGTAAACCCGCCGCTGTTGCGATTCTGAGCAATCTCTAAAATATATTTTTCCGCATCGGCAATAATCTCTCCAACTTCATCTTCCCGTGAATACCCATCGTTGGCGATCTTCGTAGCCGTCAGAATCAAACGACGGAGCAACGCCTTCTCTTCTACAATACGGGCGTAGTATTCAATATTGGCAGCTGTCGGAACTGAACTCGCCAGATCGGTTAAATAGGCGACTCCCCCGATTTCCTCCAATAGCTTGGCATCCTGTAGCTCTGCCGTTACCGTAACGAGATCGACTGGCTCTCCCTTTTCGTAAAGATCCATCATGACCTTAAAGATTCGCTGATGAGAGGAGCGATAAAAGTTTTCGGGGCGAAGGATTTCGATAGCGGTAATCAGAGCTTCCTTGGCTAGGAACACGGCACCAAGAACGGATTGCTCAGCTTCTATATTTTGCGGTGGCACACGATCCATGAACAGCTCGCTCACATCTTATCCCTCACTTACTGCCTGTTATTTGACTCGTATTTATTCCTCTACTACGTGTACCTTCAAAGTAGCTGTCACATCGTGGTGAAGTTTTACTTTTACTTGAGTTACACCTAGTGAACGGATCGCTTCCATGTCTAATTTGCGTTTATCCAACTTAATTTTAAACTGTTTCTCTAAAGCTTCAACTACTTGTTTACTGGAAATTGCCCCAAACAAACGACCGCCTTGGCCAGCTTTTCCAGTTAATTTAACTGTCATCTCATCCATCTTGGCTGCAAGCTCTTGTGCTTCCAGCTTTTCTTGCTCTTTGCGCTTCTCCATGCTTTTTTGTTGCGCTTCATGAGTTTTGACATTACCTTCTGTCGCTTCTTTTACCAAACCTCTTGGCAGCAAGAAGTTGCGTACATAACCTTCAGAGAGATCCTTGATATCGCCTTTTTTTCCTTGTCCTTTTACATCTTTAAGAAAAATAACTCGCATCTTATATTCCTCCTCTTTACAACCCTAACGATCTAATACTTCCTTGAGTTGTTGGACGGCTTCCTCTATTGTGATATCACTGAGTTGACAAGCTGCGCCTGTCAAGTGACCTCCACCGCCTAGCTGCTCCATAATCGATTGAACGTTCATATCACCCAGTGAACGGGCGCTAATCAAAACGGTGTTATCCGCACGCTTGGCAACCACAAATGATGCTTGTATACCAGAAAGCGTTAACAAAAGCTCTGCCGCTTGGGCTACTTCTACCTGTGTATAGGATTCATCCTGACTGCCAGTCGAAATCGCTAAACTGCCACGGTATATCTCCGTATTCATGACAATCCGTGCCCGCTTCACAAAATGCTGCAGATCTTCTTTAAGGAAGCGCTGAACCATCGCGGTATCGGCCCCGTTACGTCGCAAGAATGACGCAGCCTCAAAGGTCCTCGACCCTGTACGGAAAGCAAAGCTCTTCGTATCCACCACGATACCAGACAACAAAGATGTCGCGATCAGGTTGTCGATATTAATTCGGTCACTCTGATACTGCAAAAGCTCTGTGACAAGCTCCGATGTCGAGGATGCGTACGGTTCCAAATAAATCAGTACCGGATCATTCACAAATTCTTCAGCCCGTCTGTGGTGATCGATTACGACGATCCGGTTCGTCTCTTGTAATAATCTCGGCTCAATTGTAAGAGACGGACGATGAGTATCGACAATCACGAGCAAAGTACGGCCCGAGATGAGGTGCATGGATTGCTCTGGTGTTACAAACGATTCCGAAAGCGACTCATGCTCGGCTACTTCCTTCATCAGCCGCTCAATAGACTGATTCACTTCATCCAAAACAATATAGCCGACTTTGTTATGAATCTGCACAGATTTCAAGACACCTAACGAAGCCCCGATGGAGTCCATATCCGGGTGCTTATGGCCCATGATAATCACGTGATCCGCTTCGTGAATAAGGTCACGCAAGGCATGCGCGATAACCCTTGCCCTTACACGAGTTCGCTTTTCTACCGCATTGGATTTTCCGCCGTAGAACGATAGCTTGTTACCCACCTTGACTGCCGCCTGGTCTCCACCGCGTCCAAGTGCGATATCCAAGCTGGATTGCGCAATTTGCCCCAGCTCAATATACGATGAAACACCTGCCGCTACCCCAATACTTAATGTAATCGGGATTTTGTTATCCGCGGTCATTTCCCTTACGACGTCAAGAATATCGAAGCGGCTTTCCTCCAGCTTATCCAGCGTCTGACGGTCGAATAACGCCAAGAACTTATCTGCTGTAAAGCGACGCAAATAGATGCCATTCTTGGTTGCCCATTCATTAATGACACCAGCCACACTAGTGGAGAGAAGTGTACGGCTTTGATCATCCATGACCTGCCCCACTTCATCCAGATTGTCCAGATGAATAATGGCAATAACGGACTTCTCATAGTTATAGCGAAGTAGTAGTTCCTTATGTTCACTGATATCAGTAAAATACAGCAGTCGTTCTTCTGGACGAACCAGGACCTCATAGATCCGATCGTTGTAGGTGAGTTCCAGACGTTTTTGATCAGGTTTAAGCTCAAGTCCAGGAAACACATCCGCCAAGCTTTTACTAATCAATCCTTCTTCGCCTGTAATCTCCTGCATATATGGATTGGTCCATTCAATATCCTTGTCCTCGTTGTAGAGCAAAATGCCAAGAGGCATCTCTTGAATGACGCTTTCACCAGCTTTTTTTACCCTGTGACTGATGGTTGCCAAATACAGACGAAGCTCTCGTTGAAACGTTCTCTCCATCTGCACAGTATAAAAGACCAAACCGATTACACACACAATGCCAAGTGCTCCATACATCCAGTGGTATATGGTTAGAATCGCTAACAGCATCATAATGAAGCTGAGAGCTAAGACCATATGTAGCCCATACCAGCGCTTTAAAAGGAACTTGGGCATTTCCTCAGCTCCTCTTTTACATTCTTCTTTCTATCCGGTTCCGCAAACCAATTCCTAAATCAAAGATGCCTAGTAAACTTAGTATAGTATTTAGGGGAGTAAAAATAAATACAATAAGCAACCATGTGAATTTATTCCATCCCTTGATGTGAAACCAAAAGAAACAAAAACTTAACCCTTGAATCGTAAAAAGTATCTCTAACACAAATCGAAGGTTCAGGATTGCCTTCCCGTAAAAAGTCCCGGAAACGGACTGATAGAAAAGCATCATAAACAGTAACGTTAAGAAGTAATAGTAAATCAACGAACGAGGTAAACTCCACTCCCTAAATGGCTTCAACGCAGGAATAGGAGAGCCCAACCGCTTAGTGATGATTCGAGACATCCAGTGATTCAAGCCACTGACCATAAAGCTCGTCATCATAATAGATGCCGGGAACAAAGAAATCATCATTTCAAAATTCTTCTCGATAAAATCCCGATACTGTGCTTCTGTCATATTTGCGGGCAAGCTGGGAATCGGCATTGCCTCCACTTCTGTAATCACTTGTTTTAGCTGTCCCACGATATCAACATTCAATCCGTAAATGGAGATTACCAGGAAGCTGATAATGGTCAGGAGCATAGCACCCGCTCCGCCCAACACTGCAGGGATGGCTGTCTTCTTCTTTTGGTATAGATAACCCATAACCAATCCTACAGTAGCCAACATAACAGCAGGCAAAATCATAAACGGTCCACTGATGATCAGACTCAGTAATCCAAAAGTCGCAATAATAAACAACATATCGCGGAGTGCTCTTTGTCGGGCCAGCAAAATAAACGGAATCGGAATGATCATTAAGACTAAACCACCTAATAATGTATAGGTAGCCAATAGCAGAAACACTGTTGCGATTCCCAGCATAATGGCGTTTTCCGCTAGTTGTCTTGTCCGATTGAACATGTATAAGCTACCCCCTCTCTAGTGGTAATTCCAAACTTGCTACTATGTAAACAATTGGTCGCTTTCATTATCATATCATATGTCAGTAGATAGTAAAAAAGAGGGTCACTCAATCGTGCCCCTCTTCTTTATATGGTTCAAACTTATTCAGCAGTATATGGTAACAATGCTACTTGACGAGCACGTTTGATCGCGATTGTCAAAGCACGTTGATACTTCGCGGAAGTACCAGTAACACGGCGAGGTAAGATTTTACCGCGCTCGCTGATGAACTTTCTCAGCAAATCGATATCTTTATAATCGATCTTTTTGATCTTGTTCACTGTGAAGAAGCAAACTTTACGACGTTTATTCGGACGTCCTTTGCGTGCCATGAAAAGTCCCTCCCTTTCTTAAGGAATGTGATAATTTCTTAATGACTTCTAGCTACTACTTCGTTAGAACGGCAGGTCATCGTCAGAAATATTGATCGGTTTCCCTGCATCAGCGAAAGGATCGTTAAACGGATCGAAGTCATTACCTTTGCTAGCTGGCTTGGAACCTCCACCAAATCCGGGATCGAATCCGTTCCCTTCTTCTTTAGAGCCTAAGAACTGAACATTTTCCGCCACGACTTCTGTTACGTATACTTTTTTACCCTCTTTATTATCATAGGATCTGGATTGAATACGACCTTCTACTGCAGCTTGTCTACCTTTTCTCAGATAGTTGGCGCATAAGTCGGCTAATTTACTCCAAGCCACGATGTTAATGAAGTCAGCTTCACGCTCGCCAGTTTGACTGGTACGGGCACGACTCACTGCCAGAGTAAAAGTGGTAACAGCGGTGCCATTTGGTGTGTAACGCAGTTCTGGATCCTTCGTAAGCCTGCCGATAAGAATAACTCGATTCAGCATGAACAAAACCTCCGCAGACGACTATTACTGTTCTTCTCTTACGAAGAGGAAGCGAATAACGTCGTCGTTAATTTTCATCAGACGCTCAGCTTCTGCTACTGCATCAGCATTCGCTTTGAAGTTCATCAAAACATAGAAACCATCACGGAACTTTTTGATTTCATAAGCAAGACGACGCTTACCCATTTCTTGAAGTTTGGTGATTTCTCCACCGAAGCTAGTAACGACTTCGCTGTAACGAGCTACGTTCGCTTTCACTTTCTCTTCTTCAAGGTCTGGACGTAATACGTACATTACTTCGTATTGACGCATACCTTTTTCACCTCCTTTTGGACTAAACGGCCCTGTACGGGCAAGGAGCGAGTGCTAGTTGGAAACATAACAGTGATGCACCCAATAAAATACTCGCATTCTTGTATTGTATCAAATTACTCCTTGCTAGGCAAGGTGGAAATTATACGTTAAAACGGAAGTGAATAACATCGCCGTCTTTCACGATGTATTCTTTTCCTTCAAGACGGTACTTACCTTTTTCACGAGCAGCATTCACTGAACCTGCTTCCACCAAGTCATCATATGCTACTAATTCTGCACGAATAAATCCGCGTTCAAAGTCAGTATGAATGACACCAGCAGCCTGTGGAGCTTTCATGCCTTGTTTGATCGTCCAGGCACGAACTTCTTGCACCCCAGCCGTGAAGTAGGTAACCAAACCAAGCAAGTTGTACGCTGCGCGGATCAAACGATCAAGACCCGACTCCTGCAAACCAAGCTCTTCTAGGAACATATCCTTGTCTTCTCCTTCAAGCTCGGCAATCTCGGATTCTACTTTGGCGCTAATGACAACAATCTCAGCGCCTTCAGTAGCGGCATGAGCCTTAACCGCTTGCACATGAGGATTGCTCTCATAGTTGGTAATCTCATCTTCCGCCACATTGCATACGTACATCATTGGTTTGATCGTGAGCAAATGCAGATCACGAACCAGCTTTTGCTCTTCTTCGTCCAACGCAACAGCACGAGCCGCATGGCCTTCTTCAAAAGCAGCTTGCAGCTTTTCCAATACATCCAGCTCTTGTTTCGCTTCTTTATCGCCCGCTTTTACTTTGCGGCCAATGCGCTCAATACGACGAGTAACCGAATCCAGGTCAGCGAAGACAAGCTCCAGGTTGATGGTTTCAATATCGCTTAAAGGATCTACTTTACCCGCTACGTGTGTGATGTTCTCGTCCTCGAAGCAGCGAACAACCTGAGCGATCGCATCTACTTCACGGATGTGAGCCAAGAACTGGTTACCCAAACCTTCGCCTTTGCTTGCTCCTTTTACCAGACCGGCAATATCAACAAATTCAAAAGCGGTAGGAACCACTTTGTTCGGCACAACGATTTCGGTCAATTTAGTCAAACGAGGATCTGGAACTTCTACAATCCCTACGTTTGGATCAATCGTACAAAACGGATAATTGGCAGATTCCGCCCCCGCTTGGGTAATCGCGTTAAACAGGGTCGATTTTCCTACGTTCGGCAACCCTACGATCCCACATGACATTCCCATCTATAAACAACTCCTTATTATCCGATAATATAGGCATCCTTTTCAGTATAAAGATTTGCCCACAAGATTACAATTGAATTAAAAACCACTCCACTAAGCCCCACATTGGTCCCATTTATCTCTGCGACAGGCGATAACGATTAACAGGGCGCCCAATCCCACCGTATTGAATGTCGCGTGTCAGCTTTCCTGTTTTCTCAAGGAATTCCAGGTACCGTCTAGCCGTTACCCTAGCGATTCCGACTTGGTCGGCAACCTCATCAGCGGACAGCGCTGTCTGTTGTTCCATCATAAAGTAGACCACTTGCTTAAGTGTCAGTGAATTGAGTCCTTTGGGCAGATTATCCTGTTCAATATCTGTGGAAACCCGTCTACCTGCGATAATATGATCAAGTTCCGACTGCGTAACCGTCCTCTTTTCAGTGAAATTCGCTCGAAAATGCCTGTATTTCTCCAGCGCCTGTTTCATGCGTTCAAACTTGAATGGCTTGATGATGTAATCAATCGCACCGTTGCGTAATGTCTCTTGAATAGTCGTCATCTCTTTGGCAGCCGAAATAATGATGACGTCCACCGGGTAAGACGCAGAACGTATCTCGTGCAAGGTCTCAATTCCATCCAAAAGCGGCATGAAAATATCCATAATCACTAAATCAGGTTTCAATTCCTTCAAAAGCTCCAAGCCTTCCCGCCCATTTCCAGCAATCCCGCAAACGATAAAACCTTCTACCCGTTCGACGAATTGACGGTTCACTTCCTGTACCATTGGATCATCTTCAATCAGCAAAACGGAAAACCGCTCATTATCCATGCGTATTTCCTTCCTTCATCGGGAATGTGAGAACAAAGCTTGTCCCCATACCTGGAGTCGAGTCACATCGCAGCTCTCCATTGGTTCTGGAAATAATCTGATGTACTAGATTAAGTCCAATCCCGCGATGAACCTGTTGTTTCGTCGAAAAGCCCCGCTCCATCATTAGTTGTTGAACTTCCGGTTCCATGCCGCAGCCATTATCTTCTACCAACAAAGAGAGGATTTCCTCGTCTTGTTCCATGCTGATGATGACCTCTTTATTCTCCCGTTCTACTTGTTGTAGAGCATCAAACGCATTCTCTATGAGATTTCCAATTATAATGACAAAATCATGTCGATCCATCTGATTCGGAAAGCGATCCAAGTTGCTTCTTCGGTCAATGGTGACTGTAATGCCCAGCTCTTTCCCTCTGCTTACCTTGCTTAGCAATAATCCGGAAATACTGGTGTCTTGGATTTGTTGTGTTAAAAAATCAGTCATTTCCTTTTGCTGTTCGGATATTTGAAACAGATATTCCAATGCTTTATCAACCGCTCCGAGTTGTAACAAGCCCGCTATCGTATGCAGCTTGTTCATATGTTCGTGGTTTTGCACCCGCAGTGCGTCGACAAACTTACGAACTCCAGTCAGCTCCTCCGCCAGATTGGTTACCTCCGTCAAATCCTGAAAGATGGCCAGAGCTCCGACCGTTTGCTGATTGACCTTAATCGGTACCCGGTTGGACATGATAATCGTATTTCCCACATTTAATTCCTGGTTGTAAATGGGCTGCTGCAGCTCAAGAATCTCGGGCAATCGGGAATCTGGTATTACTTCCCAAATATTCTGGCCGATTACCTCACCCGTTATCCCAAAGATTTCCTTGGCCTTCTCATTAAATATCGTGATGTTCTCCTGATTATCGATCGCGATAACACCCTCATGCATGGCATGAAAAGTATCTGTCCGCTCGCGCAAAATCCGAGCGATCTCATGAGGTTCCAAGTTATACATCTGCTTCTTCATGTGTTTGGCCAACTGCCAAGAGCCCCAAATTCCAAACAGGACCGATAACAGGAAGGTTATCATGATATAGCCTTGTTTATCGTAGAGGATCTCACTGATACTTGGCAGAAGGTGTCCAGCCATGACTACGCCGATCTGCCGATGCTCTTCATCCATTATGGGAACGTAGGCGCGTATTGCTGTGCCTAATTCACCCTCAACCTTGGAAGTGTAAGTATGTTCGGCAAAAGCCAAATCTTCATCCCTGCCAATCGACTTAGTCCCAATCCGCTCTTGAATTGGATCAGACAGCCTAACTCGATTCATATCCATGACGACAATGTAGGTGGCATCATTAATCATGCGTAGTCGTCTAGTGATCGGGTTAATGGTTTTCCAGCCGTCCGGTTTATTTATCGATTCCTTGATCATAGGGATCTCCGCAACCGAACGCGCTGTAATAAGCAAACGCTGACCAACCTCATCTTCCTTCATTTTAATAAATCCGCCTAAAACAATAATGCCTCCGATAAGTAAAGAGAACAGCACAATGCCAAAGGAAAGCAGAGTGATCTTCCAGTGGATTTTTACGTTCTTTAACAGAAGAATATCCCCTTTGTCTCTTTGAATGGATGAATTTACTCGCTACAAATATTGTGAAATAATAAAGAGAATTTATCAACTTTAATAAATGGAGATCCTCGCTTATGAGATCAATCATCGGAATCAGCATCATTATTATTGGAATTTTGATAACAGCTGTCGTCATTGGGTTTCGTTCTGAATTAGGCTCGAATAACTTATCCTACGACGATGAACAGAAAGGACTTAATCAACGAATCATCATCAAATTCAGTCACGTCGTTGCCGAAAACACACCGAAAGGATTAGCTGTTGATCAATTTGCTAACCTTGTTTCTGAAAAAACCAACGGAAAAGTTGAAGTACAGGTTTACCCTAATGGCATCCTTTATTCCGATAAGGACGAGTTCCAGGCGTTATGGCAGGGGAATATCCAGATGATCGCACCAGCCTATTCCAAAATTTCTACGCTATACCCAAGCTGGATGGTGCTAGATCTTCCGTTCGCTTTCCCCAACCAACAAGCAGTAGATGAATCGCTCCACGGAGAGATCGGACAGATTCTGTTTCATACCCTTGAGTCAAAAAATATGAAAGGACTGGCCTTCTGGAGCAACGGTTTCAAGCAAGTAACCAGCAACCAACATCCCATCCTTACACCCAAAGACTTCCGTGAACAAAAAATTCGGATCATGCCAAGCAAAGTCCTTGAAGATCAATATCGGCTGCTCGGCGCCCAGCCAGTTCCAATTCCTTTTAATGAAGTCTATCAAAACATTGAGAACGGAACAGTTGATGGGCAGGAAAATACTATCTCAAATATATTTACTAAAAGACTGTATCTTGGACAAAAATATTTAACCTTAAGTAACCATGGCTATTTGGGATATGCCGTGATTGTGAACAAATCATTCTGGGACAAACTCCCCTCTGACATTCAAGACAAGATTCAGGAAGCTTTACAAGAAACGAGTGTTTGGAATAACCAGAAGGCCGTTTCTATGAATGAAAAGCAATTAAATGAGCTTCGCACGATGTCGGTCCTCCAGATCCATGAACTAACGAATGAACAGCGTAATCAATGGATTCAAGCAACAGATCCACTGTATAACAAATATGCAGACACCATTGGCTATGGTTTGGTGAATAAGGTAAAACAAATTCGAAATAAATACGCGTATCCTCAACCGCGATGAAGCCTGGAGAACACTCTCCAGGCTTATTTTTTTCGTAGACCAAAACGACCAAAAAGAACAATATGACCATATTCTTTTAAATTCATTCGGGTGAACTTACAATTCTTATTAAGCGCTTTCATATTTCTGAAAAATTAGTATAAGGGAGTGACGGGATGAAGTTCAACTTTCGTAATCTGACTGTTCAAGTTATCATTGCAATTATTCTCGGTATCCTCGTAGGTCAATTCTTTCCTAAGTTCGCGGTAGATCTTAAGATTTTAGCGGATGTATTTATTAAAATGATTAAGATGGTCATTGGTCCAATCATCTTCTTTACGATTGTAAGCGGTATTGCAAGCATGGGAGATGTAAAAAAAGTTGGCCGGATCGGCGGAAAAGCCATTCTCTACTTCGAGATCGTAACAACGGTTGCCTTAGCGATCGGTATCCTGATCGTAAATCTGGTTCAACCTGGTGCGGGAATCGATACGAGCAAGGTGCATGGAGACATTAGCAAATATACATCTGCCGCCAAAGAAAGCAGTGGAGTCGTTGACTTCTTAGCTGGCATTGTACCAGACAACGTAATGGCTGCTTTCGCCAAAGGGGAAATGCTTCCGATTCTGTTCTTTGCCGTTTTGTTCGGAGTGTCCTTAGCTGCAATGGGCAAAAACGGAAAGCCAATCTTGCAATTATTTGATAAGTTTGCGCACGTATTTTTCGGTATTGTAAACATGATCATGAAGCTTTCGCCTATTGCTGCTTTTGGTGCCATGTCTTATACCATCGGGAAATTCGGGATCTCCTCTCTTACCTCGCTTGGCAAGTTAATGGGTTCCGTCTATATCACAATGTTCCTGTTCATTGTTGTTATTCTTGGTTCAATTGCGCGCTACTATGGATTTAACATTTTTAGCTTCTTAAAATATATTAAAGATGAGATTCTACTGGTTCTAGGAACTTCTTCTTCTGAATCGGCATTGCCTCCAATTATGAAAAAGCTCGAAAGATACGGCTGTTCCAAATCTGTTGTCGGACTTGTTATTCCTACAGGTTATTCGTTTAACCTGGATGGTACTTCTATCTACTTGTCTATGGCTTCGCTCTTTATCGCACAAGCGTACGGCATACACTTATCGCTGGTACAACAACTCACACTTCTTGGAGTCCTGATGCTCACTTCCAAAGGAGCTGCTGGTGTAACTGGTTCCGGATTTGTTACCTTAGCTGCCACACTTTCCGCTTTTCCAATGGTCCCAGTCGAAGGAATTGCCCTTCTAATCGGTGTAGACCGATTTATGTCGGAAGCTCGCGCCATTACAAACCTGATTGGCAATAGTGTTGCAACTGTGGTCGTATCCAAAATGGAAAATGAATTCAACCCGAATGCTGTTTCTATCGATGAAGAAACAGATGATGTTCCTGTATCACCTGCTTTCCCTACTACTTTATCTAGTTAATATAGACCGAACCCAAAGGTATAGCCCCAATGACTCACTCGGGCTATACCTTTTTTAATAATATTAGGACTATTTACCTTAACCTTGTAATTACTCCCAACCTCATTTATACTTCGTTCGTAGTGTAATCTACCAATTGTATATGTATTTCGATAAATGGCAAACTCATTGAAAAGTGAGGACGCAAAGCTACGGGTCTAAGGTTATCAACTATGACAGCCGAGCTGCCGAATGGCTCCAAAGTTTTATCTTTGGTCTTATAGCTATTCCACCTGGAGTAGCTTTTTATTTTGTCGTTTCATACAGAGATATTGAAGGTAAGGGAGAGAGAAATCTTGTTTATTTTGGACAAGCCCTATGTTTCCCCGTTTCTGGCTAGCACTTTAGTAGATACACAGATGCCCGTCATGATCATGGGAGATGTAGCAGTACCAGAGCGTCACCGTTTAAATCTTTTGACACAACAGGATTTTATTCAGAATCTGATGAGACAAAATCATTATCCGGTCCTTACAAATTCAGAAAACGCGTTTTCTCAACTTGAAAAACATCTTCCAGACTCTTCGCTCGTTAGAAACATCTCTTTATTTAAAAACAAAGTGACGTTTCGCCGCTGGTTAAGCCAAATCTACCCTTCTTTTTTCTTCCGAGAAGTATCCATTACTGAACTTGCTACCATTAACCCCGCCACTTTACCTTACCCGATCATTATTAAACCAGCAGTTGGTTACGCAAGCTTAGGTGTTTATCGCGTAGTGAATCAAGATGAATGGTATGCGGTTAGCAAATTAATTAAGGCTGAGGTTCAGCTATCGAATAAGCTTTACTCTAACACTGTTTACGATTCGAGTACGTTCATCATCGAAGAATGGATTCAAGGTAGTGAATATGCAATCGATGCCTATTACAACGAGTCTGGTGAGCCAGTTGTGTTAAACGTATTCAAACGTATGTTTTTCCATGACGGAGACACCTCAGATCGTATCTACTACACAAGCAAGGAAGTATTAAATGAAGCTTTGGCAAGCGTTCAATCTTTTCTTCATACAATCGGTCAAAAGGCTAAATTAAACAACTTTCCGCTTCATGTTGAAATTCGAATGAAAGAGAATGGAGAGTTGGTTCCGATTGAAGTGAATCCCCTGAGATTCTCGGGAATCGGTACAAACGAACTAGGTTTCTATGCTTATGGCGTGAACACATATGAGTCATTTATTAAACAAACGAAGCCGGATTGGGACTCAATCCTTGCCTCGATGGATGATTCTCTCTACAGCTTTTTTTGCGCAGGTATTCCCAACTCGATTGATCCAGACATAATCTCTTCGGTAGACGAGGAAGGATTGCGTCGTCAATTCGCCCATGTTCTTCATTCCTACTCCCTATTCCCGAAAGATCCAGCTACTTTTGCGGTATTGTTTTATAAAAGTGAATCTTCGGAAGAAAACAAAAGACTGCTGACACTAGATTTAAGCCAGTTTCTTCGCTGTCTTGAACCAGTTACTACATAAGATTTGTTTGTGCCACGCAAGAAGCCTCCTGAATTCAGGAGGCTTCTTCGTGTTTACTTCTCATCTACCAGCTTTTCTAATTCTGTTAGGTTTTCTTCAAATACCTTCATCGCTTGTTCAATAGGCTTAGAACTGGACATGTCAACACCCGCTGCCTTCAGTACCTCAATAGGCGGTGCCGAATTCCCGGCGGCCAGGAAGTTGTTTTTAATCCGATCTACGGCAGGTTTGCCCTCATCAAGGACTTGTTTAGCTAAAGCGACAGAAGCGGCAAAGCTTGTTGCATACTGATACACGTAAAAATTGTAATAGAAATGAGGAACTCTCGCCCATTCCATTGCAATTTCTTCATCCGATACGACTGCTTTTCCATAGTATTTCTTGTTAATATCCAGATAGATCTTCTTCAGGGCTTCCGCATTCAGCGATTCTCCAGCCTGTTCTTTTTCATGAATGACTTTCTCGAACTCAGCGAATTGTGTCTGTCGGAATAAAGTAGTTCGGAAGTTTTCCAAGTATTGATTCAGCAGAAACATTTTCTCCTGCTTCGTTTTGGCTTTCGCGTACAAACTCTTAAATAGCAGCGTTTCATTCATTGTAGAGGCTACTTCTGCCGTAAAAATAGGATAGCCCGAATTAAGGTACGTCTGTTTCTGATTGGTATAGTACGACTGCATGGCATGACCCAACTCGTGCGCGATCGTGGACACATCACTTGCTGTTCCTTGGTAATTCAACAGTAGATATGGATGTGTGTCGTAAGCTCCCCATTGGTAAGCTCCCGTCCGTTTATCATCGGTTGAATAAACGTCCACCCAGCCTTTGTCAAACGCATCTTTTAATACATTGGTATAGTCATCACCAAGCGGCTTTAATCCATCAAGCACAATTCCCTTCGCTTCTTCAAACGGGATATAACGATTTTCTGCTGGTTGTGCAGGAGACATATAAAGATCATACATGTGCATCTCTTTAAGGCCCAGCATCTTCTTCTTCACTTCCAGATAGCGATGAAGCAGTGGAAGGTTAGCGTTGACTGTTTGAATTAATTCATCATAGACTTTGGTCGGTACATTATTCGCTGTTAAACTTGCCTCCAAGGCACTTGGATATTTACGTACTTTCGCATAAAAATTGGTCGCTTTCACTTTCCCCGACAAGGCCTGCGCAAAAGAATCTTGATAATTCTGCAAGGTTGAATAGTACGTTTTAAAGGTTGATCGGCGAACATCTTGGTTTTTATTATCCATTAAGGCAACAAAATTCGATCGGGTCAGCTGTATTTCTTCCCCTTTTTCATTTTTGTAAGAAGGGAATTTCACGTCTTTAGAAATCATCCGATAGATATCTTCCGGTGTGCTTGCCAAAGGGCTAGACTGTGCCAGCATCTCTTCCATGTCTTTGGACAAGGTGTGCTTCTTGGTGCGCAATTGGTCTTGAATAAAAGCTTTATAGGGAGCAAGCTCCGGAAGTTTTAAATATTTATTCCAAGTTTGTTCCGGTATATCAATTAACTCGGGGGTGAACCAGGCGGTTTTTTCTTTCACATACGTGCTCATTTTTTCCGCGCGATCCGCTTGTGCCTGTAAATCAGGATTCGCCGTATTCACATCCATCGCCAACTTGGCATAGATATAAGCTTTATCATGATTGCGCATCAAATCGGAATATAGTTGAAGCGCTTTTACCAAATTCTTTTCGGAAGCACCCAGTTTTCCTTGGAAAGTTGCAAAGGAACCCGCTTGTGACTCCACTTTTTTTACATCCTTTAACCATGCTTCCTGTGTAGGATAAATATGCTCAAGCTTCCATCTGTACTGTTCGGGGATCTCCGAACGAGACTTGTATACCGGGGCCTTTTCCACTGTAGTGGCTGCGTGCACAATATGTTGATAAGGGAAAAATGGACCGGATAATGATGAAATGGTTACAGCCACTGCCGTTAATGAAGTCAGCACAATCTTTTTCAAAGATGATCCTCCTCGAATTGACCTTAAGCTCAACGTTTGCAGTAAAGTTGCAAATATGCCTTTTTCTGTTAAACTTTACTTCTCCTATAATAATTATCCGTTCCTAATAAATTTCCTTCAAATATTATCGACTATTCTGAATATTTAAGTATATCATATTGCTACTCTCTTTGTTTTGTGGATAACTCTGTGGAAAACACATTAACGGATTCATCCACAATGTTGAAATTCTCCTTATCTCATCAGCGTTTGGAACACTTTAAATTTATCCACACTCTACCGCCAATTTTGTTTTAGATCGCCCAAAAAATTTCCCTTCTGTATAGGCTATAGCCCAAACGTCTCCATCTTCCCCGTCATAGCATAGTTATTGAATCTAGGATACGGAGGTGTTAGCTTTGGGTATTTTTCACGGTTGTGATGATTTTGCTTTAATCTTGGTACTCTTCATCCTCCTCGTAATTATTGGCACTTCTGAAAACTAATTCGTCTCTATTCGATCAACAGGCTGTTTGTAGCAAGAGAAATACCGGCTCTAACGTTGGCGCCCCGGAGAACGTTGAGTCTTTTGTCAATCACATATGTCGAAAAGAATTGTTGATAGTGCGTCTATTAACACAAGAAGGATGCAGCCATGTGAGCTGCATCCTTTTACTTATCTACTCATTTTCCCTTGGTTGTGAAAGTAGCGATAACTTCGCCATTCGGATTGCCTGCCAAATCCTTTACTACTCCTGAAGGTATTCGAATCGTATACGCAGTGTAAGGCTTTAAATTATCCTTCACGTGCAATGTAATGATACGTTTGCTTTTGTTCCATGTAGCATAATACTTGACGGTTGCTTGTTGACGATCTTGCAACATCACCAAATCGCTGAATGTCTTGCTGTTTAACTCCTCTCCAGTAGACAAGACAATCTCCTCCGCAAACTGAATCGTTACTGTTGCGGACAAGGGGATATTCTTGGCACCATGTGCTGGTAAAACCGTTACAGTTGGAGCAATCACGTCCACTGGTACCTCAGTAGTAAACGTTGAACTGAAGCTTTCTTCATTCATTAATCCCTGACGATCTTTTAGCTTCTTTTCGATTACGGTCATGGTATATGTCGTCCCCGGAGCCAGATTTCCAACCGGATCTATGATCGCCGTTTGACTAGAATCATCCCAATGTCCTGTAAATGCTAGTTTCTTTTGCTTAGCGTCCCTTATGATGATGAACGTCGGGATCGTGGCGTCAGTAATCTGTTTCTTGTTGGCTAGAAGCATCGGTTTATTCAACACCACTCTGATTTTCGTGTCGATCGGAACACCTACTGCCTGATTCTTCGGCTCAAAAACTACAGCTAGTGGCGGCTCTTTGCGTTCTGTAGTGAATACGGAGGAAACTTCTTCATTTAACACACCGGCCTGATTTTTCACTTGTCCCTTTTTAAATCCTACACGATACTTCGTTCCAAACAGTAACGGATTTTTAGGTTGTATCGTTAACTTTTTATTCGTCGGACTCCACTTCATCTCAATCTCGATGTTGGGATTTTTATCTACTGCTTGCAGAGTAACGATCTTGCCGGCATTTTTGGACGTGAGTGGGTCACCGTTCGCTAATTTGATCGATTCACCAAATTGAATCGTAATCGGAGCACTCACTTCCACTCCAGTTTGTCCATTCGACGGCGAAACTGTAATAGTCGGGGAAGCACTCTTCGCCATCGCTAAGATTGATTGATCACTTCCCAAACCGAAAAACAATAAGAGTACAAATACTAGCACCGAAATCTTGCTTTTACCAAGGTACATGAAACGAATCCCCCCTTTTCTAGTGCCAGTATAGAAAAAGAAAAAGGGTACCTACAATTTTTTTTAGGTACCCGCCTTTTATTCTACTCCTACTCCGTCTTCTCTTCTGATGACACCGCAGGAATAATCACTTTTTTTAACTTCCGCTCAAACTCTAAACGGGGGATCATTACACTATGTTGACACCCGGTGCACTTGATTCGAATGTCCATTCCCATGCGAATGATTTTCCACGCATTTGCTCCACATGGATGAGCTTTCTTCATCTCTACAACATCACCCAAGGCAAACTGTTTTCTCTCCATACCGCATCTCCTGTTCTCTTACATTTTGGTACCTGGCATTGTCACCATTTTAGGATAAGGAATTTCAATTCCTTTTTCATCAAAATCCGCTTTGATCATCTCGCGTAATTTTCTAGCAACCGCGTGGTGCTTGTTAGGCAAACATTCTGCCACGACCCGAATTGTTACCTCATGTGGGCCTAAGGCTTGAACCCCAAGTACGTCCGGTTCTTTTACCACATCTTCAGATTCAGCGGCCAGTTTCTGGGCCACCTGAGCGATAACCTCTTGCACACGTGTAAGGTCTTCTTCATACGCAACGGAAACATCTACGACAGCTATCGTGTTTTGGACAGAAAAATTCGTTACTTCCTTTATAGAACCGTTCGGAATGATGTGTAACTCTCCGGTAAAACTTCTAATCCTCGTAATTCGAAGTCCAATCGCTTGTACCGTCCCCGAAAAATTATTGATGGTTACTGAATCCCCAACAGCAAATTGATCTTCAAAAATAATAAAAAATCCGGTAATCACATCCCGAACCAAGCTTTGTGCTCCAAACCCTACCGCTAGCCCAAGGACTCCCGCACTGACCAATATCGGCTGCAAGTCAATTCCCAACTGCTTCAGCACCAGTAAAATCGCCAGAAAATATATGGTATAGGTCGTTACGTTATTCATCAGCACTCGTAACGTATCTACCCTTCTCTGATCAAATTGAAGCTTGCTTCCCTCACGATTTTGAAAGACCCGATTCACTGCCGCATGAATGAGCGAGACTGCAATGCGAGCGGCAACGATAATAACAATAATTTTCAAACTGCCGACTGCTAGATTCATCCATAGTTTCTCATCTAATAAATTCGCATACAATTGTTCAAATACATTATTTGTCCAACTCATTACATTCATCTGTTCTTCTCCCTCCACCTACTCACTGATCTCCAAGTAGGTTCCTTGCATCCATCGAAAAAAACCTCTGATCTCTACTTTTTCGTTGGTCACTATTTTCTTGACTTGCGGATAATTTGCAAATGGAAATTCAATTGATAAAGCACAACCTGCCGTAATCTCTTTCGGGGTTGGTCTGGTGTCAATCTCAATATCGGCGTACTCTAGCAACATCTCTGCTCTGAGCGCTTGCTGTGTAGAATCGAACGCCAGGATCACCGTTTCTTGTTCTGTCACCTTACTCCCTCCCTCCTTTGTTCTATTGTATCGGTTTCTGCAACCCCTTGCCAGTTTCCAACTTCCTGATCTCCATTTTTCTAGTAAAACCAGTGCACAGGTATAAAAGTAATTTTCCAGCCATATACTGTGAATACTTACTTTTGTGGAGGTACTCATGAATAAATTCGGCGGTCAGTTAAATTTTTCTTATCCTCCGTTCAAGGTTGATTATCAAAATGATAATGCCGTCGACCATTTATCCCAGCACTTGGTTCAGCGTCTGCGCATGAAGCCTTATTCTCAAGAACTTGTCATTCTTTGTATAGGCACTGATCGCTCAACTGGTGATTCCCTCGGTCCGCTCGTCGGCAGCAAACTCCATTCGTACTACTCACCAAAATTGCAGGTATATGGTTCATTGGACGAACCTGTACATGCCGTCAATCTTGCAGATAAAATTGAACTCATTCAACGCAAACATCATCATCCATTCATTGTTGCTATTGACGCATGTCTTGGACAATTTAGCAATGTCGGGTCAATCAATGTTGCCGATGGTCCGGTTAAGCCGGGAGCTGGTGTCAAGAAGGAATTGCCTCCTGTTGGGGACTTTCATGTAACAGGAATTGTGAACGTTGGAGGATTTATGGAGTATTTTGTTTTACAGAATACGCGCCTACATGTTGTCTTTAGTATGGCCGAAGTCATTGCTAATGGCATCTTCAAAGCTTCCAACCAGTATTTTTCGCCGAGTTCTTATCGTACATCATGGGGTTACATCTCAACGGAAAAAACATAAAACCGTCGAGACGTTTTTCACAGAAAAAGGCAAAAGTTAAACCCACATCGACTCGCTCGTCTTGTGGGTTTACAGTGATTTATTTTGTTCTTCCATTACGGGCCATTTTGGGCTCGTTTTATTTTGTCATCAGATGCGTGGCCCATTGAATGAATGGAACGCCAACCGCCGCTACGACCAATGCGGGAAGCATATTGGCTACATTGATCTTGCGAATCTCCATGATATTAATCCCGATTGCCATGATCATCAGTCCACCGACTGCCGTCACTTCTATAAGAATGGCATCCAGCATTTCTTTGCTAACAATGGAATAAATCTGCGTGGACAGTAATGCGATTGCTCCTTGATAGAGAAATACCGGAATGGCCGCAAATGCTACCCCTATTCCCATCGTTGACGTAAAGATAATCGCTGAGAATCCATCCAGCAAGGATTTGGTGTACAAAATATCGTGATTGTTGCGAAGTCCGCTATCCATAGCACCAAGAACCGCCATAGCTCCTATACAGTATACAAGAGTAGCTGTAACAAATCCTGTTGCGATACTGCCTTGTTTACTGCCTCCGACTTTTCTTTCGAGCCAATCCCCTAATTGATTTAAGCGCGTTTCAATTTTGAGAGCTTCTCCAATAACTGAACCTAGTACCATGCTAAAAATCAGTAACAGGAAGTTTTTCGTTCCAAATCCCATGGTTAATCCAAGGACAAAAACTGATAATCCAATCGCCTGCAACACCGTCTGACGCATCCCCTCAGGTATTCCCGAAAGTAATTTACCAAGAAGTGATCCAATGATGATAGCTAAGGCGTTGACCAGTGTTCCTAGTAAAATCACGTGCTTTCCCCCAAGTCGAAATGTTCTTTTTTGAATTAGTTGACAAATGCTTCGGCCATTTCTCTTACAGCTTTCAGCAAGAAATCAACATCTTCCTCTGTATTATAGAATCCAAAACTTGCTCGAACCGCTCCTGTTGAGTCTGTTCCCGCCGTATGATGACCAAGTGGCGTGCAGTGGTATCCTGCCCTTGTCGCAATTCCATATTGCTGGTCTAATATGTAGGACACTTCTGAGGCATCCGCTCCTTGAATATTAAAAGCGACTACTCCTACCCTTTCAAATTCAACAGCTGGTCCATATACTGACACTCCCGGAATCCTCTGAAGCTCTTCAATCGTCTTGCGGGCCAAGCCCCATTCATGCCGATGAATCTCTTCTACCTCTTTTTCCATGACAAATGTAACGCCCGCTAATAAACCAGCTAGTCCCACCGTATTTGCCGTTCCGCTCTCATATCGGTCAGGTCTGGTGGTTGGTTGATCAATTGCTTCTGATTGGCTCCCTGTTCCTCCATGAATCAGCGGTTCCAAATCAATTGGATTGCGTACATATAATCCGCCAGTACCTTGAGGTCCATATAACCCTTTGTGGCCAGGAAAAGCCAGCATATCAATTCCCATTTCCTCTACATCAATCGGCAATACCCCAGCAGATTGAGATGCGTCCACCAGAAACGTGATCATTCGCTCTTTAGCCAATTTACCAATTTCCTTGATTGGCAGTATAACTCCGGTTAAATTCGAAGCATGGCTGACCACAATTAACCGAGTCTGTTCTGTAATCGCCTGCTGAAAATCCTCCGCATAAAACCGTTGATCCTCTCTCGGTTCTACGTATGTAATCTCAATATTTTTGGTTCGGCGTAAATACTCCAGTGGTCTTCTTACGGAGTTATGCTCAATGCTTGACGTAATCACATGGTCTCCCTCTCGCAAGTAGCCCTTTATAGCTTGATTCAGCGCCTGAGTAGCATTTAAGTAAAAAAAGAGGTCATTCGGGTTCTTGATCCCAAATAACCGCGATAGCTGCATACGGGTACGAAATAATACCTTGCTCGCTTTTATGGCTAAGGTATGTCCACCTCTCCCAGGATTCGCCGCAAAATCGTCAATCACTTCCGCCATTGCTTCCTTCACACCAGGTGGTTTCGGCCAGGATGATGCCGCATTATCTAGATATCGGATGTCCATGCAGACAAATCCTCCTCTGTGCTCCTTGCAAACTACTGCATGTCCAACAGTTCCAGGAGTCTTTGCAGATCTTCGTTGGAATAAAACTCAATTTCTATTTTACCCTTTTTGCCGCCTTTTTTAATCTGAACAGCTGTACCGAATCTACTGCGTAGTCTTTCTTCCATTTGCACTAATCCAGCCTCTTTTTTAATCGGCTTTTTTGTTTTTGTTTCACGTGAAACACGTAAATTTTTGACTAATTCCTCTAATTGTCGAACACTCAAATCTTTATTTACAACATCATTAGCCAACTGCCATTGAACTTTAGCATTTTCAACGGACAGCAATGCTCTCGCGTGCCCCATGGATAACTTAGAATCTGCAACTAACCGTCTAATATCATCCGACAATTGAAGTAATCGAAGCATATTCGCTACATGTGGTCGACTTTTCCCAACCTTTTGAGCGAGTTGTTCTTGTGTAAAAGAACAATGCTCCAGCAGCTTGTGATACGCCTCAGCTTCTTCCAATGGATTAAGATCTTCTCTTTGAAGGTTCTCAATTAGAGCAATTTCCATTATTTGCTGATCGGTATAGCTTTTGACGATGACTGGAACGCTAGTTAGACCTGCCTTCTCTGCAGCTCTTAAGCGACGTTCTCCAGCTACTAGTTCATATCCTTTAATACTTTTGCGAACAATCAAAGGTTGAATGATTCCATGCTCTTTTATGGAGTCAGCCAGCTCAGCTAATGCCTCAGCATTAAATTCCTTACGAGGCTGATAAGGATTAGGGCGAATCTCCAGTAACTCAGCGTCAGTCACTTGTTCCCCTTCCTCTACTAGGTTGGAAGTAATCAAAGCGTTAAGGCCCTTTCCAAGGCTTTTTTTCATAATCCAATCACTTCCTTCGCTAAGTCGGTATAAACCTCCGCTCCACGCGATCTTGGATCATACGTAATAATGGATTGACCATGAGAAGGTGCTTCACTTAAACGAACATTTCGTGGAATAATTGTTCGGTATACTTTATCTTGGAAATACTTCTTCACTTCTTCAATCACTTGAATCCCCAAATTAGTTCTCGCATCCAACATGGTTAATAGAACACCCTCGATAGCTAAATGTGAATTCAAATGTTTCTGAACGAGACGGATGGTATTTAGCAACTGACTTAATCCTTCTAATGCATAGTACTCACACTGAATCGGGATCAAAACCGAATCGGCGGCAGTAAGTGAGTTAACCGTCAGAATCCCCAAAGAAGGAGGACAATCAATAATGACATAGTCAAACTTGTCCTTTACGACTTCTAGTGCCTTCTTCAATCTTACTTCCCGAGAAATCGTAGGAACTAATTCAATCTCTGCCCCCGCCAGTTGAATAGTTGCGGGAATAATAGAAAGACCCTCAATCTCGGTAGGTAATATTGTGTCTACTGGATTAATGTCATTGATTAACACATCATAAACACAATAACGGACATCTGCCTTGTTAATCCCCAAACCACTAGTGGCATTTCCTTGGGGATCAATGTCAACCATCAATACTTTTTTACCCAAGGTTGCGAGGCATGCACTTAAGTTGACAGAAGTCGTTGTTTTTCCCACGCCACCTTTCTGATTGGCTACTGCAATCACTTTCCCCAACGTCTCCACCTCATTTTTTATTACCTAAACTCGCCGGGAGCTTACGAATACCCAATATCTTATTTTACCTCAACCTACTGTAAAAAAATAGAATGAAACTTTGGGTAATCATTTCCAACCCCTAGTAAACCTGAGTTACCCTAGCTTTAGAAGCCGGCAAAAGTTTTACAAAAACGTACCTCTAGTATAGAAAAAGAAAGGCGGCTTCTCACGGCCGCTTGTGTTCAACATATCAGAAAGCAAATACCTTCATAGCAAAGCTTTCCGAAATGTCGGAAAAGCTACCGCTAAAAAAGGATTAACGACATCTTTGAATTGGCTTCGATTAGAAGCTTTTTATGCGTTCTTTTACGATTCTTTCTTCTTCGGAATTCGAATAGTAAATTGGTAGAATTCATCATGTTCTTCCTCGTCTGTCTCAACTGGAAGACCAGTTTGCTGAACCATTTGAATGGATTGTCGCACGGTATTAATCGCAATCCGTGAGTCTCGCGAGAAAGACTTCCATTTCGATTTCTTTTCCTTCTCCGCGGGCGGATTTTCTGCCGCTTCCAGCAATTGTTTGACCCGAGTTTCGGTTTGTTTTACATTCCAATCCCGTTCTAATAGCTCTTGCAATACCTTTAACTGCAAATCCCTATCCTTTAATGGAATCAATGCACGCGCGTGACGCTCGGTTATTTTTCGGGATAGAAGCTCATCTTGAATCTCTTGTGGTAAATGTAATAACCGTAGTTTGTTTGCGATCGTTGATTGACCTTTACCCATACGTTGGGCCAAACTCTCTTGGGTCAAATTATGTAATTCAATTAGTTTCTGATAAGCAATCGCTTCTTCAATTGAAGTAAGGCCTTCACGTTGCAGGTTCTCAATTAACGCGATAGAAGCCGTCTGCGAATCATTAAATTCTTTGATAATCGCAGGAATTCGTTCCAATCCAAGCTTTTTAGAAGCACGGAGTCTGCGTTCACCCGCAATTAATTCATACCGATCATCTCGAATCCGTACGACAATCGGTTGGATTAATCCATGGGTTCGAATGGTTTGGCATAATTCATCGATTTTTTCATCATCAAAAACCGTTCTCGGCTGATATGGATTGGGGACAATCTCATCCACTGGTATTTGACGAATCTCTTCATTTTCCGTCTTATCCGAGAACCCGAATAATCTTGAAAACTGATCTTTTACTGCCATTCCGATATCCCCCACTTCTAAACATTGCACCTCACATTGTATTCTGCATCAGTTCTGTAAAATCCTGCTGAAAAATTGGATTTCCTAAGGGAAGTTTTATATCAATTAGATGTTTCACGTGAAACAAGGCAATGCGTTAGTCATCATCCTGAACAGTCCCATTTTCAGGCTTAGTTCTCTCTTGTTCGCACAATTCGTCATCTACTCTGCCTTTAAACAAACGAGGAAAAATTCGATGAAAGTCGAGTGTCAAATAGGCAAAAAGCGCGGCAACAATTGCTGTTATATACATCCCTGCGCTAAACAATAAGCCGATTGCGGAAGCTACCCACATTCCTGCCGCGGTAGTCAATCCTTTAACTTCCCCATTGAATTTGAGTATTGCACCTGCTCCTAAGAAACCCATACCCGTTACAACCTGTGCCGCTACACGACCAGGATCATTATTTACACCATTTGAGCTGAAACCATATATCGATGCTAGTCCAAATAGACAGGAACCAAAGCAGACTAAACTATAAGTCCGAAACCCGGCAGCTTTCTGTCTATGGACATCCCGATAAAACCATTCCCGTTCCAATCCCATAACAGCGCCCGCTATAAAAGCAAGGGTAAGTCTTAACAAAATGATCGGTAATTCTGGAGGGAATATCGAGCCTATTAGTGAGGTGTGCATCTCTTTCAGTCAACTCCTCAATCACTTCTGCCGTTGTTAGTAGTGTATGCTTCAGCTTCAGCATTGTCTCAATTCATATTGCCCTATTATAACTTTATTTACCAGAATAATCGATGAGGTTCCTGTCCGCCGAAATCCAACATACATTTTAGCTGAAACAAAAACGCTTCCGTCGCTGAAAACGAACGGAAGCGTCTCTTTTTTCCTACGAGGAGGACATGTCTTAGATTAATGGTTTCTTGACAGGTGTTCCTGCTTTTCGAGGATACGCTTTGGGAGTTGAGTCGTGTTTTTCGATTATGATGATATTTCGTTCCCCCGCATCATCTGGTAAAGAGAAACTCTCCACTTTTTTGGTTTTACCCCCGAGCAATTTAATCCCCTTTTTCGCCTCATTCAGTTCCAAAGAGACATCAGAGCCTTTCATTGCTACAAAATGCCCTCCCACACGGGCAAGCGGCATACAAAACTCAGCAAGGATGTTAAGTCTCGCAACGGCCCGTGCCGTCACAACATCAAATGTCTCTCGATACTTAGGATTCTGTCCGGCGTCCTCTGCGCGACTATGAACAGGAGTGAGTCCATTCAGCTTCAACTCTTTTGAAACAAGATCAAGGAAGTTGATTCTCTTCGCCAGCGAATCAATAATCGTCATGTTCAAATGAGGAAAACAAATTTTGATTGGGACGCTGGGGAATCCCGCTCCTCCACCGATGTCCGCAATTGTTTTGATGCTGTCCATTGGAAAATAGAAAGCTGCCGAGATGGAATCGTAAAAGTGCTTCGTGTACACTTCATCTTCATCCGTAATGGCGGTTAAATTGATTTTTTCATTCCATTCAATCAGCAAACGGTAATAGTGATCAAATTGTGCAAGCTGTTCTTCTGTCAGATGAATACCTTTTTCAGCTAATCTAGCCGCAAACTGCGCTTTCCCCATCACTTGGCCTCTCCTTGTTCAGACGAACTGGCACCTACACGATAGTAGTGCTCTAGATATACCATTAACACCGAGATATCCGCTGGATTGACCCCAGAAATTCTGGATGCTTGCCCGATATTAAGTGGACGGATTTTACCCAGCTTCTGTCTGGATTCAATCGCCATCCCCTTGATCTGGGAGTAATCAATGTCTGCTGGTATTCGCTTCTCTTCAACTTTTTGCATTTTTTCTACTTGTTGAAGCGATTTGCGGATGTATCCGTCATATTTGATTTGAATTTCTACCTGTTCCGCTACATCAGGCGTAATCTCATCCGGTGAAGGAGAAATCTCGGAGATATCCTCGTAGTTCATCTCAGGACGACGCAACAACTGCGCCAGGTCAATGACTTCTGTTAATTCCGGTGAGTTAGCCGAACGAAGTCGTTCCTGAACAATTTCCTGATCAGGACGGACGCGAGTGTTCTCCAGGCGAGACTTTTCTTTTTCAATCAGCTCTCTCTTCGCTAGGAAACCTTGGTATCGTTCTTCACTAATTAAGCCAATTTCATAGCCGATATCCGTCAGACGCAAATCAGCATTATCGTTACGCAGCAAGAGGCGATATTCTGCACGTGAAGTCAATAAGCGATACGGCTCATTCGTACCTTTGGTCACCAGGTCATCGATCAACACGCCAATGTATGCCTGTTCCCGACCGAGAACCACTGGTGGTTTGTCCTGTACTTTGCGGGCTGCGTTAATACCCGCCATCAAACCTTGTCCAGCTGCTTCCTCGTATCCAGAAGTACCGTTGATTTGTCCAGCTGTAAATAAGCCCTCAATTAATTTGGTTTCCAAAGACGGCCAAAGCTGTGTAGGCACAATCGCGTCATACTCGATGGCATAGCCAGGACGCATCATTTTTACTTCTTCCAAGCCTGTAATGGAACGAAGCATTTCCAACTGTACATCTTCAGGCAAGCTTGTAGACAAGCCTTGTACGTACATCTCTTCCGTGTTGCGTCCCTCTGGCTCCAAGAAAATCTGATGTCGTGGCTTATCACTAAATCGTACAACCTTATCTTCAATAGACGGGCAATAGCGTGGCCCGGTTCCTTCAATTGCACCCGAATACATTGGAGCGCGATGCAGATTATTGTTGATAATCTCATGGGTTTCGGTTTGTGTATAGGTTAACCAGCAAGGAAGCTGATCCTCTTTAAATGTAGTTGTTTCATAAGAGAATGCGCGAGGTTCCTTATCCCCCGGTTGAATTTCCATACGGTCAAAATTGACACTGCTTTTGTGTACCCGTGGCGGTGTACCTGTTTTAAAACGTACCATTTCCAAGCCTAATTCCTTCAAATGCAACGCCAGCTGAACAGATGGGCGCATATTGTTTGGTCCGCTCTCGTATTGCAAGTCACCAATGATAATTTTGCCGCGCAGATAAGTTCCTGTTGTCAATACAACAGCCTTCGCTCTATGCGTGGCTCCTGTTTGGGTAATAACCCCTTCACACACCCCATTGTTTACGACTAATCGTTCTACCATTGCCTGACGCAAGATCAGATTCGGTGTGTTCTCAATGGTTTTTTTCATTTCAAACTGGTAGTCGATCTTGTCGGCTTGAGCGCGCAAAGCATGGACAGCAGGACCTTTACCAGTATTTAATAAACGCATTTGGATATAGGTTTTATCCGTGTTTTTCCCCATTTCGCCGCCAAGAGCGTCAATTTCCCGGACAACGTGTCCCTTGGCTGGTCCTCCAACAGAAGGATTACATGGCATATAAGCCAATGCATCCAAATTAATGGTTAACAACAGGGTTTTACAGCCCATACGCGCAGCTGCCAAAGCTGATTCACAGCCCGCGTGACCAGCCCCGATGACAATAACATCAAATTCTTCACCCTGATATGTCGTGGTGATCATAAACTCCTTCTCCCTCCCTATTTCCCAAGACAAAATTGAGAGAAAATCTGGTCAATTAAATCCTCGCCCACACTTTCACCAATTACCTCTCCAAGCAGCTCCCAGGATCGCTTAATATCGATTTGAACCATATCGATTGGCATCCGGTCTTCTATTCCACTAATAGCATCATCCATCGCGTGTTTGGCCTGACGCAACAAATCAATGTGTCTGGCGTTGCTCACATACGTAAGATCCTCTTGTTGGACTCGCCCGGTAAAGAACAGGTGGGAAATGGCCTCCTCCAGAAGCTCGATTCCCTTCTCCTCCTTCACGGATGTCAGGATAAACGGTTGTGAGGAAAAATGGCTTTTGACCTCGTTCAAGTCGATCTGTTGCGGCAAATCTGTCTTGTTGATGATGACAATGACATTCATGCCTTTTACCGATTCAAAAATGGCATGGTCCTCTGGCGTAATCTTCTCATTGTAGTTTAACACCAAAAGAATTAAATCAGCCTGCTGAAGAACCTGATGTGATCTTTCTACACCGATCTTCTCAACAATATCCTCTGTTTCACGGATCCCTGCCGTATCGATCAATCGCAAAGGAACTCCGCGAACATTCACATACTCCTCAATCACATCGCGTGTTGTTCCCGCCACATCTGTTACAATGGCCTTTTCCTCCTGCACCAAGCTGTTAAGCAAGGAAGATTTCCCTACATTCGGCCGGCCAACTATTGCAGTGGATAGTCCTTCCCGCAGGATTTTTCCTTGTTTCGCGGTCTGCAAGAGCCTCGCAATTTCCTTTTGAACCTCTTGGCACTTCACCATCAGCAGGTTTTGCGTGAAATCCTCTACATCATGCTCCGGATAATCCAACGTTACCTCTATATGAGCCATCGCTTCAATGAGATTTTGACGCAGGGCACGGATCAGCTTGGACAGCTTCCCTTCTACTTGAGAAAGCGCCACTTTCATGGCTCGATCTGTTTTGGCTCGAATCAAGTCAATAACTGCCTCCGCCTGGGACAAATCGATCCTTCCATTTAAAAATGCCCGCTTCGTAAATTCACCGGGTTCCGCAAGCCTTGCTCCATATTCCAAAACCAAATCCAATACCCGCTCCACTGACACGATTCCGCCGTGGCAATTGATCTCCACTACATCATCTCGCGTAAATGTACGCGGTGCGCGCATCACAGAAACCAGCACTTCCTCTACAAGGTCCCCTGTCTTGGGATCTCGCAGCGTTCCATAATGAATCGTATGGGAATCAACTGTTGATAACTTTTGTTTTCCTCGAAAAATTTTATCCACAATCTCAATTGCTTCTTTCCCACTTACCCGGATGATTGCGACTCCACCTTCTCCTAAAGCAGTGGCACAAGCAGCAATAGTGTCCATTTTCACAAGCCTTCACCTCTAAACTCCATGTATTGGAGCCATCTTTCTTGAAAACTCGGCGATCTCTTACTTTTAAAATCACTAAGCCTTATTCTCTACTAAACACTTAGGATACCATACAATATCCACAATTAACAGCGAACAGAAAAGCAACCTGCACTTTATCAGGTTGCTTTATCTTTTTATCCACAGTATAGTCTTTCTCTTACGAATCAAAACATCTCCCTAAGTTATCCACAGGTTGAACAAAGTACAAAAAAGAGGCTTACAAACGTGTAAGCCTCTTGTACGTATTATTTAAGCTTCCTTGGGTGCCACAATCAGATAGCGGTGAGGTTCTTCTCCTTCACTGAAGGTAACCACATCCGGTCTCTTCTGTAAAAAGGCGTGTATCACTTTACGCTCAGCAGCTGACATTGGCTCCAGTCGTACATTGCGATTCGATTGAACAGCCTTTTTCGCAATCCGATCGGCTAATTGCTCCAGGGTTTCTTTTCTACGCAAACGATAACTTTCAGCATCGAGAATAATGCGAACGTGCTTGTCAGCGTGACGATTCGCCACCACGTTAACAAGATACTGCAAAGCGTCCAAGGTTTGTCCTCGACGGCCGATGATCATACCGAGATTGCTGCCCAAAATATCAAACAAGATACCTTCTTCATGTTGTCGAGTCTCCATTCTGGCATCAACCTTCATGTTTGCCAAAACATCAGTCAGGAATTTCTTCCCCTCTTCAATTGGATCATAATGAAACTCTACTTCAACTTTGGCGTCGCGTGTTCCGATTAAACCGAATAACCCTTTGCTCGGTTCCTCAAGAATACGAACATTTACTCGTTCACGTGGTACTTGCAACTCTAGTATGGCTTTTTCAATCGCATCATCAATCGTTTTCGCCGTGGCCACCACCTTTTTCACTTGGCGGTTCCTCCCTTAGGACTTATCTTCGCGTCCTTATCTCGATATAAGAAATACGTTTGTACAATAGTAAACAAGTTACCATACACCCAGTACAGCGATAATGCGGATGGCAATGATATACCGATCGCAAAGATCATAATCGGCATCATATACAGCATCACTTGCATTTGTGGATTGCTTTGCATGGCACTGCCCATCATCTTCTGCTGTAGGAAAGTTGTAACGGCAGCTATAATTGGCAGAATATAGTATGGATCCGGATGTCCCAATTGCATCCAAAGGAATGAATTGGTTCGAATGATTTCCGTACGGCTGATTGCGTTATAGAACGCGATCAGAATCGGCATTTGGACAATCAACGGGAAACAGCCTGCAAGCGGATTGACGTTGTTCTTTTGGAACAACAGCATAGTTTCTTGCTGAGCTTTTTGCGGGTCATCCTTGTGTTTTTCACGAACTTTTTGGAGCTCTGGCTGCAACTCTTGCATCTTCTTGGAACTCTTAATCTGTTTCACCATCAATGGAAGAACAATTAAGCGGATGATAATCGTAGCTACAAGAATTCCCAAGCCATAGTTTCCACCCAGAATATGTGCAGCCTCTCGGATTAACCAAGAAAGTGGCCAGACAAAGTACTTGTCCCAAATCCCTGTAACGTTTTGCCAGTTGGGGTCGATTGGATGAATAGTTTGACTGCTCGTCCCGCATCCTGTGAGGAGAAGCATTACGAGTCCAAATAGGAGAACTGTAAGGATACGCTTACGCAAAGGAATATTCCTCCCTTTCATAAAATCATTGCTCTTTTTCTGGTACAGGGTCAACCCCCCCAGGATGAAAAGGATGACACTTCACTATCCGACAAATCGCTAACCATCCACCACGAACAGCACCGAAACGTTGAACGGCTTCGATAGCATAATGAGAACATGTGGGATAAAAACGACAAGTTGGCGGCTTTAATGGAGAAATAAACAATTGGTAACCCCGAAACAACCAAATCAGGATCCTCTTCATTTATCCTTCATCCTTGTAAAGCTTATGTATTTCTTTTGGTTTTAAGATAGAAGCTCGCTTCATAACATGTGCAAGAGAACTTTTATACATATCCAATGTCATCTCTATAGTAGCAGGTCTCGCAATGATTACAAAATCGATAGACTTCATAATCTGATCCTCTAGATCGGTCAATGCCTCTCGAATTAACCGCTTCACACGGTTTCTGGCAACAGCGTTTCCAATCTTTTTGCTAACGGAAATGCCTACACGAAACTTGTTTTGGTCTTTTTTGGGTAACACATAAACTACAAATTGTTTGTTGGCTGAAGACTTTCCTTGTTGAAACACAACCTGAAATTCCTCATTCTTTTTGAGGCGATGCGAGTGATGCAAGGCTTACAACCCCTAACATCAACATTATAGTAAAAAAAACAGAACCCATCCACTTAGTATACCCTGTATGTGGCCTTTTTTTTCTTTGAAATTTCGACAATATAATAGAAAAAAAAGGCCACTATATTTGGTGGCCTAAGCAGAAAGAACTTTTCTACCTTTTTGACGACGAGCTGCTAGCACTTTACGGCCATTTTTTGTGCTCATGCGCTTGCGGAACCCGTGATCTTTTTTACGCTTACGGTTATTTGGATTAAAAGAAGGTTTCATGTTGTATACACCTCCATCCCTTCAAAAGGCATTCCTTCGCATTATAAGTAGAGTTGCCAAAAAAGTCAAGGCAATAACCTTCCAATTGACTTTCCATTTTCATCTAAGAATTATCCCCACTTTTTTATTTCCCGAGCCTGTGGACAAAAAAATATCCACAATTTATTTATCTACAGAGCTGTCTAAAGCTTGTACACAAAATATAGATATGTGAATAGATTTAAGACACAACAAGTTGTGTTTGTGGATAACTCCTAAAAAACCATTGATATCACTCGTTTTATTTGATATCATGTTTTTGTTTTACATGGTGAATAAGTAAATTGACTATTTAGGTTTTCCACAGTGTGTGGATAAGGTTGTGGACAGTTTAATTCTCTTGTGCAAATTTTCATCCACAAGAGTTTGGATAACCGTCTGCTTTTTTTCGTCTGGCAATGGAAATGTTGATTTAACTAAATAGAAATATCCACAATTGTTTGTGATGAAAGGGGGGATTTTTGGTGGATGCTGCTATAAGTGAACTTTGGCGAAAAGTCCTCGCAAAAATAGAGAAAACACTTAGCAAACCAAGCTTTGATACCTGGCTGAAAGCTACCAAAGCAACCACATTAGAAGAAGACGCACTCATTGTTACCGCGCCTAATGAATTTGCCCGCGATTGGCTCGAAACTCGTTATTCACCTCTCATAACTGATACATTGTATGAAACAACCGGCATTAATATGAAAGTCAAATTCGTTGTTCCCCAAAATCCTGAATTACACCTGCAAGATGAATTTCCGGTAGCCCGGGTTAAAGAAACCGTTCAATCACCCGTGTCCGATGACCAACCGCCAAGTATATTAAATCCCAAATATACTTTCGATACGTTTGTTATTGGTTCAGGCAATCGTTTTGCTCACGCTGCTTCTCTTGCAGTTGCTGAGGCTCCGGCAAAAGCGTACAACCCGCTATTCATCTACGGGGGCGTAGGATTGGGCAAAACGCACTTAATGCATGGGATTGGTCATTATGTCATTCAACATAATCCTTCCGCTAAAGTGGTATACCTCTCGTCCGAAAAATTCACGAATGAGTTCATCAACTCCATTCGGGACAACAAAACCGTTGAATTCCGGAACAAATATCGAAGTGTAGACGTTCTTCTGATTGACGACATTCAATTTTTGGCTGGAAAAGAGCAAACCCAAGAGGAATTTTTCCATACATTTAATGCGTTGCATGAAGAAAGCAAACAAATTATTATCTCATCTGATCGTCCGCCAAAGGAGATTCCTACCCTCGAGGATCGTCTTCGCTCCCGCTTCGAATGGGGCTTGATTACCGATATTCAGCCACCAGATCTGGAAACCCGGATCGCCATCTTAAGAAAGAAGGCAAAAGCGGAGAATTTGGACATCCCGAATGAGGTCATGGTGTATATCGCCAACCAAATTGATAGCAATATTCGTGAGTTAGAAGGTGCACTTATCCGAGTTGTTGCTTTTTCATCCCTGATTAATCGCGATATTGATACAAGTTTGGCTGCCGAGGCACTTAAGGATATCATTCCGTCTTCTAAACCTCGCGTGATAACGATTATTGATATACAACGAGCTGTTGGAGAACTGTTTACTTTGAAGCTGGAAGATTTCAAAGCGAAAAAACGGACCAAATCCGTTGCCTTCCCTCGTCAAATTGCGATGTACTTGTCTCGTGAGTTAACCGACTCCTCCCTCCCTAAAATTGGAGATGAATTCGGTGGCCGAGACCATACAACTGTCATTCACGCTCATGAAAAAATCTCGACCTCTTTACTGACAGATACTCAATTGCAGCAGACCATTCAGACCTTGATTGAGAAATTAAAGAATGGCAGCTAGATGTGAATAAGTGAGCTTAGCCTATACACAACTTACCCACACGTGTATAGGCTCTCTTCGTTCTGTTGGAGTAGGTTATCCACAAATCCACAGCGCCTATTACTATTACTGTTTTAAAAATATATCCTTAAATAATTACTTATGAATAAAAATACCCTGTTATTTCACCCCATGCATGGAGGTACATGATTATGCAAATTACCGTTCAACGCGAAAAATTAGCGACTGCTGTTTCTCATGTAATGAAGGCGGTATCTACAAGAACTACGATTCCAATCCTAACCGGTATTAAATTAAAAGCGGATGAAGAAGGACTTACCTTAACAGCAAGTGATTCCGATATCTCCATCGAAGTGCACATTCCTTTGGAAGAATCTGACCAATGGGGAGTAACTGTTCATATTCCTGGAAGCATCGTCCTCCCTGCTCGTATTTTTAGCGAGATTGTTCGTAAATTACCGGGAAGCGAAGTTCATATGCTGGTTGATGAGCGACTCGTGACGCTCATTCAATCCGGGCATGCGGAATTCACCATTAACGGAATGAATGCAAGCGATTTTCCTCAGCTTCTCCAGATTGAGGAGGATAAAATTTTCAGCATTCCAAGTGATTTAATCAAAACAATGGTTCGCCAAACGGTGTTTGCGGTGTCTTCCTCAGAGATGCGTCCCATTCTTACCGGAATCATGTGGTCTCTGGAAAACGGCCAATTGAAATTTGTTTCCACGGATAGCCATCGTTTGGCAAGTCGAGAAGCTGTGGTAGAATGTTCCCATGATCTTCGCTTTAACAACATTGTTGTTCCAGGGAAAAGCTGCAATGAGTTGGTCAAAATCCTGGATGACGACCAAACGCCAATCGACATCATTGTAGGCGAAAACCAAATTCTCGTTCGTTCTAAAAACATCTTGTTCTACTCCCGTCTTCTCGAAGGTACTTACCCAGACACATCGAGAATCATTCCACAGGGCAGTAAAACCGAAATGACGCTAAACACCAAGGAATTCCTGCAATCCATTGAGCGCGCATCCCTCTTAAGCCGCGAAGGAAAATCCAACGTCGTCAAATTGGCTACGTTAGCGGATGGAAATGTGGAAATTTCCTCTAATGCCCCTGAAATTGGAAAAGTAATGGAAGTCGTTTACCCAGTAGTCCTTAACGGGGAAGAATTAAAAATTTCTTTTAACGCAAAATATATGATTGATGCACTTCGTTCCATTGACAGCAGTGAGATTCGAGCCAGTTTCACTGGAGCGATGAGTCCGTTTATTATTCGCCCAACGGATAATGACTGGATTCTCCATCTGATTCTCCCTGTGCGTACCTACTAGATTGAGAAAGGGGCAAATTCCCTATGAGCCAACAGGTATCGATTCATACCGAATATATACCCCTTGGTCAGTTCCTGAAGTTAGCTGGGATTATTCAGACAGGCGGTATGGCCAAGCCTTTTTTAGCTGAAGTCCCGATCAGAGTGAATGGCGAGGAAGACAACCGACGTGGCCGTAAGCTGTACCCAGGTGATAAAATAGAAGTTGAAGGCTATGGGATATACGTAGTGACTGGTCAGTGAGAGGGGATTGTTGTCTTGCTTTTACGTAACCTACAAGTCATGAACTACCGTAATTACTCTTCTCTGTCCCTCTCTTTTGATAAAAGAATTAACTTATTTATTGGCAATAACGCCCAAGGAAAAACGAATTTGCTTGAATCCATATATGTTTTAGCTCTAGCCAAATCGCATCGTACGACACGCGATAAGGAATTGATTGGTTGGAATGCTGATTATGCGACAATCCGTAGCGAGATCGAGCGGCGCTACGGATCTGTTCGTTTGGAGATCCAATTGACCAACAAGGGGAAAAAGGCTAAAGTTAATGGGTTAGAGCAAAGAAAACTGAGCGAATATATCGGGGCACTGAATGTTGTCATGTTCGCACCTGAGGATTTGGCGATCGTGAAGGGAGCTCCGGCCCAGAGGCGACGTTTTCTTGATATGGAGATTGGGCAGGTTTCCCCGATGTATTTGTATTATTTGAGCAACTACAACAAGGTTTTGCAGCAGCGAAATCAGTTGCTTAAAGATATCTCCATGAAAAAAGAACATTCCGCGGAAATGATGCCAATCTTTAATATCCAACTAGCGGATTTATCGGTGAAATTATTAAAAAAGCGCTTTGAGTTTTTACGGAAGTTAGAAGTGTGGGCACAGTCTATCCACGCTGGAATAACGAACGGTAATGAGACTCTGACCATCCATTATGAGAATACTTCTCCTGTTCGAGAAGAAATGGATGGTTCTTTTGCGAACCAGATCATGGTAGAATCATTAGATAAGCTTTTTGAGAAAGAGAAGTTGAGAGGAAGTACGTTGATTGGACCTCATCGTGATGATTTTTCACTAAAAGTGAACGGTATGGATGTTCAAACATATGGTTCACAAGGACAACAGCGCACGACGGCTCTTTCTTTGAAGTTGGCTGAAATTGAACTCATCAAAGAAGAAATTGGGGAATACCCTATCCTTCTTTTGGATGATGTCTTATCTGAGTTAGATGAACATAGGCAAACCTTATTGTTAGAAACGATACAAGAAAAAGTACAGACGTTTGTAAGTACGACTGGTGTGGAAGGATTAAAGCATCAGGTCTTACAGCAAGCAGCTCGTTTTTATGTACGTGAAGGCCAAATTTTGGCGGAAAGCTAAGGTGGGATGGCATGTTTATCCATATAGGTGGAGATACTGTTGTGAGCACCAAGGAAGTCATTACCATCATTGATCATCAATCAGTCAAAGCATCCAAGATTACAAGGAAATTCATACAGGATGAGCTGAAAAATAAGATTTTGGTAGAAGATGATATGGAAGAAACCAAATCCTATGTCATTACCAAAGATGCCATCTACTGTTCGCCAATTTCTTCGCTGACTCTTAAGCGGCGTGCGCAGTTTATGAACAGCTTGGACCAATTTCCTTCTGTACAAACTGATATAGAGGAGTTGACAGAGTAGTGGAACAAGTGACAACGAATGAAACTAACTATGATGCCAGTCAGATACAAGTTTTAGAGGGCTTGGAAGCAGTACGTAAGCGTCCGGGGATGTACATCGGTTCTACAAGCAGCCGCGGATTGCACCATCTCGTATGGGAAATTGTTGACAATGCCATTGACGAAGCTTTGGCTGGATACTGTGATGATATTCATGTCTATATTCGCCCGGATAACTCCATTCGCGTCGTCGATAATGGACGTGGGATTCCTACAGGTGTGCACGAAAAAACCGGGAAATCTACAGTTGAAACTGTACTGACCGTTCTACATGCCGGCGGTAAGTTTGGCGGTGGAGGATACAAGGTTTCTGGTGGTCTGCACGGGGTAGGTAGCTCTGTTGTTAACGCGTTGTCCGAGTGGATGGAAGTTGAGGTTCGCCAAAACGGACATGTCTTTTACATGAAGTTTAATGTAGGGGCTCCAGAAGCGGATCTGGATATTGTTGGAGATTCGGATATTACTGGTACCACGGTTACCTTTAAACCGGACCCTACGATTTTTACAGAAACGACCGTTTTCGAATACGAAATTCTGCAGAAGCGTATTCGCGAGCTTGCCTTCTTGAACAAGGGCCTGAGAATCACGCTGCATGATGAACGAGAAGGTCAAGAGAAAACCGAAGAATTCCACTATGAGGGCGGGATTATCTCCTTCGTAGAATACCTCAACAAGAACCGAGTGAAACTTCACGATGAGCCGATTTATTGCGAAGGGGAAAAGGATGGTCTTCTTGTAGAGGTGGCTCTTCAGTACAACGATAGCTATGTAAGTAATATTTACTCTTTCGCCAATAATATTAATACGCATGAGGGCGGTACTCACGAATCAGGCTTTAAAGCCGCGCTTACCCGCGTTATTAATGACTATAGCCGTAAGTTTAACTTCTTGAAGGAAAAGGACCAGAACCTTTCTGGAGATGATGTACGCGAAGGGATCACAGCGATCATCTCCGTTAAGATTCCAGAACCGCAATTTGAGGGACAGACCAAAACCAAGTTAGGAAACTCCGAAGCCCGAAGCATTACAGAGAATGTCTTCGGCGAGAAATTCCAACACTTCATGGAAGAGAACCCTGCTGTTGCCAAGAAGGTCGTCGAAAAAGCGTTAATGGCTGCAAGAGCAAGAGAAGCGGCACGTAAAGCGCGGGAATTAACGCGTCGTAAAAGCGCTCTTGAGGTAAGTGCCTTGCCGGGTAAACTGGCGGACTGTTCTTCCAAGGATGCTGCCGAGAGCGAACTCTTCATCGTTGAGGGTGACTCTGCGGGAGGTTCCGCAAAAATGGGTCGTGATCGTCACTTTCAAGCAATCCTGCCTCTGCGTGGGAAAGTGTTAAACGTAGAAAAATCTCGTTTAGATAAAATATTGGCCAATAACGAAATTCGTGCCATTATTACTGCATTGGGAACAGGAATTGGAGAAGACTTCGACATCGCCAAGGCCCGTTATCATAAAGTCGTCATCATGACCGATGCCGACGTCGACGGATCCCATATTCGTACGCTTCTTCTGACGTTCCTGTATCGCTACATGAGACCAATGATTGAAGCTGGTTACGTCTATATTGCGCAACCACCTTTGTTCAGTATCAAACAAAGCAAGCAGATCTATTACGCTTATAATGATCGTCAAAGAGACGAGATCCTTGCTGGTCTCAAGCCGGTACCAAAACCAGCGATTCAACGCTATAAAGGTTTGGGTGAGATGAACGCGGAGCAATTATGGGAAACCACGATGGATCCGGAAGTTCGTACTCTCCTGCAAGTTAGCTTAGAGGATGCAATGGATGCGGATATGGTATTCGAGACCTTGATGGGGGATGAAGTTGAACCTCGTCGAGAATTTATTGAAGAATATGCTCGAAATGTACGAAATCTGGACATTTAATGTGATTTTTCATATTGAATCGGATAAACTCAACCCTTCTTCTTATGCAGGGTTGAGTTTTTTTACATTTTTTCTACAAAATTAAGATTTGGCATATGGAGAAACACCTTGTATAATTGGTGGCATTTGGTAGATATTAAAATTATTTTTTGTGATGGACCGTGTTTATATATAGCTAAATAAAATAACAAGAAGGCGATATTTTGAAGAAACTATTTTCTTTTATTCGTGAGAACGAGCCGACAACGAAATTTCAAGATTCTATTGAATTGATTTGCCAAATTATTGCTCAAGCTGCTGAAGGAGATTTAAGAGTCCGTGTGAATCTGCCGGAAACAGATTCTTGCCATAAAGTTGGGGTTGCGGTAAATAGTCTGTTGGAATTGTTCGAGAAGACAATTATCGAATTTGCGCTTGCCCAAACAAATACGGTTTCAAGAGGCATTCATGAAAACGTATTCATTAACAGGATTGAACAAGACACAGGGGAGTTACACAAAAATAGCATGACCGTAGTTGATATTGCCGAGCAGGTGTCGAATGCGATTCTTCATGTAGCGGATCAATCAACAGAGGTTTCTTTTCACCTGGATAACGTGAGGAAAGAAGGGGAAGCAAGTAAGCATAATATGGCCGCTTCATCCAACCAGATGCGCAACGTCAGTAACGATATGGAGCATGTATTGTCTCAGGTTAATGAATTAAATGGACAGGCAAAATCCATTAATGACTTGGTTACCTTTATTCGGGAGATCGCTGATCAAACCAATCTTCTGGCGTTGAATGCGGCGATTGAGGCTGCGCGTGCGGGGGAAAACGGAAAAGGTTTTGGAGTGGTCGCGGGCGAGGTAAGAAATCTGGCGGAACGGACAAAGGAATCAGTCCAACAAATAACCAAACAAGTCAATAACGTGCAACACGGAATTATACATGTTTCAGAAAAAATTGATTCTTTAGCTAAACAAATTCAAGATGGGACTCGTCACTCCGATCACGCCTATCAAACGATCGATCAGATTATCAATTCCTTGCATGATACCATAGGAAATGTAATGGAGATTGTTCCCGTTTTACAGCAACAATCAGCTTCATTTCAACAAGTCTCCGGGACAATGAAGGAGATGAGCCTTCATACGGAAAGAACCGCAATCGATGTACGAGATAGCGCGAGCAATATGTTTGAATTGGGTTCCATTATGGAAAAAATGCGACAAAAATCATCTGTTTTTCAAGCGAACTTCAAGCCCGAAGAAATAATAGAATTGGCTAAAACCGATCATTTGTTATGGAAATGGCGCTTAGAGAATATGTTACTTGGGAGAATCACTTTACAAAGCGATACGGTTAAAGACCATACCATTTGTCGTTTAGGTAAATGGTATTATGGAAAAGGCAGCGAACGATTAGGGCAAAACAGTATCTTTCAATCGGTTGAGGAACCTCACAGGCTATTTCATGAAACTTGCGCTAAAGCAATAGTGGCATTTAATAAACAGGATGAAGAGGAAGCGCGTCGTCTATACCAAGATATACAACTCTTATCATCTGAGATTGTCACTCGCTTGGATCAATTAAGTGAACAGGTTACGCCAAAATAGAAATAAAACAGATCGATATTTCTTAACATGAAATTGATGATTTAATTGAATCTACCAACTATAATATTGGACGTATAGTGTCCTTATAAGATTTAACGTAGGTTGAAAGGGAGAGATATGTCGGATGCATGATTATTGGATTGCTGTAGTTCAAGGAATTGTCGAGGGACTTACAGAGTTTTTACCAGTATCCTCAACGGGTCACTTGATACTTGCCGGTGAATTGATGAAATTCGAGGGGCCAAAAGCTGAAACATTTGAAATCATCATCCAATTAGGAGCAATACTGGCAGTTGTCATTCTTTATTGGAACCGAATCATGAGTCTTCTCAGTTTTAAAAAGTCATCAAGTTCAAACCTGAACCTGAAGCATATTATCGTTGCTATTCTTCCGGCGATGATTTTGGGATTGTTACTTCATAAGGTGATTAAAAACTATCTTTTCTCCCCTTACACTGTCCTAATCGGTTTGGTGGTCGGTGGCTTGTTTATGATTTATGCGGAAAAACGCCATGTGCCGGTGCAAACAGACACCATTGATGATTTGAGCTACAAACAAGCATTTTCGATTGGGTTATTTCAGTGCTTAGCCCTTTGGCCAGGCTTCTCTCGTTCTGGCGCGACGATCGCGGGTGGCTTGTTAGTTGGAACCAATCATAAGACGGCAGCAAACTTTTCTTTTCTGATCGCTATACCTATGATGATTGCAGCGAGCGGCTATGATCTTCTCAAGTCTTACAAACTACTTTCGATGGATGACCTTGTTTTCTTCTTGATAGGTTTCTTTGTGTCCTTTATCGTTGCCTTGCTAGCAGTTGTCACTTTCCTTAAGTTACTGGAGAAATTAAAACTGAGCGCTTTTGCCTACTATCGGTTCATTGTCGCCATTCTCTTCTGGTTGTTCATCCTGAAGTAAAACCATAGGACCCAATCATCTGTACAGGATGATTGGGTCCTATCCTTTTGTAAATCAAGACAACCGGATCGAAGTAATGGCATGAAAGCAGGGCAATGGTTTACCATTTAATAACTGTAAGGATTAGAAAATAGAAGAAAAACATTACAAGCATAAGAGAATGAATAATAAACGCTGTTTTGGTTTAAAAAAGACTGAAATTGGTTTGTTTTCGGCGTTTTCATTATTTCACTTTTATTTAAGGGGAGAATATAATAAGTTTCATCAAACGCAATAAAAACTGCAAACCGGCTTAATCCCGAGGCACTCGGGAGCGGAGGAACCAATTTTTTGGGGTTAATTCTATGATTGTTGTAGAAGGGATGAGAAAGCTCTTTCGCCATCCTACCCGTCAGCTAACTTCGTCGGCTAAAGCGAGGGAGGTCATAAGACCGCCTGAATCGAGAAGGTCTTTTTTGTTGTCTTCAGACAGTAGGAATGAATTTCTCGAATGATTTTTGCAGGTCTTTTTCGTTTGCAATTCAATAGCAACTGTTCCTGAATGAGTACAGGGAGACGGAACGCAAAGAGGGCACACGTGCTGGCTGGGCGTTAGGTAGACCAATGAGTACTTTTTCTCCGGCAGTTGAATTCATGAATAAGTTCGCCATAAGGGAGGAGCCTAATCTCCTTCTGTGTGGGGAGTCTCTATTCATTGATTCAATTCGGGGTAAGAGTATGATTTGGTCTATTTTTTTTCGCTCTAAAATGGCATTTTTGCTCATCAGGCTTTGTTTGAGTGGTGTAGGAGGGTGACAGATACGTATGTAAAAGCGGCTATGGGTAAAACGAAAATCTGGGGGATTTAGCGATTTTAACTATTGAATAAGGAGGAGAGCGGTATGGATATCATCTCCGTAGCACTAATACTAGGTTGTTTCGGAATATTTTATTTAACGGTAAATTTTTGCGACAAGGTCATTGATGAACAGGGAGGCAAAAAGTAATGATCCTCTTGCTAATCATTGTTGCCGGCCTATCGATCTACTTGGTAGACGCGTTGATTCATCCTGAAAAGTATTAATGTCTTCTGTGTTTATTGAAGGAGGAACCCACTGTGGACTTTATACAAATAGCAGTTGTTTTGAGCTTGCTTCTCGTGTTGGCTATTCCAATGGGGCGGTATATTGCCTCGGCATTCTCGCTTGAGGCAACTGGACTAGATAGAGTGTTTGGCGGAATTGAGAATGGAATCTATAGGCTGGCGGGCATTAAAAAAAATGAGATGACGTGGAAAGAGTATGCGAAAGCGCTGCTCCTCAGCAATCTCGTAATGGTTCTGATTGCTTACCTGATCCTGCGGTTACAAGGAATTCTGCCAGGTAATCCAAGTCAAATAGCCGGAATGGATCCGCTGTTGACGTTTAACACGGCCATTAGTTTTTTGACGAACACGAACCTGCAGCATTATAGCGGGGAATCGGGGTTATCGTATTTATCACAAATGATGGTCATCATGTTCTTGATGTTTGCTACACCCGCTACCGGTCTTGCAGCAGCTGTTGCCTTTTTCCGTGGGATAACCGGCCAGAAAAGCTTGGGTAACTTCTATATCGATCTAACTCGTGCTATTACTCGTATCTTATTACCTCTATCGATAGTAGTTACCTTGGTTCTGGTTGCCCAGGGCGTACCGCAAACATTGGCCCCTACAGCTTCGGCAACAACTGTGGAAGGGACACAGCAATTAATCGCTCGAGGTCCAGTCGCTTCTTTGGAATCTATTAAGCATTTGGGAACGAACGGTGGAGGATTCTTTGGCGCTAACTCAGCTCATCCGTTTGAGAATCCTACACCGTTTAGCAACGTGCTCGAAATTCTCTCCATGTTCTTGTTGCCCGCTTCTTTACCGTTTGCTTTTGGGGCGATGACGCGTAATCGGAAGCATGGATGGATTATTTTCGCGTCGATGGGACTGATGTTCGTAGCCTTTTTGACAACGGCTTATGTCAGTGAAATAAACGGAAACCCTGCGCTGGCTAAGGCAGGATTATCACAATCGATGGGCAGCATGGAAGGGAAAGAAGTTCGTATTGGTATAGCCCAAAGCGCATTGTTCACGACCGTCACCACTGCAGCTACGACAGGTTCCGTCAATAATATGCATGACACCTTAACTCCGCTAGGTGGAATTGTTCCACTCGGTCAAATGATGCTCAACTGTATCTTTGGTGGAGACGGGGTTGGAACGATCAACATTTTGATGTACGCCATTCTAGCTGTGTTTCTGGCGGGACTAATGGTAGGGAGAACCCCTGAGTTTTTGGGCAGGAAGATTGAAGGCAAAGAAATGAAATTAATCGCCATTACGATTCTTGTCCATCCATTCATTATTTTGGCTCCGAGCGCAATCGCTTTGGTTACTCAAATGGGCTCTTCTGCTATATCAAACCCGGGATTCCACGGCATATCACAAGTTGTTTATGAATTTACTTCTTCGGCGGCGAATAACGGCTCTGGATTTGAAGGCTTGGGAGATAACACTCCTTTCTGGAATCTCTCTACGGGATTAGTGATGCTGATGGGTCGATATATCTCCATTATTGCTATGTTGGCTGTTGCCGGATCACTAAAGGCGAAGACTCCTGTTCCTGAGACAATTGGTACATTTAGAACAGACAATAGTACCTTTTTGGTGATCCTCGTGGCAACTGTCTTGATCGTAGGAGCGTTGACCTTCTTCCCAGTCATAGCCTTAGGACCGATAGCCGAATGGTTGACGATTCGTTAATACAGGAGTAAAGGAGCTATACCTATGAGTACATCGCGCAAATCCGCGCTTAACCAAGAGTTGATCAAGGAAGCAATACTAGACTCATTTAAAAAGCTGAATCCTCGTACCATGGCTAAAAATCCCGTCATGTTCGTGGTGGAAGTTGGTTTTATCGTAACACTGATTCTGACGGTCTTTCCTGGATGGTTTGGCACACAAGCCAATCCTGTCTACAACGGAATCGTTAGTGCGATTTTATTTGTAACCATTCTGTTTGCCAATTTCGCGGAAGCGTTGGCGGAAGGGCGCGGGAAAGCGCAAGCCGCCAGTCTGAAAAAAACCAAACAAGATACTCAAGCAAAAGTGATCCAGAAAGATGGATCGATTAAAACAGTAAGCTCTACCAATTTACGTAAAGGTGACATCGTCCTGGTTGATACGAATGAGTTGATTCCAAGTGACGGGGAAATTATTGAAGGCGTGGCAGCAGTAGATGAATCGGCGATCACTGGAGAATCGGCTCCGGTGATTAAAGAAGCGGGTGGGGATTTCAGCTCGGTTACAGGTGGAACTCGTGTCATTAGTGACCAGATTAAGATCAGAGTGACGACTGATCCAGGGGAGTCCTTCTTGGATCGAATGATCAGCCTGGTAGAAGGGGCGGAACGTCAAAAAACCCCTAACGAGATCGCACTGAACACATTACTGGTCAGCTTGACGCTCATCTTCTTGATTGTTTGTACGTCACTAGAGCCGATCGCGGCATATGTGAATGCCAGCATCCCGATTGCAACGCTTGTCGCCTTGCTGGTTTGCTTGATCCCGACAACCATTGGTGGTTTATTGTCCGCCATCGGGATTGCCGGAATGGACCGGGTCACTCAATTTAATGTCATAGCGATGTCAGGTAAAGCTGTTGAAGCGGCTGGTGATATTAATACCATCATTTTGGATAAAACAGGAACCATTACATTCGGAAATCGTATGGCTGCGTCATTCGTACCAGTGGGAAATGCAGAAGCAGAGGAATTGAATCGTATGGCTCTCAGGAGCTCTCTGCATGATGAAACACCTGAAGGCCGCTCTGTCATCGAACTGGCAAAAAGACTGGGTGTTCCCGAATCTGAACTACAGGTTCAAGGGTCGGAAGGAATTGAGTTTAAGGCGGAGACACGAATGAGTGGTACGGATTTCGCTGATGGCCAAAAAGTCCGCAAAGGTGCTGTAGACGCCATTAAAGAATATGTAACCCAACAAGGTGGTGTGATCCCTGCCGACCTTGAGGAGAAAAGCAAACAGATTGCTACAGATGGCGGTACACCTCTTGCAGTAGCAGATGGAAATCGCATCTTGGGATTAATCTATCTGAAGGATACCGTAAAGCCTGGTATGAAGGAGCGCTTTGACGAGCTACGTAGAATGGGAATCCGGACGATCATGTGTACCGGTGATAACCCGCTGACAGCCGCTACAATTGCTCGTGAAGCGGGTGTGGATGATTTTATTGCTGAAGCGAAACCAGAAGATAAGATTGCGGTAATTCGCCGCGAACAGGCGGCAGGAAAATTGGTTGCCATGACAGGAGACGGTACGAACGACGCTCCTGCTCTTGCCCAAGCCGACGTGGGTCTTGCCATGAATAGCGGTACAGTAGCCGCTAAAGAGGCTGCCAACATGGTGGATCTCGATTCTGACCCAACGAAAATCATTGAAGTTGTGGCCATTGGCAAACAGCTTCTCATGACTCGTGGAGCTCTCACGACGTTTAGTATCGCGAACGATGTGGCCAAATACTTTGCGATAATTCCAGCGATGTTCATGTTAGCCATCCCACAGATGAAAGCTTTAAACATCATGGGGCTGGCGACACCGCAAAGCGCTATCTTGTCCGCATTAATCTTCAATGCGATTATTATTCCGATTCTAATTCCACTTGCCATGAAGGGTGTCAAATACATTCCAATGAGCGCAACCAAGCTGTTGACGCGAAACCTGTTCATTTATGGCCTAGGCGGAGTGATCGTTCCATTTATCGGAATCAAAATCATTGATGTAATGCTTGTACTATTCGGCCTAGTGTAAATCATGAGAAGGTAAAGGTGAAACCTATGTTAAAAAATGTACGGTTCATACTTGTATTGATAGTGATCTGTGGTATTGCCTATCCGCTTGCGATGACAGGAATTTCACAGCTGATCATGCCAGCAAAAGCAAACGGCAGCCTGATCACTGACCAAAACGGAAAAACAATTGGCTCAGAATTAATTGGTCAAACATTCCATGACCCCAAATATTTTCAGGGGCGCATTTCCTCAATCGATAACAATGCTGCAGGTTCGGGTTCCAATAACTACGCCCCTTCTAATCCAGCGCTGATCGAGAGAACGCAAAAGGACATCGAAGCTTTTTTGGCCGCAAATCCAACTGTCAAAAAAGAAGAGATTCCAGCCGATCTCTTAACCAACTCTGCTTCGGGACTTGATCCGCACATTTCACCGCAATCGGCCAAAATTCAAATTTCTCGAATTGCCAAGGCAAGAGGAATGGATGCTGCCAAAATCGAAGCGCTAGTTGATCAACAGACAGAGGGACGGCAATTTGGTATTTTTGGCGAGCCAAGAGTGAATGTCTTAGAGCTTAATCTCGCTTTGGACCAATTGAGATAGCTAGAAATGGGGAGAGATTCGTCTCTCCTTTTTGCCATTTTTCTTTTTGAGAGGAGTTCGTGTATGTCGTCCGATCAATTCCGCAGAAAAACACCGGAAGAGATTCTGCTCTCCATTTCCAAGATGCATCAAGGACATCTTAAAATTATCGTTGGTGCCGTCAGCGGTTCGGGCAAAACCTATCATCTGTTGTTGGAAGGAAAAGGATTAAAGAAGCGTGGAATTGATGTAGTGGTTGGTGGTGTAAGTGGTCCCAATCGGTCTAAGACACATGAACTAGTAGGCGATTTGGAAGTGATCCCTCCCATCGTCTGGAATGATCATGGGGTTGAACGACAGGACTTAGACATAGAGGCAATTATCGAGCGTGATCCTGAGGTGGTTTTAGTTGACGCCCTTGCCCATCGCAACCGAGCGGATTCTCCACGAGCCACTCGATTGGACGATGTGAATTATTTGCTCAGTCACAATATTAGTGTGATTACGACGATTAACATTTATGAGTTAGCTGGTGTCAAAGAGATCGCCGAGAAAATCATGGGCGTTCAGGTGCAAGTAGACCATTGTGTACCGGAAGGCACCTTAGCTTTGGCCAACGAAGTCAAACTGTTGGATGTCACCCCGGAAGCCATTCTCAAACGTATTCAAGAAGGAGCCATTAGTACTCGTCATGAAGAAAAGCGAGGAACAGAAAAACTGTTTCGCCGCAATAACCTTGCCGTACTGCGAGAATTATCTTTACGTTTTGTCGCGGGTGAAGTAAACGAAGCGTTAGATGAATATCGAGAGAAGCATGGGATGATCGGGCCGTCAGGAGCAACGGAAAGAATTTTGGTTTCTGCCCAATATCATTGGAATGGTTCGATTCTGATCCGTAGGGGTCAACAGGTTGCCAAACGATTAGGGGGAGAATTGCTCGTTGTCTGTTTTCGTCGGGATGATCAAAAGCTTTCCAAGGAAGAAGCGACGTTTCGGCGATCCATTATGAAGCTGGTCGAAAAGGTTGGCGGAGAATTTGAGGAAAAACCATTAGCGAAAGAAACAGACGTTGCGAAAGAATTAATCGATTATGCCATTGAGAAAAATATCACGAGAATTGTATTGGGACAGTCCAAACGTACCAGGTGGGAAGAAATCGTCCGTGGTTCCATCATTAATCGGATTCTTCGGATGACACGGAATATGGATGTCCTGATTGTTGCGGACAGGTCAGAGCGTGATGGAGAGAGAGTCCTGCCAGCTAAACATATCAAAGGGACACCGAATCCGTACAGACGGCTCACCCAGGAAGAAATGGAACAAGAGATTGGGAAGATTAGACGCGGAACTTTAAAAGTTTATATTGGGGCAGCACCCGGTGTCGGTAAGACCTACACGATGCTTCGAGAGGCCAACGAACTGAAGAAAAAAGGAATTGATGTTGTCATTGGCTTACTAGAGACACATGGTCGTAAAGAAACAGCTGAGCAAATTGATGAATTGGAGATCATCCCTCGGAAGAAAATCCATTATAAGAACGTCATCCTAGAAGAGATGGACACAAAAGCCATTATTCTTCGCGATCCGGAAGTGGTCCTAGTCGATGAACTAGCCCACACGAATGTGCCGGGAAGCTATTATGAGAAGAGATATGAGGATGTGCAGAGGATTTTAGAAGCGGGAATTTCGGTGATTTCAACAATGAATATACAGCATTTGGAGAGCCTAAATGACAGTGTAGAACAAATCACCGGCGTACGGGTAAGGGAGACCGTGCCTGATCATCTCTTGCACCAGGCCGACGAAATTGAGCTAGTTGATATCTCGCCAAAAGCGCTACGCGAAAGGATGCGTGAGGGAAATATCTATACGGCGAATAAGATTGAGCAAGCGTTAAATCATTTTTTTAAGACAGGCAACTTGATCGCGTTGCGCGAGCTTGCTTTACGGGAAGTGGCAGATGATGTAGATGAACGCTTGGAATCATGGGAGAGGAAACGGAATCTGAGAGGGCCTTGGCGTCAGGAAGAAAGCATCTTTGTCTGCGTAAATCTTCGCCAGGATAGCGAGCGCATGATTCGAAGAGGGTTTCGTATTGCTTATCGTTTGAAAGCTGTCTGGTATGCTGCTTATGTACAGGACCATGAACCGCTTACCTCAGGGGAAGAGCAGCAGCTTGTAAAATTAAAAGCATTAACCGAACGGCTTGGCGGAATATTTGAGGTGTATAAGGTATCCGATCGAAGGAAGGTCTTCCGAGAGCTTGCCGATCAAATGAAGTCGAAAAATGCGACACAGGTGATTATCGGACACTCTGCTCGTACACGCTGGGAAGAAATTTGCAAAGGCTCAGTTGTTCAGAGACTCCTTCGGGAAGTGCGGCATATGGATGTGCTTGTCGTATCGGATCAACAAATAGAAAAAAATAAAAATAAGTAGCCCCAACCTTGTTGCTATACAACAGGATGAAAAAAATAAGGATGCCAGCTTAGCTCAGCTGGTTTCCTTATTTTTTTGTCTTCTCAGTTCCATTAGGAAGAGCAAACTAGACAGAAAAGGTGCAATTTTTAGTCTATTTCAGATAAAATGAAAAAGAAAAGACAAAAATAGAATAGACTAATTCGGGAGAGAGAGAATAATGACAAGTCAAAGAGATATTCAATTGCATGCATCAATCAGTAGAATAAGAGAAGATACATCCATTTCAGCGATAATTGTGGGGTTCATCGCCACGATGGTTTCGTACGCAGGACCTTTGCTTATCGTTTTTCAGGCTGCCAAGGCAGCAAATCTAAGTGATGCTCAACTTTCTTCTTGGATTTGGGCAATATCATTTGGTAGTGGTCTCACCTGTATTCTTCTCAGTATATGGTTCAAGGCGCCTGTTATTACGGCTTGGTCCACTCCTGGTTCTGTCTTGCTCGTGTCCAGTTGGGGGTCTTATTCTTATTCCGATGCCATTGGTTCATTCATCGTTTCCGCGATAATTATCACGTTATTAGGTGTATCGGGTCTTTTCTCCGCTATCATGAAGAGAATTCCTTACCCGATTGTCGCAGCGATGTTGGCGGGAATCTTATTGAAGTTTGGAATTGAAGTATTTGTTTCAATGAAGGAATTACCCGTCCTAGTCGTACCAATGATCGTATGTTATCTGGCTTTCAAGCGTTGGTCACCACGTTTCGCAGTCATTAGTACTTTATTTGTTGGTCTACTGATTGCCTATAGCCTTCATCGACTAAATTTTGGCGGAATTGACATGACGATTGTAAAACCGATTCTAACCACTCCGACCTTTTCGTGGGACGCAATCATTGGCTTAGGAATCCCCTTATGTATTGTAACGATGGCGTCCCAAAACGCGACGGGTATCGGTGTCCTACGGGCAGATGGATATCAGACGCCGGCTAATCCTTTAATTGCAACCACTGGAATCGCCTCACTTCTTCTTGCGCCATTCGGTGCTCATGGGATTAACTTAGCGGCAATTACCGCAGCGATCTGCACAGGGGAAGAAGCGCATATCGACTCTTCCAAGCGCTACATTGCCGGGATTGCGTGCGGTGGCTTTTATCTGTTATATGGGATTATGGGTGCGGCAATCGCATCGATTTTTTCGGCTTTTCCCAAGGAATTGATTGCAGCCATTGCCGGATTGGCCTTATTCGCGTCCTTAAGTTCTAGTCTTTCTTCCGCTATGGAAGGCTTGCAAAAAGAGAGCGCCCTCATTACGTTTCTTGTCACCATATCGGGAATTTCCATTGCCGGAATTGGAGCCGCATTCTGGGGGCTGATTGCAGGTGTGCTCACGCATTGGATTTTTACGGCGGATGTTAAAGGAATTTTGAACCGAATTGGAGAATGAAAGGTTTGTTGTTTTCTTAGGAGGGATGTTTGTGAGCTTTCATGGACAAGTGATTTTGCCGGCAGCCAGACACATGAAGGACTTTGAAAAGATATTAAAAAGCAATTACGAATACGGAGTGTTTCTTGATACACATATCGGGCAGCTAAAAAGTGTGTACGCAACAGCCAATCGCGAAAATAAAAAAATGTTTCTGCACGCCGACCTCATTCAAGGTCTGAAAAATGATGAATATGCGACCGAGTATCTGTGCCAGGAGATTAAGCCGTACGGACTGATTTCTACCAGAACCAGTGTGATTCTGAAGGCCAAACAAAAAGGCGTGTTAGCGATCCAGCGTATCTTTCTCTTAGATACCAATGCGTTGCAGAAAAGCTACGCGTTATTGGAGAAAACGCAGCCAGATTTTATTGAAGTGCTTCCAGGGGCAATGCCCAACATTATTGCGGAAGTCTGTGAACATACCAGAATCCCCATTTGGGCGGGTGGACTGATTCGCACGGTTTCCGATGTGGAGCAGGCGATAAAAGCGGGTGCAACAGCGATCACAACCTCCAATCACGATTTGTGGCAACACTTTAATGATTATGAAATATAAGGGTTGACAACGCTTTCATTATGCAATAGTATAAGTCTTAAGTTAATACAGGTGACGGAGATATGGAGATTCACCAAAAGGTTCTTCTCATTTGAGAGGTTGCTTTTTGTGTGAGTCTCCTTTTCTTTTTGACACCTAGTCAAACACTTCGGAGGTCGATGTGAATGTCCGCTTTTTGGGGAGAGGTCGTAGGAACGGCAATTCTGATTCTTTTAGGGGGCGGGGTTTGTGCAGGGGTTTCGTTGAAGAAATCTTTTGCAAATAGCTCCGGCTGGATCGTCATCACAATGGGATGGGGTTTGGCAGTTGCAGTAGCCGCTTATTCTGTTGGATCTTTTAGTGGCGCTCACCTGAATCCAGCGCTCACATTAGGGTTGGCGTTTATGGGAAGCTTCCCTTGGGAAAAGGTTCCGAGCTATATTCTTGGACAATTTATTGGTGCAATGATTGGGGCAACGCTTGTTTATCTGCATTATCTCCCTCACTGGAAAGAAACAGAGGATGCTGGAACCAAATTAGGCGTATTTGCTACCGGACCTGCAATTCCTAATGTATTTACCAACTTGTTAAGTGAAATTATCGGTACTTTTGTTCTTGTAGTTGGAATTTTAGCGATTGGCGCAAATAAATTTACAGATGGACTTAATCCTTTTATTGTTGGCTTTTTGATTATCAGTATCGGTCTTTCTTTGGGTGGTACAACTGGTTATGCGATCAACCCTGCCCGTGATTTGGGTCCTCGTTTGGCTCACTTCTTCTTGCCGATCCCAGGTAAAGGTTCTTCTAACTGGGGATATGCGTGGATTCCTGTAGTTGGACCAATTCTCGGAGGATCTTTTGGCGGATTGTTCTACAAAGCCGTGTTCAAAGGGGAAGCAACTTCATCTCTTTGGGTTGTTCTTGCCGTAATGGTAGTCGTATTGTTAATTGCTTATGTGTCAAATAAAGGAAACTCTAAACAAACCAGCAAAAAAGTAGCAGCTTAAATAAATACAAGGGGAGCGGATTTACATGGAAAAGTACATTTTATCTTTGGATCAAGGAACAACAAGCTCACGTGCGATTCTGTTCAATAAAAGCGGCCAAATTGTACACACAGCTCAACAAGAGTTTCCACAGTACTTCCCTAAACCAGGTTGGGTAGAGCACAATGCAGCCGAAATTTGGGGCTCAATCCTTGGTGTTATTGCGACTTGCTTAAGTGAAGCGGATATCAGACCAGAACAAGTGGCAGCAATCGGGATTACCAACCAACGCGAAACCACAGTTGTTTGGGATAAACATACCGGAAAACCTGTTTATAACGCTATTGTGTGGCAATCTCGTCAAACCAGCGATATTTGTAACGAATTGAAAGAAAAAGGGCTGGATGAGAAGTTTCGCAGTAAAACAGGCCTGTTGATTGACGCCTACTTCTCTGGAACCAAAGTAAAATGGATCTTGGACAATGTAGAAGGAGCAAGAGAGAAAGCTGAACGAGGAGATCTCCTTTTCGGTACAATCGATACATGGATTATTTGGCGACTGACTGCTGGACGTACACATGTAACTGATTACTCCAATGCTTCCCGTACCCTTATGTACAACATTCACGATTTGCAATGGGATAAAGAATTGCTTGATATTCTGGGAGTACCTGCATCCATGCTTCCAGAAGTTAAACCATCTTCTGAAGTATATGGCTACACAGACGAAACCCATTTCTTTGGTCAACAAGTTCCAATTGCCGGAGCTGCTGGTGACCAACAGGCTGCACTCTTCGGTCAAGCGTGCTTTGAGACTGGTATGGCGAAAAATACATATGGTACCGGTTGCTTCATGTTGATGAATACGGGCGAGAAACTGGTAACCTCCAAACACGGTTTGCTGACTACAATCGCTTGGGGCATCGATGGCAAGGTAGAATACGCCTTGGAAGGAAGTATCTTCATTGCGGGTTCTGCTATCCAATGGCTGCGTGACGGACTTCGCATGTTCAAAGATGCCAAAGAAAGCGAAGCCTATGCAACTCGTGTAGATTCCACTGATGGCGTGTATGTCGTTCCAGCATTCGTTGGATTGGGTACTCCGTATTGGGACAGTGAAGTTAGAGGGGCTGTATTTGGCTTAACTCGCGGTACGAGCAAAGAACACTTCGTTCGCGCTACCTTGGAATCTTTGGCTTATCAAACCAAAGATGTATTGGCTGCGATGGAAGCTGACTCCGGAATTTCGTTGAAAGCGTTGCGCGTTGACGGCGGAGCGGTTAAAAACAACTTCTTGATGGAATTCCAAAGCAATATCCTGGGCGTTCCAGTTGATCGTCCTGTCGTCAATGAGACAACCGCATTGGGTGCCGCATATTTGGCTGGTTTAGCTGTTGGCTATTGGAAAGACAAATCCGAAATTGCCCAACAGTGGAATATCGACCGTCAATTTGAACCAACCATGTCTGATGACAAACGCGATGAGCTCTACAGCGGTTGGAAAAAAGCGGTGCGCGCCACAATGGCTTTTAAATAATAATGTTTTGTGTTAGAATAAAACTAAGTTAATAATTAGTCTGGAGATCTGGAGAGACCACAAAGCATTATAGCCATTGCTATAGTGTCGTTGTGGTCTCTTTTTTCTGTGAAAAACGTCTCGACGTTTTTCATAATGCTGAGATGTAGCCGCAGGGCGGTAAAACAAAACGGTCATGACCGTTTTGTTTATCTCTATTGCTCGAATGGAGGAAGAGATATGGATTCGTTTTCAGGTTTAAAGAGACAAAAAGTGGTTCAGTCCATGAAGGATGCTACGTTTGACGTGTTAATTATAGGTGGAGGGATTACCGGAGCGGGTATAGCGCTCGACGCGACAACACGCGGCTTGAAAACCGGGCTGGTTGAGATGCAGGACTTTGCTGCGGGAACCTCCAGCCGTTCGACGAAGCTAGTGCACGGTGGCCTTCGCTATCTGAAGCAGTTTGAAGTGAAAATGGTAGCTGAAGTGGGAAAGGAACGGGCCGTTGTGTACGAAAACGGGCCACATGTAACAACACCTGAATGGATGCTTCTTCCCATTCATAAAGGCGGAACATTTGGGAAATTCAGCACATCCATTGGGTTGAAAGTATACGACTTCTTGGCCAACGTAAAAGGAAACGAACGCCGTAAAATGTTGAACCAGCAACAGACGCTTCAAAAAGAGCCGTTACTGAAAACAGATGGACTTCTTGGGGGCGGTTATTATGTGGAGTATCGTACCGATGACGCAAGGCTGACAATTGAGGTCATGAAAGCCGCTGTAGCTCATGGTGCGACCGCCCTTAACTACACCAAGGTAGAAGATTTTATTTATCGTGATGGAAAAGTGATAGGGGTTAAGGTCACCGATCTATTGAGTGGCGAGACTTACTGCATGTATGGCAAAAAAATTGTGAATGCAGCCGGCCCTTGGGTAGATACCTTACGGGAAAAGGACAATTCCAAGCGAGGAAAAGTCCTGCAGCTATCCAAAGGGGTTCACTTGGTCATTGATCGCAAGCGTTTCCCGCTGCATCAGGCTGTTTACTTTGACACTCCTGATGGCCGAATGGTGTTTGCGATTCCACGCGGCGAGAAAACTTATGTAGGAACAACGGATACATTTTATAAAGAAGACATGGTTCATCCACGAATGACAAAAGAGGATCGCGCTTATGTGATTAACGCCATCAATTTCATGTTCCCTGAAGTAAAAATTCAGCCGGAGGATATCGAGTCCAGTTGGGCCGGAGTACGTCCACTCATTTATGAAGAGGGGAAATCCGCTTCCGAAATCTCTCGCAAAGATGAGATCTGGCAGTCTCAATCTGGCTTGATTACGATTGCTGGAGGAAAATTGACAGGGTATCGCAAAATGGCGGAAACCGTAGTAGATTTGGTAGCTTCTCTGCTTCAGCAAGCGGGAATGGGACCATTCAAAGGCTGCATGACTAAGCAGCTTCCGATTTCGGGTGGGGACGTAGGCGGAAGTGCCAACTACCCGGCGTTTATTATGGCAAGGGCGAAGCAAGGGGTAGGAAAAGGATTGACGCAAGAGCAGGCGGAACGTTTGGTCAGATGGTATGGTTCCAATGTTGATCAGGTATTTTTCATAGTGGATACCCAGAAAGCTGCCGCAGAAGCTGCCGGACTTCCAATTGATGTGTACGCGTCTCTGATCTACGGATTAGAAAACGAGATGGTGATGAAGCCGGTTGACTTCTTTATCAGACGTACAGGCGCTTTGTTCTTTGATATTCACTTCGTAGAGAAATGGAAGATGGCTGTTGTTCAATTGATGGCCGAGAAACTGGGCTGGACTGAAGAAACAAAAGCGAAGTATCTCACTGAATTGGATAATTATTTGAATGATGCAGTGGTACCTGCGTAAAGGTTATCAAGCTACCACGTATGAAGGGGAAAAGGATCAAGAATCCTTTTCCCTTTTTTGCATTTTCTTGACCGGATATACATGAATAACACATCTTTTCGTACCTACATATGCTAGGAAGGACTGAAGCAGAGGTGATGTGATGATGGGTGGGTGGATATCACTCTTAATTCTCTCCGTTGCGATCGGTTTAGATGGGTTAAGTGTTGGTGTTACGTACGGGTTGCGTCGAATGAACATCCCGCTTCACTCTTTATGTGTGATTGGTTTTTGCTCGATGACCGTTGTGTTTTCCGTTATGACCGTGGGAAATACCTTTCTCCATTGGATAACACCTGCCATGAGTCAGAAATTAGGAGCCAGTATACTCATCTTGATCGGTTTTATCACGCTTTGGAGAATGTATTTTTCCAAAGACAAAAAAGAGGAGTTGCCCGGTACAAAAAAACAACCAAGTGAACATCCGATGACTCAAATTCGCATTTTTGGGTTGATTATTCAAATCCTGAGGGACCCGTCTTACGCTGACTCGGATCAATCAGGACATATCTCGGGTTGGGAGGCTGTCACTCTTGGATTAGCCTTATCCCTGGACGCTTTTGGAGCGGGGATCAGTTTTGCTTTATTGGGTTACCCTCCGTTGTTAACGGCGAGCTTCGTAGCCGTGACGAGCGCTTTTCTTCTTTTCTTCGGATTGATGTTGGGAAGACGTTTTGAGAAGTTCAGGTGGTTTCAAAGTTTAACCTGGTTGCCGCCTGTGATGTTAATCTGTATCGGTTTGCTGAAGGGTGTCAGTTGAATTTTATAATCTGGAGAGTACAACTTCGTTTCTTGTGGTTGTGCTCTTTTTTATTGGGCAATTTTGGAGTTGAACAGTCTTTCTGGTAAGATGAATACAGGAAAATCATGTTAGTTATCCATTGGAGGGAGCAGAGTTGGAGAATATCACAGAGTTAGTGCACCATGCTCTTTTTTTGATTGTAGCGATTCTTACTTTTGGAATTTTGGCCGGGAAGCTTTCGAGTATATTAAAGCTGCCTGACGTCGTTCTATTCCTGATCGTAGGGATTATTTTGGGGCAAGGCGTACACCTCATTTCGGAAACGAGCCGATCGTTTACGAATCAGTTTATTTTGACGCTAGGGGCTACCCTGATTTTATTTGACGGGGGAAGGCTGATTCGAATTGAGACGCTCAAGAAGGTATGGCTTTCCGTTGTTCTTCTTAGTATTCCGGGAGTGTTCATAACGGCGGCAGTGGTGGCAGCTTCAGCTGTTTGGCTGTTTCACCTTCCATGGGTGTATGCGATTCTTTTAGCAAGCATTATCGCATCCACTGATCCGGCTACACTAATTCCTGTTTTTAAGCAGGTACATATCCGTAAAAAGGTAAAAGAAACAGTGGAAAGCGAATCGGCATTTAACGATGCGACGGGCTCGATCATTACTTTTTCGGTGTTGGCGGTTGCGATGGGGACAGAGAGTTTCTCCTTGGGTCATGCGGTTGTAGACTTTTTGAAGGTCTCCTTAGGGGGAATATTGGTTGGATTGCTCATAGGGGGCATCATTTCTTACCTGGTTGCCCATTCCCGGTTTGGATTTTTTCAAGAGTACACGGCTATTTTCATGATTGTGGCTGCTGTTGCTCCTTATCTCATTGGTGAATCCATTCATGTGAGTGGATTTATGGCGACTTTTGTTGCCGGGCTTGTTTGGGGAAATACTTATTTGTTTGGATTTGGTATGGAGGAAAAGCAAGATGAAATGAATCATCTGATCGATAATTTAACGCTGAAGATGCGGATGCTGATCTTTATTCTATTGGGTAGTCAAGTTGACCTTGGGGCGATTATGAAATATCTCTGGAGCGGCTTATTAGTCGTCGCCATTTTTATGCTGATTGCCCGTCCGCTTACCGTCTACCTCTGTACGCTTCCTGACCGCAAAGCTGAATGGAAGAAGGAAGAGCGATTATTTATGTGCTGGGTCAGAGAGACCGGGGTTATTCCTGCGGCGTTATCGGGAATGGTTACAGGGTTAGGATTACCTCATTCTGACATTATCGCATCGGTTACTTTTCTGGCGATCCTGGTAACCATTTTACTGCAAGCTAGTACGACAGCCTTTGTCGCAAGAAAACTGGGTATTGAGGAAACAAGGTCTGGGACGAATAACTGAGGTTAATTCTAGTAAACTCCTCTATTTGGACGAGATAAACGCAATGTGATATAATAAAGTATTGCGAAAACCAGTTGGAGGGTTATCCATTATGGTAGAAGATCGATTAACTAAAATTAATATAAGCCAGGAGATGCGGGACTCCTTTATTGACTATGCGATGAGTGTCATTGTCAGCCGCGCGCTTCCAGATGTTCGTGACGGATTGAAACCAGTTCATCGTCGGGTTCTCTATGCGATGCATGATATGGGGTTAACACCTGACAAAGGGTTTCGTAAATCCGCAAACGTGGTCGGGGAAGTCATGGCGAAATACCACCCGCACGGTGACTCAGCAATCTATGAAACGATGGTTCGAATGGCGCAGGATTTCAACATGCGTTATATGCTTGTAGAAGGACAAGGAAACTTCGGATCCGTTGACGGTGACCCTGCGGCCGCCATGCGTTATACCGAGTCCAGAATGTCCAAAATTACTTTGGATTTATTGCGTGACATCGACAAGGATACAGTAGACTTTGTTCCAAACTATGACGGTCGCGAGGAAGAGCCGATTGTTTTGCCGTCCCGTTTTCCTAACCTGCTGGTCAACGGTTCATCTGGGATTGCCGTAGGGATGGCAACGAATGTTCCGCCACACAATTTGGGCGAAGTAATTGACGGGGTAGTCGCCATGATTGACAACCCGGATATTACGATTCAGGATTTGATGAAAATCATAAAAGGTCCTGACTTCCCAACTGCTGGCGAGATTTTGGGTTACAGTGGCATTCGTCGTGCCTATGAAACGGGCCGCGGCTCGATTGTGATGCGCGCCAAAACGTTGATTGAAGAGGTCAAAGGAAAACCGCGCATTATTGTGACGGAGATTCCTTACCAAGTGAATAAAGCGAGACTGGTTGAAAAAATTGCCGAGCTTGTTCGTGAGAAAAAAATTGATGGAATTACCGACTTACGCGATGAATCTGACCGCAAAGGTATGCGCATCGTTATTGAATTAAGACGTGATGTTGTGCCTAAGGTCGTTCTGAACAACCTGTTTAAGCATACACAATTACAAAGCACGTTTGGTGTCAACATGCTCGCTCTAGTTGATAACCGTCCGCGTGTGCTTAATTTGCGTGATCTCATCTTCTATTATTTAGAGCATCAACGCGTCATTGTTCGCAGAAGAACAGAGTACGATTTGAGACAAGCCGAAGCGCGGGCACATATTTTGGAAGGCTTGCGTATAGCTCTTGACCATATTGACGCCATTATTAGCCTGATTCGTTCATCTAGAACAACAGATGAAGCACGTGAAGGGTTAATGACACAATACGCGTTAAGTTATGAGCAGGCACAAGCGATTCTCGATATGCGTCTCCAACGACTCACAGGCTTGGAACGTGAGAAGATCGAGAACGAGTATCAGGAACTTCTCGCCAAAATCGCTGAATTAAAAGCTATTCTTGCGGATGAAGGCAGAATTTATGCTATTATTCGTGAAGAAATTCTGGAGATTCGTGATAAGTTTGGCGATGAGCGGAGAACAGAAATCACGTTTGATGAGGACAGCATTTTGGATGCGGACCTAATTCCTCAAGAGGATGTCGTGATCACATTAACCCACGGCGGTTATATTAAACGGCTTCCTGCCACGACATACCGGAGTCAGAGACGCGGAGGACGCGGAGTTCAAGGTGCTGGCACCAAGGATGACGATTTTGTCGAGCAGTTGCACATTACCAACTCGCATGACACGATCATGTTCTTCACAAGCAAAGGGAAGGTATACCGCGTAAAAGGCTACGAGATTCCTGATCTCAGCCGCACCGCCAAGGGAACGCCAATCATCAACCTGATTCAAATCGAAAAAGGCGAAAAGGTTAGCGCGGTTATCCCGGTGAAGGATTTTGGCGGTGATCGCTGCCTGTTCTTTGCCACGAAAAAAGGTATCGTCAAGAAAACGGATCTTTCCTCATTCGAAAATATCCGCAAAGGTGGGCTCTTTGCAGTAAACCTGCGCGAAGATGATGAGTTGATTGCTGTTCGCTTAACGGACGGTAACCAGGAAATTATGATGGGAACCAAGCAAGGGATGTCTGTGCGATTCCCGGAAAGCGACGTTCGCACAATGGGCCGAACTGCTACTGGCGTAAAAGGTATCACTCTTGACGAAGACGATGATGTCATTGACATGGATGTTGTAAAACCTGGAGCGGATGTACTGATCGTTACAGCCAAAGGATACGGAAAACGCACGCCAATCGAAGAGTATCGGATCCAATCTCGTGGCGGTAAAGGGATTAAAACCCACAACGTGACCGAACGAAGCGGGCAAGTGATTGGCCTGAAGATGGTTGAAGAAACCGAGGATCTGATGATTGTCACAGGATCAGGTATTATTATTCGCACAGAAATCAAAGGAATCTCGTTAATGGGTCGCTACACTCAGGGCGTTAAATTAATTCGACTGGGAGAGAATGAAGAAGTCGGATCGATTGCCATCGTAGAAATGAGTGAGGAATCCAACGATCAACCAGATGGTGAAACTGAAGGTATTGATGCGCCTAATGATTTAACAGAGGCTGGAGATGCAGATCAGACAGCATCTGACGAGACTTCCGATTCAGAATAATGATGGAAGAGATGGTGGAATTCCGCCATCTCTTTTTTTCGGTTCTGGTACATAGGACTTTTCACTTGAAAAGGAAAAGAGTAGTATAAATAGTAATAGAGTGTATTCGGGAGGATAATCATGCCCATCGTAACGGTTAAACACCTTTCTTTAGGTGCGGTTCTAGCTGAAGAAGTGCATACATCACTTGGTGGGCTACTTTTCCCAAAAGGTACGGTTATCCAAGAGAACGAGATGGAGTTTCTTGAGGCCTTCCAAATTGAACAGGTTGATGTAGAAGAACTTGAAGCTGGAAAAGTTGAAAAGAATGAAGAGTCAAAAGCGGAAAAAACGGACATGAAAAAACCTGCGAAGAAGGTAGAAGGTAAATCAACTTTTGAGCAAAAGTATGATAAAGCTGTTCACTCCTTAAAAAATTTATTGCAACAAGTTCAGGGTGGACAAAACATCCCGGTAATGGAAGTAAGGGAAGCTATTACTCCGATTTTACAGAACGTTCAGGATCAACCTAATATTATGTTGGCATTAAGCAAGGTCGCCAATATTGATACATATACGTATGAGCATTCCATTGCAGTTGGTGTTTTTTCATATGTAATCGCCAAGTGGATGAAGGTTCCCGAGAAAGAATGGATGCAAATTGCTTTAGCCGGAACCTTGTTGGATATTGGGAAAACAAAAGTAGATCCCAAAATTCTTTGGAAACCAGGCAAGTTAACTTATAACGAATTCGAAGAAATGAAGAAGCACACGCTATATGGCTATCAATTAATCAAAGCATCGCCAGGATTGAATGAAGGGGTAGCTCTTGCAGCACTGCAGCACCACGAAAGAGAAGACGGCTCTGGATACCCTCTGGGACTCAAAGGAAATCAATTGCATTTATATAGTAAAATCGTGGCAGTTGCCGATGTTTACCATGCGATGTGCTCTAATCGCGTTTATCAACAGGCTGCTTCACCTTATGAGGTCGTTGATCAACTGCTGCAAGATAGCTTTGGGAAGCTTGATCCTACCATTGTTCATACTTTCGTGAATGGTATTACTCAATTTGCCGTAGGGACTGTTGTAGAATTAAGTGATGGATCGCTTGGCAAGATCGTTTTTACGGATCGTAACTACCCTACGCGACCACTTGTTGAAACGAACGGGGATATCATTAATCTTGCGGACAATCGTAGTCTGTCTATTAAAAGAGTGATCAGTTAATAAGCGGTCATTCTATAAGGAATAAGGCATGAAAGATCGAGTTGACTCGATCTTTTTTTATTTATGTCCAAATTAATTTATAAGAAAGTGGTTGACTTATACTAGTACGCGTGTTATTCTAATTAAGTCGCCTGAGGGAAACGAAAAAAACGTTTGACACTGATAGCGATAAGGGCTATAATAGATAACCTGTGATGTTCTTTGAAAACTGAACAATAAACGTTTAGTGAATCAAACACTAGCCAAGCAAAACTGTTTTGAAGTTTAGAATCAACTCAACTTTATTGGAGAGTTTGATCCTGGCTCAGGACGAACGCTGGCGGCGTGCCTAATAC